>CAKTPC010000008.1 GCA_934590505.1 uncultured Oscillospiraceae bacterium
ACCTTTGCCATCGCCAAGGGCGTCGAGACGCTCTCCGGCTGCAAGGTCGATGTTCAGGCACTGACCGGCTATGCCTGCGTTGAGAACGATGACAAGCTAATCGACCTCATCAGCGAGACCCTCACCGAGGAGCTCGGCGAGAACAGCGTCGTCTGGCTGGACGAGCCCGCCTCCGGTTCCGAGGACTTCAGCTATTACGGTCTTGCCACCGGTACTCCCGCAGCGCTCATGTGGCTCAACTGCGAGCAGTACACCGGCGAGGAGACCTACGCCCTGCACAGCTCCAAGTGCATCTTCAAGCCCGAAGCCATCAAGGCCGGTGCAGAAGGCTTTGTGAGCATCGCGATCAAGTACCTCAACAGCTGAAAACCGGATATATAAAATACTCCCAAAGCCATCGGCTTTGGGAGTATTTTTGACGTCTGGTGTTATCAGTCGATGTGTATGACCTTCTGGCAGAGGTCGGCGGCGGAAACGTTGGGGTTGTGGTAGCGCTCACGCTTGACGGTCGCACCGCCCATGTTTATCGCCTGCTTCGGGCAGTACTGCAGGCAACTCAGGCAGCCGATGCAATTCGCGCCGATGCTGGCCCTGCCGTTCACAATGCTGATGTTCCCGCGCGGGCAGAGCCTTGCGCACTGGCCGCAGCCGACGCAGTTGTCAGTCACGGTCATCTTTGCGGCCTTCTTGCCCGAGAGCATCGGCCATGCCTTCGCTTCGAGCGCGTTCACGGGGTTCGACAGCGGATGCCCGCTGAGGTGCTTGACATAGAGAACGTCGTCCGCAATCTTCGCTGCCAGCTTCTCGGAGCGTTCCTGCGCCCTCGAAGCGTCGAGCATCGGCAGCATCAGGGTGTGCGGCATGAGCCATATGCAGGAGCACTGGTGGGATATGCCCGCCCAGTAATCCAGCGGCACGATGTCATTGATCTTCGCCATACCCACGCCGGGGTAGCCAGCGTAGCTCACGACGCCGAAGGTGTAGCTTTCGGGGTCGACGCGCAGCATGGAGACGAACTTCTCCACATCGCCGGGCAGACCGCCCGCATAGCAGGGGAACACAAAGCCCACACGCTTTGCCCCGCGCACATCCTTCACCTCAGGCTCTGCGCGCATCATGACAATGTCTGTGTCGCCAAGGCGCTTTGCGATGTTCTTTGCGATATCGAGACAGTTGCCGCTTCCGGAATAACAGAATATAACGTTTTTGCTCATTTGTACTCCTCCTTGTGAAAATATTGCCTATCCACTGCCGTTATTATATAACGCAAAATTGTTCCGGGCAATATACAAAGAATGAAATTTTGTATCACGCGGAGATGCAAAAACGACGCTGCTCATGTTTACACATAGGTAGCGCCGCTTTATATTTAAAATGAGAATATCGAGTCGTCGTTCTCGACCCAGTCGCTCACGGGAATCGTGCGGTACTCGGTCGGGGTTATGCGGATGATGACCCGGTCTATCCCGGCGTTTATGATTTGCCGCTTGCACATTGAGCAGCTCATCGCGTCGGTGAGCAGTTCATTTGTCGCGGCGTCGCGACCTACGAGGTAGAGCGATGCGCCTATCATGTCCTGCCGGGATGCGGAGATGATCGCGTTTGCCTCAGCGTGGACGGAGCGGCATAGCTCGTAGCGCTCACCGGAGGGTATCCTCAGCATTTCGCGTGTGCATGTGCCGAGGTCTGAGCAGTTGCGTCTGCCGCGCGGCGCGCCGTTATAGCCGGTGGAGATGATCTCGTCATTGCGCACGATTATCGCGCCGTATTTGCGGCGCAGGCAGGTGGAGCGCTCAAGCACGGCATCGGCAATGTCGAGGTAATAGTTCTGCTTGCTTGTCCTGTTATCCATGGCATGTCCTCCGGACGGATGTATATTCTCACCCCGCGCGCGGGGTCACATTAAATATACAATAACCGGCATGCCGCGTCAAGTCAACAGCTTATCAGATCTTGCCGCCGGCCTTTTCCGCAAGCCCCTTGTCGATCTCGACGGCGGAGGAGAGGGAGTCCGCAATGCTCTTGAGCTGTGCCTGCTGGCTGTGCGCGTCGACCTTTACGCGGTTTCTCTCATGGTGTGTCATACAGCCCGCGCCGTTCACGCAGCCGCCGACGCATGCCATGCCCTCAATGAAGTTTGCGTTGAGCTTTCCTCTCGCGGCCTTCAGCAGCGCATGCTTGCACTCCTCAATGCCGTTGCAGCTGAGCGGCTTGAGCTCAAAGTCTATTCCCTGTTCCTTCAGCGCCACTGCGGCAGCCTCGGCAAGACCGCCGCAGTGGGCGAATATGCGCCCGTATCCGGAAGCGTTGTTGAGCAACGTCTCCTCCATTCCGGCCACATCAAGCTCGCGGCTGTCGAACATGGCTTGGAGCTCCTCAAAGGTGAGCACGCAGTCGACGTACTTGCGTACCTCCGGGAGCTGGAACTCACCCTTTTTCGCCGTGCAGGGCCCAATGAATATCGTCTTTGCCTCGGGGTCTTTTTCTTTTATGCGCTTTGCTATCGTAGCCATCGGGGACATGTTGTGCGATATATTCTCCTGAAGCTCCGGGAAGCTCTTACGGATATAGCTCACGAACGCCGGGCAGCAGGAGCTGGTGAGGAAGCCGCGCTCGGCAAGCTCAGCGGCCTCATTGTACGCGACCATGTCCGCGCCGAGCGCCGCCTCAAGCACGCCGCAGAATCCGAGCGCCTTGATGGCAGTGATGACCTGACCGGGCTTTGCGTAGGTAAACTGACTGACTATTGCCGGGGCGACTACCGCGTAAACGCGGTCACAGTTTTTGAGCATTTTTATCGCGTCGAGGATGAAGGACTTATCCGACAGCGCGCCGAACGGGCATTGGTAAACACACGCACCGCAGGAGATGCACTTGCTGTTGTCGATCTTGACGGTGCCGTCCTCGTTCATGGATATCGCGCCTATCTTGCACGCGTTCTGGCAGGGGCGCTTGCGGTTGTATATCGCGGAGTATGGGCAGACGGCGGCGCACCTGCCGCAGTTGATGCACTTGCTCTTGTCGATGTGCGCGTGGTGGAACTCGTCATGCGTTATCGCGCCGCGCGGGCAGGCATCCTCGCAGCGATGAGCGATACAGCCACGGCAGGCCTCGGTCACGGTGTAGCCGCCGGTAGGGCAGTCATCACAGGCGATGTCGAGCGCTTCAATGACGTTCGGGTTGTTTCTGTCTCCGCCCGCGGCTAGCTTGACGCGCTCTGCCAGTATCGCGCGCTCCTTGTATACGCAGCAGCGCATCGTCGGCGTCTTGCCGGGGATTATTTCTTTCGGGATGTCAAGAAACGTTTCGTAGAAATCAGAGTCCCACGCGTGCTTTGCGACCGTGCGCAGAACCTTATATTTGAGATGCTGGACTTTTGTATCGAATTTGTACATCTTTTCCATCCTTCCGGTAAAGCTGTTTAGAAATTGTTAAAATTATTTCTTTCACAATCATCTGCGTATATTATATATTAAAGCATTTAGTTTGTCTAGATTAAACAAAATGGAAACAAAACATTTGTATGGAGCTACAAAGCAGACAGTCACGGCAGTATGTTTGTAACGACCCTTTATGTTTATTTAGACAAGTACGCCGCTATTGACAAGCGTGTACTCTTTTTTGATAAATGGCAGCATTGCATAAGCCGCCGCCGTGTGTTATCATAGCCGCAGGAGTTGATCGATTTGAAACTGAAGAAAATCCTGCCCATAATAATACTCGCGGCGCTGCTCATCTTTGCGCTCCTGCCAGGGGAGCAGAGCACGAGCGTCGGTGTCATCGGCGGTGCCGACGGCCCGACCGCTATCTTCGTCACCACGCCGACGGACAGCCCTTCTGACGATACTGCCGCTGAACCCGCGGAGTCTGACACTGTGCAGATACAGGAGGACGGCAGTTATACCACCAAGGAGGACGTCGCCCTCTATATTCACGCCTACGGCTGCCTGCCGTCGAACTTCGTCACGAAGGATGAGGCAAAGAAAGCCGGCTGGGAGGGAGGCTCGCTCGAGGATTACCTGCCGGGGAAGTGCATTGGCGGTGACCGCTTCGGCAACCGCGAGGGGCTCCTGCCCGATGCCCCGGGACGGACATGGACAGAGTGCGATATCAATACCCTCGGCGCAACGTCACGCGGAGCGGAGCGCATAGTCTTTTCCAATGACGGCCTTATCTATTACACCGGCGACCATTATGACAGCTTCGAGCTGCTCTACGGCTGAGGCCGTCAACAACAAATCCCTGCACAGGAACACCCGGTGCAGGGATTTGTTGTTATATCTTATTTTCGATTTTACGACAGCTTCATGTCGCCGTCGTGCACCCAGCCGAGCTTCCTTAGCACGGCGTTGAAGAGCAACGAGAGCACTGCCGGCAGGACAATGGCTATTAGCGCAAGCCCTATCCAGTCGAACGCGCCCGGAGCTATTGCCGCGGCTCCGCTCGCAAGTGCTGCCTCGGAAGGCTCGAACCAGCCGGTTATCACGCCGATCGGCCCGCACATTCCGCAGGTGCCCATGCCAGAATTTATCGGCGCGCCGTTCATCTGGAGCTTAAAGAGGCAGGTCGCGAGCGGCCCCGTGACAGCCGAAGCCAGCGTCGGCGCGATCCATATCCGAGGGTTCTTCAGGATGTTGCTCATTTGCAGCATTGAGGTTCCCAGCCCCTGCGACACGATGCCGCCCCATCCGTTCTCCCTGAAGGAGATGACCGCGAAGCCCACCATCTGCGCGCAGCAGCCGGCCACGGCAGCGCCGCCGGCAAGCCCCGTCAGGCCGAGCACCGAGCATATCGCCGCCGAAGAAATGGGCAGCGTGAGCGCGACGCCCACGATCACCGACACCAGAATGCCCATAAAGAACGGGCGCAGGTTCGTCGCCTCGATTATCAGCAGGCCGAGCGCATTTGCCGCCGTTCCGATAGGCGGGGCGATGAGCTTTGCCAGCGCCACGCCGACGAGTATCGTCACGCCCGGCGTGACAAGCAGGTCGACCTTTGTCTCCTTGGAGACGGCTTTGCCGCACTCAGCAGCGGCGATGGCGATTATCAGCACTGCGAGCGGGCCGCCCGCGCCGCCCTCGGCGTTTGCCGCCCAGCCGACCGCCGCCAGCGAGAACAGCACCATCGGGGGCGACTTCAGCGCGTAGCCTATCGCGACTGCCATCGCGGGGCCGGAGACGGCCATGGCGTAGGTGCCGATGTCTGTGATGAACTGCACGCCGAGCTGCGTGCCCAGAGTCTTTATTATCGTGCCTATGAGCAGTGAGCAGAAAAGCCCCTGCGCCATCGCGCCGAGCGCCTCAATACCGTACCTCTGCCATGTCACGGTTATGTCCTTTTTCTTCAGAAAAGCCTTGAAAGTACTCATATCGTCACGCTCCGAATGATCCGCGCCCCCGCGTGGTTTTATTTATCCAAGCACGATTATAATTCATCTGCCCGCGTTATTCAAGGACTTGACGGCAAAATATCTTAACAAAGAATTCACAGGCTTGCCATTGTGCGCAGGGAAAAAATTAGTATAATAGTATCATGAAAGAAATCACTGCCGGGCCGTGATGCGGCGCGGCGGCAGAAACGGAGGACTAATATTGCATCTGCCTGAACTTATTTCCGACCTTGCTGTCATACTTCTGACCGGTGGCATCGTCACCGTCATTTTCAAAAAGCTGAATCAGCCGCTCGTTTTGGGCTATATACTCGCGGGTTTCCTGATCGGCCCGTACATGCCGTTCTTCTTCAACGTCACCGACAGTGCTTCCATAAGCACATGGAGCGAGATCGGCATCATAATCCTCATGTTCGGTCTAGGGCTGGAGTTCAATCTCCATAAGCTTGTGAGCGTCGGCGGCACGGCGATCATCACCGCCTTGACCGAGGTCGGCGGCATGCTGCTCTTCGGCTACCTTGTCGGTCAGGCGCTCGGCTGGGGCACGATGGACAGCGTCTTTCTCGGCGGCATGCTCTCCATGAGCTCCACCACTATCATCATCAAGGCATTTGATGACCTCGGCGTCCAGAAGGAGCGCTTTGCCCAGCTCGTGTTCGGTACGCTGGTCATTGAGGATATCGCGGGAATATTCATGATGATAATCCTCTCGACCATCTCCGTCGGGCAGGGGATCTCCGGTATGGCGCTTGCGCTGAAGCTCGGTATGCTGGTGCTATATCTCGCGCTTTGGCTCATTCTCGGCATCTATCTGCTGCCGACGCTGCTCAACAAGGCCTCGCCCCTCATGAGCGATGAGACCCTGCTGGTCGTCTCCCTCGGCCTGTGCTTCGGTATGGTGCTTTTGGCTGACGCTCTCGGCTTCTCCTCGGCTCTCGGCGCATTCCTTGCGGGCTCACTCCTTGCCGGTACGGTGCATGCCGAGCGTGTGGAGCATCTGACGCAGGGAGTAAAGGACCTCTTCGGCGCGGTGTTCTTTATCTCGGTCGGTATGATGCTCGACCCGGCTATGGTCGTGAAGTACATAGTCCCGATCTTTGTCCTTACCCTTGTCACCATCGTCGGCAAGCTGTTCTTCTCCTCAATGGGTGTACTGCTCTCCGGTCAGAGCCTGAAGAACGCGGTCCACTGCGGCTGCTCGCTTGCGCAGATCGGTGAATTTGCATTTATCATAGCGAGCCTTGGTCTGTCCCTCGGCGTGATCGCGGACTATATCTATCCTATCATCATTGCCGTCTCCGTCATCACAACGCTGACAACGCCGTTCTTCATCAAGCACAGCGATAACATCTATGCCTTCGTCGCAAAGATCCTGCCCGATAAGCTGACCCAGAAGCTCGAGCGCTACACCGATGAGGAGCAGAGTGAGAAGGAGCAGGACAGCGACTGGTCTGCTTTTCTCAGCCGCTATATCCGCACCGTCGCGCTCTATGGAGTCATAATGGCGGGCATCGGGATCATCGGCCGGTACTGGCTGCTGCCGCTGCTCGAGACCGCGCTGCCGTCGGAGACTGCCGCGAAGGCCGTCACGCTCGCAGTGATTTATCTCGGCATGGCGCTGTTTATACGCCCCATGCTTGATACGCGCTCTCCGCATTATACTGTGCTGTGGATGAAAAAGCGCAGCTTCCGCCTGCCGCTTATGGCGCTGTCCGGGATAAGGATACTGCTCATCGCTCTTATCGCTTTCATTCCGCTTCGGAACATTGCCGGAATCGGCAGCGCATGGCTGCTGCCGGTCATAGTCGCGGCGCTGCTGCTTGCCTCGCGTATGGGCTGGCTTGCCTCGGCTTATCTAAATGTTGAGGCGCGCTTCCTTACGAACCTCAACGAGCGTCAGCTCCAGCACTTCTCCGACAGCGGTGAATACGAACAGTGGCTCGATGAAAAGCTCTGTGTGGATTCCTTCTCTCTGCCTGCCGGCTTTGCCGGGCAGAGCCTAAAGGCTCTCGGCTGGGGCCGCCGCTTCGGCGTCAACGTTATAAAGCTTGTCCACGGCAAGCGCAGAAAGAATATGCCCGCCGGGAGTACTTCGATCTCCGCCGGGGACACGATCTATGTCGTCGGAGAGCGGGAGAACCTGCGCACGCTGCGTCTCAGCCTCGGCCTTGAGGAGTGCACCGACGCGCCGACTCTCAGAGAATATATCGGCTCCGAGAGCGAGGCGGAGGGCGGCCTGTATTCCTATGCGCTGCACGTCAATAAGGGAGACTCCCTTGATGGGCGCAGCATAAAGGACAGCGGCATCCGCGAGAACTATGACTGCATGATCCTCGGCCTGCAGCGCGGCAACCTGCCCATTGTCCAGCCGGACGTAAATATGACCATTCAGGATAACGATATCGTCTGGCTGCTCGGCACACGCGTGATGGCCGGCAAGGTCCTGCGCGACGCGGACGTGTAAGGCTGTCAAAGTTAAAGCCCATAACGCAATTGAAGCCCGGATAACTCCGGGCTTCATAGCTGTGGTTATATTCAATTTTCAGTGCTTCTGTCAACCGACGGCGATTCTATTGTGCCGTCGATATAGGCTGGGGACTTCGTCTCGGGCAGCGCGGTCATCCGCGCGCTTTCGTTTATCAGCACCAGCATCCATATACCGGTGAGCATCAGTGAAACAGCTTGCTGCATTCATGTACCTCCGCATTCCGTTTTGGATCTGTCGATCGGCTATATAGACGCGCCATTTGTAAAAAAGTTCCTTTACCGCCCATTGGCCTGATAGTAAATCAATAGTCCACCCATGACTTGACTAACCGGCCAATGAGTGGTAAATTGTTATATACACCTGCCGGTGTGGTGAAATGGTAGACACAAGGGACTTAAAATCCCTCGCTGGCAACAGTATACCGGTTCGAGTCCGGTCACCGGCACCACTGCGTCAAAACAATACCATAAGGTCATCAGCCGCCGCAAGCGGCACCAGATCGACCGATGGCATTGTTTTTCCTTCCCGACTCAAACCCACTTTGTGGGGATTTGAGTCGGTTTTTGTATTCGCTGCTCCTCCTTTCCCACCTCGACCCTGCGAAGAAACCGACAAGACAAATTGGAACATATGACAAAATTACTTGCCTAGATTTGTCATAACTCACACTTGTTTGACGAAAGAAAAAGTGCTATCCTTTTAACAAAAGAAATGTACTTGTAAGATTCTTGAAAACGTTTTCATTACACAAGAGAGGCTTATGGCAAATATACGTGATGTTGCAAAGCTTGCCGGCGTTTCGGTAAGCACTGTATCCCGAGTTGTGAATGAAACTGCCCCTGTTGACAGAGAAACGAAGCAGCGGGTAGTAAAGGCAATTGAAGAGACCGGATACAAGGCCAATACCTTTGCGCGCGCATTGAAGAAGGGCAAGACTAATACCATTGCCTTCCTCATTCCGAATATGGAAAACGCGATATACCCCACCTTGGCTATGACCGTTGAAAACGAAGCCCAGAAGCATGGGTACTTTGTGCTGTTCTGCAACACTATGGAGAACTGCGAGCGCGAGTCGGAGTATATTGACAAGTTCAAGGGCACGATGGCTGACGGCTTTCTCGTTTCCACGGGGCTGTGCTGCGGGAAGAATACTGAGCTTCTCCGCATGCGCGATCATGGCTTTCCCATGATGTGCCTTATGAGAGAGATGGACGGTCCGGCAAATTCCGTCGTCGCAAAGAACGAAGAGGGCGGATATCTCGGCATGAAATATCTGCTTGAGCGCGGGTTCAGGGACATTGCCATAATCTACGGCCGCTTTGATCTTATTCTGTATCAGCAGCGCCTGGCGGGCTGCATCGAAGCCATGAAGGAATATGGCCTGAAGCTTGATGAGAAGATGCTTCTCAAGGGCGTTACGGACGGCATGGAGGACGGCGCGAGCTGCCTTCAGCAGTTTTATGATAAATACAAGCGCCTGCCGGAAGCCGTGTTTGCCTTGAGCGACCCGCTGGCTTACAGCGCGATGATGACGATCAATTCCTTGGGGTATTCTATCCCTAATAACATTTCGCTGCTTGGCTATGATAACGCCGCGTTCTCTGCGAGCTGCCGGCTCAGCTCCATTGAACAGCCGCTCGAAGCGATGGCGCGGGATGCGACAAAGACACTCATTGACATGATAGAAAAAAGGATACCGCCGCACTGCGATCAGAAGGTTTACCCGGTAAGGATTGTTGAGCGTGACTCGGTCGGCTGGAAGGACGGACTTCAGCCGTTGGATATATGATTGGCGGCATAGCAGGACTGCGCCTGCGCGGCCGCAAAAAGAAGAGGGCGTGTTAGAGGACAAAAAACTGGCAAGCCCATTTCTTTTAGAAAACAAGAAAACGTTTGCATGTTATTTGAAAACGTTTTCACATAACAAAATGAAACTACTGCGAGGAGGCAGCGGAATGAAGAACTTTATTGTCAATGCAAAGACGGACGTGTATGCGATTTTGGGAGACCCTATTGAACATTCGATGTCTCCTGTTATCCACAATTCTTCCTTCCGCCGCTGCGGAATGGACAAGGTTTTCCTCGCCGTCAGGTGCGATCCCAATCATGTGGACGAGATGATGCGCTCGCTCCGCTTCATGGGGCTCAAGGGCTATGTTTTCACCATGCCGCTCAAGGAGCTTGTTTTCAATCACCTTGATGAGATACGCGATGAGGCTGCACTTACCGGCGCGATCAACTGCGTGCAGAATGATAACGGAAAACTTATCGGCTATAACACTGACAGCATCGGATTCTGGACCGCCGTCCAGGAACGCAACACGGCGCATCGTCCTATCCGCAAGGTTTTTGTTATGGGTATGGGCGGCTTTTCCAAGGCAGCGGTCGCGCAGGCTGCGCTTCAGGGCGTTGAGGAGATCGTCGTTGCCAACCGCATGGGCAGCAAAACGGTCCCGGGCTTCCGTGCTTTTGTCGAGCGCCTGAAGGAGAAGTGCCCGCAGACAGAGGTCAGGCTTATCGACTGGGATCCCGAGCTCTGGAAGGCGGAGCTTGCCGACGCGGATCTCGTCGCAAATGCGACGCCGAACGGGCTCAACGGCAAGGGTGATCTTGAGAAGCAGTTCCCCTATGCCGCCGCGGCTGACGGCTGCATCTTCTTTGACGCTATATATTCCCCGCTCAAAACGGCCTTCCTTGCCGAAGCGGAAAAGTGTGGTCATGCTATCGTCAACGGCCTGGACCTGCTGGCGCATCAGGGCGTCTGCTCGTTTAAGATCTGGACGGGCGTTGAGGTGGAGCCTGCGCTGATGCGCGGCGACGCGCTGGAGTTCATGGAGAACTCCCATAAATAACGGACTTTACAGTAGAAGCTGTGAAGAAATAAAAAACTCTAAAAGGAGACGAAAAAATGAAAAAGTTCCTCGCAATGGTTCTTGCCCTGTGCATGGTATTCGCTCTGTGCGCATGCGGCGAAAGTGCCCCCGCGCAGCAGGCACCCGCTGCTGACGCTCCTGCAGCCGAGAACACCGGCGACGCTGCTGCCGCAGCTCCCGAATATGTTCTGAAGCTCGGCGATGTTCTTGCGGAAGAGCATCCCCACTCCCAGTCCTACCACTGGTTTGCCGACCGTGTTGCTGAGCTGACCAACGGCGCCGTGCAGGTCGATGTGTACGTCAACTCCGCTCTCGGCAATCAGGCCGACCTTATCGAAGGCCTGCACCTCGGCACTGTCCAGATCGCAAAGTCCATGACCACCGGCCTGAGCACCTACTGCCCCGAGATCCAGATATTCGACCTTCCCTACATGTTCCAGAGCACCGACCAGTTCTTCAAGGTCATTGACGGCGAGATCGGTGAGTACTATGCCAAGGACGTCCTCGGCACTCAGGACATGATCGGCATCACTTATTTCTATGCCGGCTCCCGCAGCATGTACACCAACAAGCCCCTCACCTGCCTCGATGATATCAAGGGCATGAAGATCCGCGTTCCCGAGTCTCCCATATTCATGGGTCTGTGCAAGGCCTTCGGCTGCGCAGGCACTCCGATGAGCGTCGGTGAGCTCTATACCGCTCTCCAGACCGGAGTTGTCGACGGCGCTGAAAACGCACCTATCTTCTACTATTCTCAGAAGCATTACGAAGCAGCTCCCTACCTCACCATGACCGAGCACATCATGACCCCCGATATCGTTGTCATGAGCAAGAGCTATCTTGAGTCTCTGCCCCAGGAGTACCAGGATGCCATCCTCCAGGCCGGTAAGGAAATGATGCAGTACGAGCGCGACCTGTGGTTTGCACAGGAAGACGCGGCCATTGAGGACCTGAAGGCCAACGGCGTTACCATCACCGAAGTTGACAAGACCGAGTGGATCGCTGCTGCACAGCAGGTTTGGACCGACTTCACCGACATCGTCGGTCAGGACCGTATTGACGCGATCCAGGCTCTTGCCTGATGCGGCTGCAATACCCGAAACGAACAAAAGTAAAAACGCACCAGGCAGAAATGCCTGGTGCGGCGCAAATATAATGGGTTCGGAGGCGAAAAATGGAAAAATTTTTTAAAGGGCTGCGCAAGGTTGAGACGGCGCTTGCAGTCGTCGCTATGGTCGCGTTTACGATCGTTGCCTTCCTTCAGGTTTTCTTCCGTGTGTTCCTGCATGCTCCGCTGGCATGGTCGGAGGAGCTCTGCAAATTCTGCTTTATCTGGTGCATGTATCTCGGCTCTATTCTGGTATCCGCCGATGAAGAGCATTTCACCGTCGACTTTTTCACCAAGCTGATGCCGTCTGTTGTTCAGGCTGTGCTCAGATATCTTTCCTATGCGCTTATCGCTCTCTTCAGCTTTATTCTCATCAAGTACGGCTGGGGCCTTGTTGCTACGAACATGAACCGCATTTCTCCCGCCCTGAGCGTACACATGGGATATATCTATATGATCTTCCCGCTCAATGGCGTGCTCGTGCTTGTGCATGTGATCGAGCGTATCTATCATGATATTATATCTTCCCGCGGAAGCAAGGAGGTAACGGAATAATGGCTCAGGTATTTATCCTCTTAGTTATTATGCTGATTCTCGGCGTACCCATAGCCTATGCTATCGGCCTTGCCGCGACATACGGCCTGCTTTTCGTCGGCCATGTTCCTCTCACCGTCGTTCCGCAGCGCATGTATACCATGCTGGACACCTTCTCTCTGCTGGCCATACCCTTCTTCGTCCTTGCCGGCAACCTTATGGAGAAGGGCGGCATTTCCAGAAAGCTCATCGCCTTTGCCAATTCGATCGTCGGCCATATCAAGGGCGGCCTCGGCATGGTTGATATTCTTAGCTGCATGCTCTTCGGCGCGATCTCTGGCTCCGGTGCCGCCGCGAGCGCGGCCATCGGCGGCATATGCATCCCCGAAATGCGCAAGCAGGGCTATGACAAGGAGTTTGCCGGCGCTATAACTGCGGTCTCCGGCCCTCTCGGCATAATCATCCCGCCCAGCGTTGTCATGGTCATATACGCGACCACCGCGAACGTCTCCGTCGGCAGCATGTTCATGGCCGGCTACCTGCCCGGCATCCTCATCGGCCTGCTCATGATGGTCACGGTGTACTTCGTCGCGAAGAAGAAGGGCTATCCCGCTGGCAAGCGCGCCACCTTCAAGCAGTTTGTCCACACCACCTTCGATGCGATCTGGGCGATATTCATGATCGTCATCATCATGGGCGGCATATTCTCCGGGTTCTTCACCGCTACTGAAGCGGCCTGCGTATCCGTTGTGTATGCGCTTCTTGTCGGCTTCTTTATATATAAGGAGCTCAAGACCAAGGACCTCGTCGGCATCCTTGTTTCCAGCGTCAAGACCTCTGCCGGCATCATGTTCTGCGTTGCCACGACCAATATTCTCGCCTGGCTCATGACCAGCCAGAACGTTGCCTCCAGCGTTGCCGCCGCCATGAACTCCGCCATCCACGGCAAGGTCCTCATGATGATCGTTATAAACATCATCTATCTGATCCTCGGCACCTTCCTTGACTCCACCCCGGCTATAATCCTCTCTGTCCCGGTCCTGCTCCCGCTGGCTCAGCAGTTCGGTATCGATCCTGTCCACTTCGGCATCATCACCACCGTCAACCTTGCCATCGGCATGAGCACTCCTCCCGTCGGCATAACGCTCTTCGTCTCCTCCAAGATAGCGGACACCTCTCTTACCAGCATGGTAAAGCCGATGGTTCCTCTCTGGGGCATCATGATCGCAGCACTGATGCTGATCACCTTCTATCCACCCATATCGATGCTTCTTGTCAACCTGTTGTGATCTCTTCTGTTTAAATAGGAGTAAGCTATGCAAAAGAAAAACCTTAATATCGCCGGGCATCCGGTTACGGTATACAGTGCCAACACCGTCGTCGTCGGCTCCGGCGCTGGAGCCTTCAATGCCGCGGACAGCCTATTCGACCTTGGGCAGCGCGATGTGCTCATTGTCACCGAAGGCATAAATATGGGCACCTCCCGCAATACCGGCTCGGACAAGCAGACCTACTACAAGCTTTCTATGGCGTCCTCCGCGCCTGACAGCGTTTATGACATGGCAAAGGTGCTTTACGGCGGCCAGTCTGTCCACGGCGATACCGCGCTTGTCGAGGCGGCGCTCTCCGCGCGCAGCTTTTTTAAGCTCGTGAATCTTGGCGTGCCGTTCCCCAGCGACCGCTTCGGCCAGTATGTCGGCTATCAGACCGACCATGACGCGTCCCAGCGCGCGACCTCCTGCGGGCCGCTCACCTCAAAGTACATGACCGAGCACCTTGAGCGCTCCGTCCGCGGCAAAGGCATCCCCATTCTTGACAGCTACCGTGTCGTCTCCTTCGTCACTGACGGCGAGGGCGAGGATAAGAAGCTCGTCGGGCTTCTGGCGATAAACCGCCGGGCGGACGATCATGCCTCCGCTCTGACGCTTTTTAACTGCACCAATGTGGTCTACGCGGTCGGCGGGCCGAGCGGCCTGTATTATCGCAGCGTGTTCCCTCAGAGCCAGACCTGCGGCCACGGCGCGGCGTTCCTCGCCGGGGCGAAGGGCAGCAACGTCGGCGAATGGCAGTACGGCCTTGCCTCCACTCAGTTCCGCTGGAACCTGTCCGGAACGTATCAGCAGGTCATCCCTCGCTACGTTTCCACCGCGCAGGACGGCAGTGATGAGCGCGAGTTCCTGCAGGAGTATTTTGAGGATCACGGTTCCGCGCTCACCGCGGAGTTCCTCAAGGGCTATCAGTGGCCCTTTGACCCCCGCAAGACGCAGAAGGGCGGCTCCTCCATCGTCGATATCGCCGTGTATACTGAGATCAATCTCAAGGGCCGCCGGGTGTTTATGGACTTCAGAAAGAACCCGGAGATCGCCGGGGAGAATGGCAGCTTTGATTTTTCGCTGCTGAGTGACGAAGCATATAAGTATTTGGAAAATTCCGGAGTCCTGTTCGGCACGCCGATCCAGCGCCTGCGCCGGATGAATGATCCCGCGTATGAGCTGTATCGGAGCCACGGCATCGACCTTGAAAAAGAGCTGCTTGAGATCGCCGTGTGCGCGCAGCACAATAATGGCGGCCTTCAGGCGGATATGTGGTGGCAGTCGAATCTTAAGCATCTCTTCCCCGTCGGCGAGGCCTGCGGCAACTTCGGCGTGTACCGCCCCGGCGGCAGTGCGCTCAACGCCTCGCAGGTCGGCTCGCTCCGTGCCGCGCAGTATATCTCCGCGCGCGCCGACGAATATCCCATGCAGGCGGAGTTCTTTGAGAAAGCCGCCGCCGGCGCTGTCGATGAGTACTTCGACCTCTGCGCGAAGCTTGCCGAGCCGGGCGAAAATAAGCGCTCCCCGAAGCAGCTCCGCACTGGCTATCAAAAGGAGATGGACGGCTGCGCCGCCTTCCTGCGCCGCAGGAAGGAAATAGGCGAGCAGATCGTCCGCTGCCACGGGTATCTTGACAGCTTCACCGCCGATACCTACGCACAGAGCCCGGCCGAGCTTATCGAAGCCTTCATCAACCGCGATATACTTGTTACCCAGACCGTCTATCTCACGGCTATGGCGCAGTACATAGACGACGGAGGCCGCGGCCGCGGCTCCTACATGGTCGATGACGGCAGCATCCGTTATGACAGGTGCAGCACCGAAGGCGTTGTGTCAGAGCTGGATGAGGGCCGCCATGCCGAGTTCGTTCAGGAGGTGCGCTGGAACGGCGGCGACGTTGCTGCCGAGATGATCCCGCGCCGTCCGCTGCCCGATGCCGGCGCATGGTTTGAAACGGTCTATAACGATTGTCTGAACGACCGCGTTATAGGCGCGAAAAGCAGCTGAAACGGGAGGGACGGAAAAAATGAAGCATGAAAGATTTCATTATCGTTCTCTTGATGATGTCAGAGCTGAGCTGGATAAGCTCGGTGTAAGCCTGCCGCTTTCGGATAACGTCTCCGTCCTTGCATCTCCCGTCACCTTCGGCGGCCATACCCTGCACAACAGATTGGGTATAGCGCCTATGGAGGGGGCCGATTCCCTTCCCGACGGCAACCCGTCGGAGCTGACGCGGCAGCGCTACATCCGCCTTGCGGAAAGCGGCGTCGCGATGATCTGGACGGAGGCCGTCGCGATAACCCCAGAGGGGCGCTCTAGCCCGAGGCAGCTGCTGCTCAACGAGCAGAATCTCCCAGAGTACGTGCGCATGATCTCGGATATCAAGGATGCCGGCATTAAGAAGAACGGCTTTGCTCCGTATATTGTCATGCAGGCAAACCACAGCGGCCGCTACTCAAAGCCCGACGGCACACCGAAGCCGATCATTGCCTACCGCCATCCGATCTATGAGCAGACCCGCCCGGCGGATGACAGCTGCATCGCCTCAGACGATTATCTGCTCCGTCTTGAGGACACCTTCGGCAGCGCGGCGCTTCTTGCCCGCGCCGCGGGGTTTGACGCCGTTGATATCAAGAGCTGCCACGGCTATCTTCTCGCCGAGCTTGCTTCGGCCTATACCCGTGAGGGGCCGTACGGAGGAGCGTTTGAAAACCGCTTCCGCCTGCTCTTCAACGCCGTGAAAAATGCCAAGCAGGCCGAGAACGAAAGCTTCAGTGTCATAGCCCGCATCGGTATTTATGACGGCTTCCCGTACCCCTACGGCTTCGGTGTGAAGCCGGGAGAGGGCATCACGCCTGATTTCACCGAGGGCGTGCGCGTGATAAAAACGCTTCATGAGCAGTATGGAATGCCGCTTGTCAATGTCACTATGGGCAACCCTTATCAGAACACCCATGTGACCCGACCGTATGACAACGGGGTCTATGTCCCCGAGGAGCACCCGCTTGAGGGCGTGGCAAGGATGTACGAGGGCGTACACGCCGTGAAGCAGGCCTGCCCCGGCATGACGGTCAGCGGCTCCGCACCGAGCTATCTGCGTCAGTTCTCCGCAAACCTCGCGGCCGGTGCGGCAGAGCAGGGCTTCTGCGATACGGTGCTTTTCGGCCGCCTGTCTTTCGCGTATCCCGATTTCGCAAGAGACATTCTCGAAAACGGAAGCCTTGACCCCAAGCGCGTCTGCCTTACCTGCGGCAGCTGCGGCGTGCTGATCCGCTCCGGAAATCCCACCGGCTGTGCGGTGCGCTGCCCTGATCCGTATATGAAGATTTTGAAAAGCCTGAAAAAATAAAGAGGTTATATTATGACTAAAAAAATTGCAATTGTTACCGGTGCACGCCGCGGCATAGGCCTCGGCATATCCAAAGAGCTTGGCAAAGCGGGGTACTATGTCGTTATGGCCGCGCATTCTGCCGAAGCCGATAATGCTCTCAAAGAGATGAAGGAGCTCGGCTGTGAGTGCGAGTACCTCAAGTGCGATATTTCCTCCACCGAGGACCGCAAGAATCTTATCGAGCATGCCTGCAATAAATTCGGCCGCATCGATGTCATGGTCAACTGCGCCGGCGTTGCTCCCAAGAGCAGGCTCGATATCCTTGAGACGACCGAGGAGAGCTACGATTACGTTGTCAATACCAATGCCCGCTCCACCTTCTTCATGTGCCAGCTCGTGGCCAATAAGATGATCGCCTTCAAGCAGAGCGGTGAGCTGGAGGACTATGCGCCCCGCATAATCAACATCTCCTCCATGTCCGCCTACACCTCTTCCACCAACCGCGGCGAATACTGCATCTCCAAGGCGGCCATTTCAATGACCACCCTGCTCTTTGCTGATCGCCTTGCCGACTATGGCATCCCCGTGTTTGAGGTCCGCCCCGGCATCATCATGTCCGATATGACCGCCGTTGTCACGGAAAAGTACAAGAAGCTCATCGCCGAGGGCGTTACTCCTATCCGCCGTTTCGGCCAGCCCAAGGATGTTGCCGACTGCGTCATGGCAGCCTGCAGCGGCCGTCTGGACTTTGCTACCGGTCAGGTCCTCAATGCCGACGGCGGCTTCCAGATCCGCAGACTGTGATCGGCGGCGTATGGTAAACAAATATCAGCGCTGGGTCTTTCATGATGAGACCCAGCCCCAGCCGAATAACGGCGTTACCAGGCGCATCCTCGCGTATACAGATAACCTGATGTGCGTCGAAAACAGCTTTGAAGCCGGCGCGGAGGGGCCGCTGCACAGCCATCCCCATACGCAGATCACCTACGTGGTAGAGGGGAAGTTCGCCTTTACCATTGACGGCGAGACCCATACCGTCTCTAAGGGCGATTCTCTCCTGAAGGAGCACGGCGTTGAACACGGCTGCGTCTGCATCGAAAAGGGGATACTGCTCGACATATTCACCCCGATGCGTGAGGACTTCGTGTAAAGCGCCCGTCATAACTGTGCTGTACTGAATACAAAAAGGCAGAGATTTTCCGGTCATTGACCTGAAAATCTCTGCCTTTGCTCAGAACCGCGGAAACTGCGCAGCTGCCTTTTATACAAGCGCTCCCGTCATACACTGCTTGTATACCTTCCGGAAGTAGAGCGTCTCGGCAGCGCCGGTTATCGCCCATGAGAAGAAGTACAGCAGATAGAGCGCCGGGATGGTTTTATAGAACGCAAACACCGTGTATATCCATACCACGCGGAAAACGCAGGAGCCGAGCACGACTATTATCATCGGCACTATGCTCTTTCCAAGCCCACGCGCCGCGGCTATCGAGCAGTCCATAAACGCGCATATGCCGTAGGAAAAGCCCATGATCTTTATGCGCTGCATTCCCGCGTCTATGACCGCCTGCTCGTTTGCGAATATCGACAGGAACTCTCTCCCGAAGCAAAGCAGCAGTACGCCGCATATTGTGCCCGCCGCGAAGGAGTATGTAAGGCTTGCTATGTAGCTCTTAAGTATGCGCTCCTTGCGCCCCGCGCCCCAGTTGCGGCTTATGAAGCTCGAGCAGGCCGTGTAGAAGGCGGACTGAGTGTTGAATATCAGCGAGTCTGCATTGACTGCTGCGGAGTTTCCGGAGACCGTGACCGCGTCAAAGGTGTTCACGCCAGTCTGTACGAACATGTTTGCCACCGCGAATATCGCGTTCTGCAAGCCTGTCGGGATCCCGAGCAGCAGCACGCGCTTTGCGCTTGGGCTGTTGAAGTGCAGCTTTGAGATTGACAGGCGGCAGTCGTCGCTCCTGCGGCAGAGGTGCACCGTTATCATCACTGCCGACAGCACCTGCGCTATGACGCTCGCAATAGCGACGCCGTCCGCCGCCATATGGCACTTTATAACAAAGAACAGGTTCAGTATCACGTTCAGTATGCCCGATACCGTCAGGTACAGCAGCGGCCTTTTCGTGTCCCCGGCGGCACTCAGTACGCCGTTGCCGAAGTTATATACTGCCATTGCCGGCATACCCAGCGCGTATATGCTGAAGTACAATACCGCGCCCTCAAGCAGCTCGTCCTTTGTGCGCAGCAGTACCAGTATGTCCCTTGCGAATGCCCGGCAGATAAGGCACAGCAGCACGCCGACCGCCGCGCAGATGATGAAGGAGGTGTGGATATTCTTCTCCGTTCTTTCCTTGTCCTCAGCGCCGAGCGAGCGGGCGACCTCGACGTTTACTCCGCTGCCCAGCCCTATCAGAAAGCCCGTGAAGAGCGTGACCAGCTGCGTCGTCGAGCCCACCGCGCCAAGCGCCCGGTAGTCCGCGAACTTTCCCGCCACGGCGACGTCGCTGAGGTTGAACAGGACCTCCAGCAGCTGTGTCAGTACGAGCGGTATGCTGAAGAAAAGTATATTTTTCCAGAGCGGTCCTGAGGTCATCTCTATTGTGCGGCCGTGATGGTAATGAGCTCTGTGTGTGCGCTGCATATTTCCCTCGCGCATCCTGTTGTGGCTGTTTCAGCCTCGATGCAGGAGCAGAGTATAGCACTGCCGAATGCCGATTTCAAGCCCCGAAATGTAGATTTTTTGCCAGTTTAGTGTTATATTATGGGCATAAAGCTCAACACGGAGAGAAACGGAATGGATTATTATAATATAGAAGCGTTTGACGCGACGGGTCTGGTGAAAACCGTTTTCACCTCAAAGGGTCACGGCTGCTGGCTCAGCAGCTCCGAGGAGGGACATAAAGGCTACCGCGAGGTGCTTAACCATCTCGGCCTTACGGAGAGGGACATCGTCTCCACCTTCCAGCGGCATACGGATATAGTCCGTATCGTCACCCATGCCGACGCCGGGATGAACACCTTCTGGCGCAGCGACCCCGTTGAGCCTGCTGATGGGATTGTCACGAATGAGCGCGGCCTGCTGCTGACCTCCATGGAGTCCGACTGCACCCCAGTCTATCTGCTCGACCCGGTGAACAAGGCCGTCGGCATGGTGCACAGCGGCTGGAAGGGGACGGCCTCGCTGATCGCCGTCAAGGCTGTGGAGAAAATGCAGCAGGAGTATGGCACGGAACCGGAAAATGTTATGGCCGCTTTCGGTCCATGTATATGCCGCCAATGCTATGAGGTCGGCGGGGAGCTGATGGAGCCGTTTTTGGTCAATTATAGTCAGAATGAGGTCGACCGGCTATTCCTGCCGAAGCCGGACGGAAAGTATACATTGGACGTGAATCTGGCCATACGCCTTTCGCTCGAGCGCTGCGGAGTGTGCCCGGAGAAAATATATGACTGCGGCCTGTGTACCTACCATGACGGCCGGTTTTACTCGCACCGGAGGCAGCTGCATGACGGCGAGCCCGGCGCGGACCATATGCTCACCGCGATAATGCTTATATAGATCAAGGAGTTATAGTCATGCCGATAAAGCTTGTTGAGAATACCGGATATAAATATGACCCCGTTTACCGTTTCTGCGGCTGGGAACACGCGGAGAATATCCGCCCCGTCAAAGCCTGCGGCGCGGGGACGATAGGTGAGTTCTACCTTGCCTGTCTCAAGGCGTGGAGCGTGGAGACCTGCTCTGAGCGCTTCCGACCCGAGTGGTCGGCGGCCAACCCGAGTATCGGGCAGTGTACTATCACCGCGGCGCTTGTTCATGAGTTCTTCGGCGGCGAGGTGTATTCCGTGCCGCTCGGCGATGGGCTGCACCACAGCTTCAATCGCATCGGCGGTGTATTCGTAGATCTGGCAAGTGAACAGTTCGGCAGGGATGCCCTGCCCGATTTTACCCTTGCGGAGCCTGTCGACGCTGCGTCTCTCCTCACCGGTGGGGACAAGGCGGAGCGCTGCGCCCTGCTGCGTGAGCGCCTGCTGAAAGAACTCGCAAAGATCGTTGGCGGCACCTCCGGTATACTTGTCAAGATAGATGAGAACGCCCCGGAAACGCCCTAAAGCTCGGCCAGAAGCTCTGCGCCGACTGCGCGCTGCCTTGACCGCGGAGGAGAGACGCTCACGCCGCTCACGGGGAGAGACCTGACGCTGAAGGAAATAGAAGCGTGTTAGCGCTATGAACAGAGAGCCCGGGTACACCTGCCGAAATGGCAGGATGTACCCGGGTTTCCATATCTATATAGGGAGGAAAAATATAGAAAATCTTAGGAACGCATGTAGCAGCCGCCGTTGACGTCGATGCAGGCGCCGGTGACATACCCGGCCTCCTCGGAGGCAAGATACACGACAGCGTAGGCAACGTCCTCGCAGGTGCCGATCTTGCCCATGGGCGTGCGCTCTATCGCAGCGTCCAGACGGTGCGGATCGGAATTGACGAGGATCTCATGCAGAGTCTCGGTCATGTGCGTGCCGGGGGCGACGCAGTTGACGGTGATGCCGTCGAGCGCGACGGTGCGGGCAAGCGTCTTTGCAAAGGACTGCTGCGCGCCCTTGGTGGAGGCATAGTGCACCTGACCGAACAGCGCGCCCTGCTGGGCGGTGACGGAGGAGGTCATGATTATGCGCCCGTAGTGGTTGCGCTTCATGACAGGGATAGCGTACTTGCTGCACAGGAAGGCACCGGTGATGTTGGTGTTCTGCACACGCTGCCAATCCTCAAGGGTCATGTCATAGATGTTGCGGTTGCTGTTGACGCCGGCATTGTTGCAGAGAATGTCGAGACGGCCAAACTCCTTATCGACGGTCTCAATCATGCGGATGACGTCCTCTTCCTTGCTGACGTCGGCGCGGACGATGATGGCACGGCGGCCTTTGCCGCGGATATATTCAGCGACCTTCTCAGCCTTTTCAAGGGAGTGCTCCGAGGTGTAGTTCACGGCAACGTCCGCCCCGGCTTCCGCCAGGCAGCGCGCCATTGCCGCGCCGAGCCCCTGAGAAGAGCCGGTGACCAGAGCGACCTTACCTGTTAAATCAAACATAGTTCTGCCTCCATTCAGATTTTATATGAACCGATGGTACGATTACCAATCGGCTATGCTGCCGTCCTCAAATTCAAGGTGGGGAGTGTCCCATGTGCCGTCAAAGCGCAGCGCGTCAAGCTGGTCCTCATCGACCTCGATGCCGAGACCGGGGCCTTCGGGGATACAGATATAGCCGTCCTCGATCTTGAACGGGGTCTTGAGAATGCCGACGCCGAGGTCGGCGTGGTCTGGCATGCCGGGGTGCTCCTGCGCGAGCAGGTTCGGTACGCAGGCATCGAGCTGCATGCAGGCGGCAAGGGAGATGGGGCCGAGAGGATTGTGCGGCGCGATCTGCATATAGTAGGTCTCGGCCATGGCTGCGATCTTGCGCGCCTCGAATATTCCGCCGCAGTGGCAGAGGTCAGGCTGGACGACGGAGACCGCCTGCTTCTCGATAAGCTCACGGAAGCCGAACTTCGTGAAGAGGCGCTCGCCGGCGGCGATGGGTATCGTCGTGCTGCGCGACACACGCACCATTTCATCGACATTTTCCGGCAGCACCGGCTCCTCGACAAAGAGCGGATAATACGGTTCAAGCGCTTTGAGCAGGCGGATGGACATCGCGGGGCTCACGCGGCCATGGAAGTCGATCGCGATATCGACCTTCTTACCGACGCGCTCGCGCACAGCGGCGAAGCGCTCAACGACCTTATCGACCATTTCCATGTTGTCAATGGGCTTGATCGGCGGGATGATGGAATACTTCATAACGGTGAAGCCGTCGGCAAGACGGGAGTCCGTTATCTTCAGCATGTCGGAAACTGGGAAATCGCCGGGATGGCCGGTCGGCTTGAGGTGGCCGTACATGCGCACCTTGTCGCGGTAAGCGCCGCCGAGCATTTCATAGACCGGCATGTTATAGTACTTGCCCTTGATGTCCCAGAGCGCCATTTCGATGCCGGAGATGGCGGAGCAGAGGATGGGGCCGCCGCGGTAGAAGGTGCGGCGGTACATGCCCTGCCAGAGGTGCTCTATCTTCAGCGGGTCTGCGCCGATGAGCATGGGTCTGAACTCATTGACGGCGGTCTCGACAGTTCTTGCGCGGCCTTCAACGACCGGTTCGCCCCAGCCGCATATCCCCTCGTCGGTTTCTATCTTGAGGAACATCCAGCGCGGACGGATATGTATCATCTTCAGGTCAGTTATCTTCATTGTAAATTACCTCTCAGAGTCCTTCAAAGTAGGTGCTCGTATGGTCAGCGGGGCGGATATTTGTAAGCGTGCCCTTGTAGTGGCGCAGATCAATGGGCTGGAAAGGATATTTCAGGCAGTTCTCCTCATTTATCTCAAGACCGAGGCCAACGCCCGTCGGGATGAGGATATTGCCCTTGTCGAACACGACGCGCTCATTCGTAAGCTCCTTGCGCCATGAGACGTCAGTAAAGCTTATCTCCAGAATGCGGAAGCCCTGAGTGCTCGCGGCGATATGCAGCGTCGCGGCGTTCGCAACGGGGCCGCTGGGGTTATGCGGCGCGAGGGCCACATAGTGTGCTTCGCACAGGGCGGCCATCTTCTTGACGGCAGAGATGCCGCCGCAGTGGCTGATGTCGGGCTGGACGAAGTCCGCGCAGCCGCGCTCCAAGAAGTCGCGCATCTGTGTGAGGGAATAGAGCCGCTCGCCAGCCGCGATGGGAACAGGGGAGTTCTTGTGCACCTGCGCGAGAGCGTCAAGGCAGTCGGGCGGAGTAGGCTCCTCGAAGAAGTACGGGTCAAAGGGCTTGATTGCGTTTGCAATCTTTATGCCGGTGGCGATATCGAAGCGGCCATGACCTTCGATGAGCAGATCGACGTCATTGCCGACCGCGCCGCGCACGGCTTCAACGATCTCTATAGAGCGGCGGAAGTCCGCGTTCTCCATATACATATAGGCCTTGCCGAACGGGTCCCACTTGAGGGCGGTGACGCCCATGTTCTTGGCCTTGACGGCGGCAGCGGCGAACTCATCCGCGGTCTTTGCACCGGCAAACCAAGCATTTGCGTACATACGCACACCGTCGCGCACCTTGCCGCCGAGCATTTCATACACCGGCACCCCGGCGGCCTTGGCCTTGATGTCCCACATGGCCATGTTCACCGCGGAGACGGCGCTCTGGAGCACGGGGCCGACGCGCCAGTAGGAATCGCGGTAAAGCTCATGGGATATGCGCTCGACCTCGCGCGGGTCCTGCCCGATGAGCACGCGCTTTATATCCTCGATCGCGCCGAGCAGGGCATTTTCCTTATATTCCAGCGTGCCCTCGCCGATACCTGATATGCCCTCGTCGGTCTCAAGCTTGACAAAAACAAAATTCGTCCGGTAGGTAAAAACGTTGAATGTCTTGATATCTGTGATTTTCATGGATGTATCCTCCAGTTATACTTCAAATTCGGCATAGTGTTCAGGGATAATGATGCGCTGGCCGCCGCCCCGGAACTCCGATATAAACTCATTCACGTCACAGCCGTAGGCCTTGAACATATCCCAGTGCATCGGCAGAACGGCCTTCGGCGCAAGGATCGATGTAAGGCGCGCGGCATCGACGGCGTTCATGTTGTAGCCGCTGCCGTTTATCGGGAGCATCAGGAGATCCGCGCCCTGCGGGTACTCCGACGGGAGACGCTTATGGAACATGGTGTCCCCGGTGTGGCAGACGACCTTGCCGTCGCCCTCAATGATAACGCCGATGGGGTGCTCATCGCTGTGCGCGGCATAGGTTGAGCTGAAGCGGATGCCGTTAAGCGTTATCTCAATGCCGGGGTCAAAGAGCATGTAGTTCTCCGGACGGGCATAGCGCGCGCGGAGCGCTGCGAGCACGTTCACCGGCGCGAGCAGCGCGACGGGGCCGTTCGCTGCGAGCAGTCTGTCGAGCGTACCGAAGTCGGTATGGTCGTCATGGATATGGGTGAGTATCACAATGTCGACGTGGCTTTCAAGAAGCTCATCTTTCATCGGGACCTCGCGGCGGTAGCTCTCACCTTTTTTATATCTGAGTGTGTCGGAAAGATAGGGATCGATCATAATGACCGTGCCGTTATCCGCGGCCAGACGGAAGCCCGCCTGACCGAGCCAGCTTATCTTCATATATATTTCCTCACTTTATCTTATATCCTGAACAATGTGCTTTGCGTTAATTACAAAACATATTGTTTAGGATATAAAGGGCATCCCTTGGGATGCCCTTTATATAGTTCAGATAGATCAGCCGTTGACGATGGCAAGGACCTGATCGAGCAGATCGGTGTAGCCGCCGGCCTCGGCGCTCTCGCTCCAGAACGGAGTGAAGAGGTCGATGAGAGCCTGCTGGTCGTCAAACTGGGTGATGGTGCAGCCGGCTTCTTCGAGCTTGGTCTGGTAGCCGGACTCGTTTGCGATAACGGTCTCGTTCAGCTCTTCCTGGCACTGCTTCCAGGTGGAGGTGAAGAGCTCCTGAGTGGCCTCGTCGAGGGAGTTCCACTTATCGGCGTTCATGACAGGGCCGATGACGGAGATCATGTGGCGGGACAGGCAGACGTACTTGCCGAGCTCATAGAAGCCCTGAGTGTAGAAGGCTTCGAGACCGGACTCAACGCCGTCAACAAGGCCGGACTGCATTGCGGTGTAGGCCTCGTTCCAGGGAACGACAGTGGGGCTCATGCCGAGGGTGTTGAAGGTGTTCAGGTAGAGGTCAGTACCGGGGGAGCGGAGCTTGTAGCCCTTGCAGTCATCAAGGCTGGTGATGGGGGTCTTGGTGATCATGTTGCGGAAGTTGTTCCAAGTCCAGCCGAAAGCGTGCATATTCAGGGTATCCTCGAGCTGCTGGTCGAGCTGTGCGCCGACTTCGCCGAAGATGACCTTGCCTGCGGTCTCATAGCTGTCATACAGGAAAGGCATTGCGGTCAGTGCGAAAGCGGGGACTGCGGAAGAGAGCTGGGAGCAGTCGGCAAGGCACATATCGAGGGTGCCCATCTGGACGGCGTCCTGAGCGTCGGTCTGGTTGTAGAGGGAAGCGGCGGGGTAGATGTCGATGGTGATCTTGCCGCCGGACTGCTCGTTGATCATGGTCGCCCACTTGGTCAGTGCCTCGTGGATGGGCTGGTCAACAGCATTGTGGTGGGAGAGTTTCAGGGTCATTTCGGGGTATTCGACTGCTGCGGTGTCAGCTGCAGCGTCGGCTGCGGGTTCTGCTGCGGGAGCTTCGGTTGCTGCGGGAGCAGCGGACTGGCCGCAGGCGCACAGTGCAAAGCACATAACGAGTGCCAGCACCAGAGCGATGAGTTTCTTCATTTTGGGGTTCCTCCTAAATTTTTTTATGATCACAGAGCGAGTGCTCCGGGATTCCGAATTTGTCCCTCAATCACATCAGAGAGGGAAGCCAGGTGACGAGTGCGGGGATGAAGATGACAAGCAGGGTCACGCTGTAGTTGACGGTGATGAACTTGAAGATATTTCTGACGACCTTCTCAAGCGGAGTGTCGGTAATGCTCGCGGAGATGTACATGAGCAGGCCGACCGGGGGAGACATGCCGCCCATGTCGAGCGTCAGGATGCAGACCATAGCAAAGTAGATCGGGTCAAAGCCGTAGGCGGCGATGAGCGGGGTGAAGATAGGCACGAGCATGAGCATCGCAGCGTTGGAGTCGATGAACATACCGGCTATGTAGAGGATGATGCTGATGAATATCAGGATCAGATAGGGGTTGCCGTGGAATACCTGGGATGCGGCGAGCACGACCTTGGAGAGGTTGTAGTTTGTGGCGAGGGTACCGAAGATACCGGCAAAGACAACAACGATCATGCAGTTGGTCGTGCCGTGGACTGCGTCCTTGAAGCACTCCCAGACGTGCTTGGTGTTCATGGTCTTGCGGATGAAGCCGTAGATGATACTGTACACGCAGGCGACGACGCCGGCTTCGGTCGCGGTGGTAGCACCGGAGAGGATGCCGCCGATGATGATGACGGGCATGATGAGTGCGGGCAGCGCTTTGAGGGTGTCCTGACCGAGAGCCTTCCAGCCGACGAACTTCGACTTGGGTATGCCGGCCCTGCGGGCGTAGATGCCGTTGACGATCATGTAGCCGAGGGCGATGACAAGACCGGGGATGATACCGGCCATGAACAGCTTGCCGATGGCGATGGATGTGACGCCGGAGTAGAGCACCATCATGATGCTCGGCGGGATGATGGGGCCGAGAGCGCCGCAGGAGGAGACGAGGGCGCAGGAGTAGCCGTCGTCATAGCCGTCCTTGCGCATAATGGGGACAAGGATGGAGGCGAGAGCGGAGGTATCGGCATTCGCAGAACCGGAGACACCCGCCATCACGACGCCGGTGACGATAGTCGCGTGGCCGAGGCCGCCCTTGAAGTGGCCGACAAGGCTCTTTGCCCAGTTGACAAGGATATCGGTGATACCGGACTTCTCCATCAGGGTACCGGCCAGCATGAAGAAGGGGACTGCCATGAGGGAGAAGGAGTCCATACCGGTAAAGAGCTTCTGGGGGATGATTATACCGGTGAGCGAGGGGTCAAAGAAAAGAGTAACGACGGCGGAAATGACCATGCCGTAGGCGACGGGCATGCCGATGAACAGCAGCAGGAAGAACAGCCCGAAAAGAATACCAAGCATCATATCTCTTCACCATCCTTATTCTCGTGAACTATCTTGATAAACAGATTGATAACGACCTCGAGCGAGAAGAGCACGAGCAGCACCGCGCCGACCGCCTGAGAGGAGTACATAAAGGAGGCGGGCAGGTGGATGCCGTCAAGGTACTTGTGCGCCGCATTGAACTTCTGGCACAGCTGGACGGTGTAGGCAAAGTAGAAGCCGCCGAAAGCGCAGATGAGCATGTTGCAGATGAGCCAGGAAATGTCCTGGAACTTTTTCGGCAGTCGCTTCACGAGAACGTCAAAGCCGAGGTTCTGCTCATGGCGGACGATGATGGGGAAATAGAGCATCAGCATCCAGATGAACAGGTAGCGGCAGAGCTGCTCGCTCCACCAGATGGGAGAGTTGAGCACGTATCGGGCGATAACGGCGACGAGGGTGATGCCGGTAAAGCCTACGACAAGCGCGCCGCAGATGTTCTTGAGGATCTTCTCAAGGACATCAAAGATTTTACCAATTGCTTTCAAGATCATTACCTCCACTTGCGTTTATTTGTGTATGTGCAAAGCAATTTTGATATTTGATATTTAAGACGCATTTAAAAATGTGATATTTGATATTTTAATGCCAAAGAAACAAAACTACCAATTCTGTCTACAATGAAATAGCTGGAGCCGAGGCTTCAAAGCTACCCGGCGTATACCTTCAGGAAGTTCTCCATCGCGTGGCCGACGTGCTTGTCGACAGCGGCCTTGATGGCAAGCGTGTCCTTCTTTTCGAGTGCGGCGATAAGCTCCGTATGCTCGCTGTACACTGCCTGTACGCGCACGATGCTGGGCATATAGCTTTTGCGCAGGGCGCGGATAAGCATATGGTAATAACGGTATAGTTCGATAGCTTTCGAGTTGCCGCCGCGGGACATTATCAGCCCGTGGAATTTCGTGTTCAGGTCTATATAGCCGGTGCTCAGCGTCTGACCGGCGGCGATAAGGCCGATCTCCTCATTGACGGTTTTCAGCTCGTCAATAAGCTCGTTGTCTATATAAGGCAGGGCGGATTCGTAAATAAGGCACTCCAGCGCGCGGAGCAGACCGTAAATCTCCCTGACAAAGGTCTCGTCAATGCACAGAACGGTCGCGCCCTTGTAGGCGTTGATCTCCAGCAGCTTCTCACCCTCGAGCGTTCTGAAGGCTTCACGCACGGGCATGTTGCTCGTACCGTAGCGCTCGGAGATCTCTTTTATAGTGATGCGGCTGCCGGCTTCGATCTTCTTGCTGATTATATCCTCGCGCAGACGCTCGGTGACCTTGGAGGCAACCGTGCCTTCAAAGACTATTTTCTCTGCCATAATGACCGCTCCGTGTTCCGTATTTTGCCGCGTAATTCATTCTTCGTTCACAATATTATCAAGCGCGCGGCGGATTGTCAATAGACTTTTTCACGGAAATGATATTTGATATTTGACATTTTAGACAATCGATGTTACCATGAGGCCAGATAACACAAGGAGTCTTGTGCAGCGTGCATAAAAAATCTGCCGGAACTTTGGCGAAAGTGCCCGGCGCTCGGGAGTGATAAGTGCAATGGAAAAATCGGTTATTATTGACAACGGAAGCATCAAAGCTAATATCCTGCTGCCCGGCTGGGGTTATGACCGTTCGCGCTACGACTGGGGCGGCATGGTCGAGCAGGTGTGGCACAAGGGACATACCTTCCTCTCCAAGGAGCTCAACAGCAGCGGTGGAGTAGGGCTCGGCGGCGTGGGGCTCGTGAACGTGTTCGAGTGGCGCGATACGGCGCTTTATGACAGCGCCTCGGTTGCGGACTATTTCCCGCTGCCCGGCGTGGGCCTGCTCAAAAAGACGGACACCTCGCCGTTCCTGTTCACGAAGGATTACCCGACCGTGCCGTTTGAACATGCGGTCGAGACGGGGGAGAACTTTGTGAAGATCAGGACGCTGCCGCACCTATGCTGCGGCGTTGCGATGGACATGGAGAAGATATACACCCTTGAGGGGAACACCCTGCACATGGACATTACGGTCAAAAACGTCGGCCCAAAGGCCATACACGCGACTGAGTTTTCCCACAACTTCTTTGATTTTGACGGCGGCGTGATAAACTCCGATTACCGCTTGTCCTTCCCCTATACCATCGAGCCGAAGCTGCGCCGCGGCGAGCTTATCATCGAGCGCGACGCTTACCGCCTCGGCGAGTTCGATGGGCCGACCGAGTCCAGCGCGTTCTGGATCCGCGGCTGGGATGGGCTCAAGAGCCACTGGATGAAGCTTGAGAACACAGTAAAGGGTATGAGCGTGCTCATCGAGGACGGAGTCCCAGTCTGCAATTTCTATAGCTGGAACAACTTCAACGCCTTCTGCCCTGAGGTATTCGCGCCCATCGACCTTGAAAGCGGAGAGAGCATGAGCTACCGCCGCAGCTATACATTTGAAGCAAAGTAAGAAGTAATATAAACGATAGAAAACAATAGAAAGGAAACTTACATCATGGCAAAGATCGCATTGGTCACAGGCGCCGGTCACGGTATCGGCAAGGGCGAGGCCATTGAGCTTGCAAAGGCGGGGTACGACGTCTGCATCAGCTATTGCGGAAGCGAGGAGCAGGCGAAGGACACGGTGGAAAAAGTCCGCGCGCTCGGCAGAAGATCAATGGCCATAAAGGCTGACCTCACAAGGCTTGACGATATCGACCCGATGTTCGATACGCTAGAGCGGGAGTTCGGGAACATTGACGTGCTGGTAAACAACGCGGGCATCACGAAGTTCATGCCCTTCCTTGAAGTCTCGCATGAGATGTTCGACACCATCACGAACGTCGACCTGCGCGGCACGTTCTTCTGCGCACAGCGCGCGGCGAAGGACATGATCCGCCACGGCACGCGCGGCTGCATCATAAACACCAGCAGCGTCCACCGCAGCACGAACTACCCCAAGGCCAGCGTATACGGCCCGGCAAAGGCCGCGGTCTATAAGCTCACGCAGCACATGGCGCTTGAGCTTGCGCCCTACGGGATAAGGGTCAACAGCGTGTCCCCGGGATATATTAAGGTGACTGACCCGAATATCGTCACCGACAGGGAGAAAATGCTTGTCTCCCGCATCCCGGCGCAGCGCACTGGTCAGCCTGAGGAGATTGCCGCGGCGGTGCTTTACCTCATCTCGGACGCTGCCAAGTACGTCACCGGCAGCGACATAACAGTCGACGGCGGACAGCTTCTGCCATCCGCCGTGGATAATACGTATTTTAAATAAGCCTCAGCCGCCGAGGACGCCTGTGATCGCGCCGGCGCTGCTGACAACCTGTGCGGCGATGCTCTTTATCCGCTCCGGCTCCATTCTGGACGTCGGGGCGGATACGCTTACCGCGGCGACAGGGTGGGAGCTGTAATCAAAGATGGGCGCGGCGATGCAGAACACCCCGGGTTCGTGCTCCTCGTTATCGAGTGCGTAGCCCTGAGACTTTATCTTGCTGAGCTCCGCAGTGAGCCGGTCAAAGTCTGTGATGGTGTTTGGCGTGAACGCAGTTATAACGGACCTGTCCCATATCCCGCGCACGGCCTCCGGCGGGAGATTTGCCAGAATGCACTTGCCGACGCCTGTGCAGTACATCGGGTTCTTGAGCCCGACGAACGACGCCATGCGCGCGATGCTGCTGCTTGTGTCCTCCTTATAGAGATACACTACCTCATCGCCCAAGCGCGCGACAAGGTGGACGGCCTCCCCGCTGAACTCCGCGAGCCGCTCAAGGTACGGCCGTGCGATCGACACAAGGTTCACTCCGCAGGCGGCGCGGCTGCCGACCTCAAACATCTTCAGTGTCAGGCGGTATTTCCCCGTTTCTACGTCCTTCTGCACATAGCCGCGTGAGGAGAGCGAGGCGAGCAGACGGTGCACGGTGCTGACGTGAAGTGAAACTGCGGCGGCGAGATCGGTCAGGCTCATCCCGTGCGGGCTGGAGGAGAGCGTCTCGACTATATCAAAAACACGGTCTATCGACTGTACAGGTGTTGGATTTGCCATAGCATATCTCCGTTTTCACATTATGAAAAGCTTTTTCATACTCTAACACGCGGCAGTTCTCCGCGTCAATTGTAGTATTCTCACAAAAAGAGCCGCGTATTTTTGTTGACATACGCGGCACAAAGCGGGGCATATCCGGTTGACAAGAGGGACGTAATTTTGTAATATAAAGATGAATATCAGGATGTGATAATCATTTTCACATTATGAAAATCAAAGGAGAATTCGTATGCGTGAACAGGTAATAGAAAGAATTGAAAAGGAAAAGCTGATCGCGATCGTGCGCGGCGTCAGCGCAGACCAGTGCAGCAAGGTCGCAAACGCACTGTATGCCGGCGGCGTGCGCCTGATGGAGATCACCTATAATCAGAAGGACCCCGCATCCTGGCAGCAGACCGCCGAGGCAATCGGCGCGCTGACTGAGGAGTTCGGCGATAAGATGCTCTTCGGCGCAGGCACCGTCACGAACGTTGAGCTGGTCGAGCTGACTCATGCCCACGGCGGCAAGTATATCATCTCCCCGGACACGAACGTCGACGTCATCAAGCGCACAGTTGAGCTCGGAATGGTGTCCCTGCCAGGTGCAATGACCCCGACCGAGGTCCTGACTGCGCATGCCGCGGGCGCGGACTTCGTCAAGGTTTTCCCGATAGGCGACCTCGGCGTCGGCTACCTCAAGGCCATCCGCGCACCCATCAGTCATGTGAAGCTCATGGCGGTCGGCGGCGTGAACGAGTCTAACGCGGCGGATTTCCTCAAGGCCGGTGCTGCCGGACTCGGCGTCGGCGGCAACCTCGCAAAGAAGGCATGGATCGACGCCGGTGAGTTCGACAAGCTGACCGAAGCGGCAAAGACCATGGTAGAAATAATAAAGAGCGTACAGTAAAGGAGAAAAATAAAATGGCAAGAGTAATTACTTTCGGTGAGATTATGATGCGCCTGAACCCGGAGGGCTATCTCCGCTTCGTGCAGGCAGATAAATTCGAGGCCACCTACGCCGGCGGCGAGGCGAACGTTGCGGTGTCGCTCGCAAACTACGGCATGGACGCAGCCTACGTCACCAAGGTCCCCGCGCATGAGATAGGCCAGTGTGCCGTCAACGAGCTGCGCCGCTACGGCGTTGACACCTCGCTGATGCTCCGCGGCGGCCCGCGTCTCGGCGTGTATTACTGCGAGAAGGGCGCTTCCCAGCGTGCGTCCAAGGTCATCTATGACCGCGCAGGCTCCTCCATCGCTCTGGCCAAGGCCGATGAGTTTGACTGGGACAAGATATTCGACGGCGCTGACTGGTTCCACTGGACTGGCATCACCCCGGCTCTCGGCGGAGACATGCCCGAGGCATGCCTTGAGGCATGCAAGGCCGCAAAGGCGAAGGGTATCACCGTCTCCTGCGACCTCAACTACCGCAAGAAGCTCTGGACGCGCGAGCAGGCAGGCGAGTGCATGGCAAAGCTGCTGCCTTACGTAGATGTCTGCATTGCGAACGAAGAGGACGCGAAGGATGTGTTCGGAATCGAGGCTGAGAATACCGATATCAACAGCGGTAAGCTCGACCATGAGGGCTACATCAGCGTCGCACGCCAGATCGCGCAGCGCTTCGGCTGCAAGAAGGTCGCCATCACTCTGCGCGGCTCCATCTCCGCGACCGATAACGACTGGGCGGGCATGCTCTATGACGCGGCAAGCGACAAGGCCGTGTTCTCCACCACCTACCATGTGCACATCATTGACCGCGTCGGCGGCGGCGACAGCTTTGGCGGCGGCCTGATCTACGCGTTGCTCAGCGGCAAGAACGACCAGCAGGTCATCGACTTCGCAGTTGCGGCATCCTGCCTCAAGCACAGCGTCGAGCATGACTTCAACCAGATGAGCGTTGCCGAGGTCGAGGCTCTTGCTGCGGGCAATGCCTCCGGCAGAGTCCAGAGATAAGTTTAGCCGGGTGACCACCGGCTCAGAAAGGTAAAAAATGGTACATATTCCTTACGGAAAGACCCATATAGATTTTGACGAGCAGGGAGCGGGTGTGCTCACCAGCCGCATCGGCGAGCTGAGGGCCGAGGGCAGCGGCAGCGATATCGTCCGCGCCGCGATGGAAAGCCCCATCGACAGCCCCAGACTCTGTGAGCTTGCCAAGGGCAAAAAGAACTGCGTCATCATCATTTCCGACCACACGCGCCCGGTACCGAGCAGGGACATCATCCCGAACATGCTGCGCGAGCTGAGAGCGGGCAGCCCGGATATAGAGGTCACGCTGCTTGTTGCTACGGGCTTTCACCGCCTGACCTCGACCGAGGAGCTTGAAGCAAAGCTCGGCCGGGAGATAATGGACGAGTGCAGGATAGTCGTGCACGACTGCCGCGATAAGGACGCGAATGTTCAGATCGGCATTCTGCCCTCCGGCGCACCGCTGGTCATTGACCGCCTTGCGGTAGAGACGGAGCTGCTGATAGCCGAGGGCTTTATCGAACCGCACTTCTTTGCGGGCTTCTCCGGCGGACGCAAGAGCGTGCTGCCCGGCGTGTCCGATCAGGTGACGGTGCTCGGCAACCATTGCTCTAAGTTCATCGACAGTCCGTATTCCCGCACCGGCATCCTCGATGGCAACCCCATCCACAGGGACATGATCGCGGCGGCGGAGATGGCGAAGCTTGCGTACATCGTCAATGTTGTGATCGACGAGGACAAGAAAACGGTTGCGGCCTTTGCGGGCAATTACCTGACCGCGCACCGCTGCGGCTGTGATTTCCTGCTGGACTACTGCCAGGCGAAGCCAAAGTGGGCGGACATAGTCATTTCCTCGAACGGCGGCGCACCGCTGGATCAGAACCTTTACCAGTGCGTAAAGGGCAT
>CAKTPC010000009.1 GCA_934590505.1 uncultured Oscillospiraceae bacterium
GTTCGTGCTTTTTCGACAGAAAAATAAATTTTACTTTCTTTTTCTTGATATACCGGCGCGGTAATGATATTATATTAAAAAAGATGCGCGGGGTACAGTCCCGCGCGTAAAAAAGAACCAATCGTTTTCCTGCGGCGTGTGCCGCGGGCGGACGGAAAGGGGACATATCCTATATGAGCAAGAAGATACTGAAGCTTATAGTCGCGGCGCTGACGGTATGCGTCGCAGTCATTGCGGTCGCATGTACGCCGTTCGGCACGGCTGCGGAGCCTACCACGGCGCCGACGCCCGTTATCGCGACGCCTGAGCGCACATCGACGCCCAGCCCGACAGTCTCGGCCACGCCGACGCCGTCACCCTCCGGATCACCGGAAGCGTCCCTGGCACCGAGCCCCGGACTTGTGAAGCCGGCAGGCGCGATAACGCCTGATCCGTCTCTGTACCCTAACGCCTCTTCCTCTCCTGCGGCCACCGCACCGGCGGGCGCGCCCACGACCTCGCCCAGCACTAAGACCGCGCACAGCCACACCTTCACGACGACAAAGGTAGCTGCGACGACGGAGTCTCAGGGCTACACGATATACCAGTGCACAGGCTGCGAGTTCTCCTATAGGGATAACTATACCCCCAAGCTGAGAGCTAACTCCACCACGAGCAGTAACAATAGCACTGGGACCACCGGAAGCACCACAGGCAGCACGGGCAGCACCGGGAGCAGCAGTTCCGGCAGCAGCACGACGACAAAGAAGAACGACCCGTATCTTGACGACAGCGGCAGCTGGAACGATCCGTACTCCGATAACTACAGGGAGGACTACGGCACGCACACCCACCGCTACTACAGGACTACAGACTCGCGCGGCAACGTGATCTACCGCTGCGACTGCGGCAGCTACTACTATCCCGACGAAGATTACCGGGATTACGGCGACGGCAGATACGACGATATATACGCGGACTAAACCGTCTGCTATATAGACAGATTATGAGCGCACTGCGATTTTCGCGGTGCGCTCATTTTTGCGTTGACAAATGGAAATATGGTGCGTATACTGTACATATCCAATATAAACAGTAAGAACGGAGGCGGGGGCTTGAATCTGATAATCAGCAACGCGGGCAACAGGCCGATATATGAGCAGATATACACACAGATAAAGGACTGCATCATTTCCGGGGAGCTGTCGGAGGGGGATATGCTGCCGTCGATACGGGCGCTGGCAAAGGACCTGCGCATCAGCGTGATAACCACGACGCGTGCCTACGACGAGCTTGAGCGCGACGGCTTTATCTACCGCGTGCCCGGTAAGGGCTGCTACGTTGCAGAGAAGAACATGGAGCTTGTGCGCGAGGAACACCTGAAAAGAATAGAGCAGCACATGCGCGAGATAGTCGCGCTCGCCGTGCCTTGCGGCATGGATGAGGCGGAGGCGGCGCGGATGCTGGAGCTTATATGGAGTGAGGAGGAAAACAGCGATGAACGCAATTGAAATAAAAGGACTTGAAAAGCACTACGACGGCTTTCGGCTCGGCGGCTTTGACCTGACGCTGCCGTCGGGCTGCATCATGGGGCTCGTCGGTGAGAACGGCGCAGGCAAGAGCACAACGATAAAGCTCATTATGGACGCGATTGGCCGGGACGCGGGCGAGATATCCGTGCTCGGCGTTGACAACAGGAGCGCCGGGTTCAGGGACATCAAGGAGAATATCGGTGTCGTGCTCGATGAAGCGTATTTCCCGGAGGTCATGAGCGCGCGGAACGTCGGCAAGGTAATGGCACTGACCTATAAGAAGTGGGACGCGGCGGCGTTCGAGGGCTATCTTAAAAAGTTCTCGCTCGCACCGGATAAAATATTTAAGGACTACTCGCGCGGGATGCGCATGAAGCTTGCTATTGCCGCGGCACTCTCGCACGGAGCAAAGCTTTTGATACTCGACGAGGCAACGAGCGGACTTGACCCGATGGCGCGCGATGAGCTGCTTGATATCTTCAACGACTTCACGCGGGACGAGAACTGCTCGATACTGCTCTCGTCGCACATCGTGAGTGATCTGGAAAAAATATGCGATTACATAGCGTTCCTGCACAGAGGCAAGCTCGTGCTGTGCGAGGAGAAGGACAGGCTGCTTGAGGAATACGCGCTGATACGTCTCCCGGAGGAGCGGCTCAGGGAACTGCCGGAGGAAAGCGTCATAAGCCGCAGGGCGAGCAACTACGGCACGGAGGCGCTGGTGCTGCGCGGCAGCATACCCGCGGCGATACAGACCGAGCACACGAGCCTTGAGGACATCATTCTGTTTTTAGCGAAAGGGGACGAGAGAAAATGAGAGGTCTGCTGCTCAAGGACTGGTACACGCTCATAAAGCAGATGAAGATAATGCTGTTGCTGATGCTGGTATTTGCCTGCGTTCCGGGCTACTCAATGGCTGCGTTCGCGGTGGTGTACGCGGCTATGCTGCCGGTTACGGCGCTTGCATACGACGAGCGGAGCAAATGGGATGAGCTTGCGGCGATGCTGCCCTACTCGGTTAAAGAGATAGTCGGCGGAAAGTACGTGCTCGGTGTGACGGCGGTCGCCGCGGCGGGTGCTGTCGCCGCCGTCGCGCAGCTTATCCTGAGCCGCTTCGGGTGGACGCAGTTTGACGTGGAGGCGGCGTTTGCGCTGCTGTTCACAGCATGCCTTGCGCTCGTCATGCTGGCGATAAACCTGCCGGTGATGTTCAGGCTGGGCGTCGAGAAGGGAAGAGTGCTCTTCACGATACTCATATGTGCGAGCACTGCGGCTGGGGTCATACTCTCCGACAAGCTATCAATGCTCATTGACGGGATCGGCAGCCCCATGGCCGCGGCGCTGGTGCTGCTGGCGATAGCCGCGGCAGCGCAGATAGCTTCATTCGAGGTCTCCGTGCGGTTCTATGAAATGAAAAGAAAATAAGAAAGCCTTCTCATTGAGGAGAAGGTGGCGAGCGCAGCGAACCGGATGAGGTGTCTGCGCAGATGAACTCAGATTTTCCACCTCATCAGTCGCCTGCGGCGACAGCTCAAGGTGAATTGCCTCAAAGAGGCAAGAGAGGGCGACCTGGGTCGTCCCCTCAAGGGGAAGCCATGAAAGCATTGAAGTTTAACGAGAGACTGATGAATCTTTGAGAGGCGCTGCTGTGGCAGTGCCTCTTATGTTATTTAAAGCTATGTGTTTGATTGAGCCATACGTTTTCCGCCGCGGATGGAGACGAAGGCGAGAGCTGCGCCGAGGGCGGAGACGAGCGCCCACACGGTGTAGACCGTGCTCCAGCCGTAACCGTCGCTCAGAGCACCGGCGGCAGTGCCGGCAAGCGCAGAGCCGAGATAGATAAAGCAGTCTACCAAGCCCGCGACAAGGCCGACGCGTCCGGCACGCTCATACTCCATGGGGATGAGTGTGTTTATCATGGGATTGATACCGTAGCATGAGGCGCAGCACAGCCCGAGCAGCAGCGCGCATGCGGCGGGCGCGGAAGTAAACCGGAGCAGACAGGCCATGAGCGCACTGACGAGCAACAGGACGCCGACTGCTCCGCGCGCATTGCCGCGGAGCAGTCGGTAACACCGGCGGACAAGCACAATGCCGAGGATATTCAGCGGCGGGATGATGAGCGAAAGGAACGTGGAACTGAGCGAAAGACCGCGGGCCCCGGAGCTTAAAACAGTCGGCGCCCAGGTGACGACACCGTCACGCACAAAGCCGTTGCAGACGCAGCAGAGCAGCAGTGCCGCAAGACCCGTGCGGCTTATGAGCATACCAAGCGGCATAGGCGCGGCGGGAGTGAGGATCGATTTCTCAGCGTTGCTGTGGATAGGCTCACGGCGAAGAGCGGCAAAGACGAAAACACCGGCAATAGTCATTATAAAGGCGGGGATCAGGAAAGAGTACCGCCAGCTCAGGACTGAAGCGAGCGTACCGGAAATCGCCCATGCGATGAAGTGGCCGAAGATGACCGTGATTGAAAGAATGAACGACGCGCGGTCGCGCGCGTGGCCGCAGAAGCGGTCAGCGACGAGCTTCACGATCGGCGTCCAGAGCATGGACTGTGCCGCACCGTTCAGTCCCCATAGAATGAGCATCACGGGGAAGGAGGCTGTCAGACCAAAAAGCGCGTTGCACGCGGCGGAGACGATAAGCCCAGTTGCGATGCTGCGGCGGACGTTTATCTTATCGACAAGTGAGCCGTTGACGATCTGCCCCGCGGCATAGATGAGAGCGAACACTGTCTGGAACAGCCCGGCCTGAGCGTCCGACATAGCAATGCCGCTGCGCAGGCCGGGAAGCGCCGCGGAGAGGTTCAGGCGGCCGGTATAGGCAGAGGCGTAGGCAAAGAAGCACAGCAGCAGCGTCGAGCGCTGGATGGGTGAAAATTTCTCTCTCATATTCCTACGCTCAAGCCCGGTCAAGGATATGGACGTTCAGATGGTTATACGGTATCTCGACGCCATACCTGGCAAAGCTCTCGCGCAGGGCTTCGTTGAGGTGATTGCGCGCGTCCCAGTAATCGGCGCAGGAGGCCCAGCAGCGGACGGTATATTCAATAGCGCTGTCACCGTAGGCGGTGAGGAGAACATCCGGCGCAGGCTCGTTCAATATACCGTCGGTGGAGGATACGGCATCCATGCACGCACTTTTTACGGCTTCGGTGGGGGCATCATACGATGCACCGATAGTCAGAACGATGCGCCGGCGGCCAAGCGTGGTATAATTTATGATCTTGGAGCTGGAGAGACTGCGGTTCGGCAGGAGAATGATCTGCCCGTCGGCAGTCTCGACGCGCGTATGGTTGAGGGAGATATCCCGGACGGTGCCGACAGTGCCGTCGGACTCTATAACATCGCCGATGGAAAAGGGGTGGGTCGAGAGAATGACGAGCCCGCCGGCAACGTTGCTCATTATATCCTGCGTGGCGAGTGTCAGGCCCAGAGTGAGCACCGAGGCGATGGCTGTGATGGACGAGGTGTTCACGCCGAGAGCACCGGCGGTAATGATAACGGTGAGCAGATACAGCAGCGCCTTTATGAAGTTCACGGTTATCCTGCGCAGACGCTCGTTCGGCTGTTTTATGCGTCCCATGAGCTTTTCGACAGCGCGCATGACAAGGCGCACAGCGAGCAGACACACGAGCAGCGTGATGACAGCGGAGAGGATGCGCTCAAGACTATAACCGCCGAAGGACATAGCCAATACTTTTGAAATGTTTTCCATACTGAACCTCCGTAAGCTGGGGTGAGCTGATGGTAAGAAGAGTAGAGCTATTTTATCACGATGCGCCGCCGGTATCAAGACTGGTCAGATTTAATAAATCGCTTGATTGCCATGACAGGGGATTTGTGGTATTATAATTAAAAAGACCGAAGTGGTCAGATACGGAACAAATAAAAATGTCAGGAGAGCACTGTATGGCAAAATACATAATGGCGCTGGACGCGGGCACGACCTCGAACCGCTGCATCCTTTTCAACGAGCACGGAGAGATATGCAGCGTATCACAGAAAGAATTTACGCAGTTTTTCCCGCAGCCGGGCTGGGTGGAGCATGACGCGAACGAGATATGGCTGACACAGTATACGGTCGCTGCAGAGGCGCTGGCGAAGATCGGCGCGACAGCTGAGGATATCGCGGCGATAGGCATAACGAACCAGAGAGAGACGACCATTGTTTGGGACAGAGCGACGGGCGAGCCGATACATAACGCGATAGTCTGGCAGGACAGACGCACGGCGGAGTACTGCGACAGTCTCAGAGCCAAGGGACTGACGGATATCTACCGAGCAAAGACCGGGCTTGTTATCGACCCGTATTTCTCGGGGACAAAGATACGCTGGATGCTCGAAAACATACCCGGCGCACGTGAAAAGGCCGAGAGCGGGGAGCTGCTGTTCGGCACGGTGGAAACTTGGCTGATCTGGAAGCTGACGGGCGGAAAGGTACACGTGACGGATTACTCCAACGCCTCGCGCACGATGCTCTATAACATCGTGAAACTCGAATGGGACGAGGAGATTATGGCGGAGCTCGGCATACCGCAGTGCATGCTGCCGGAGGTGAAGCCCTCGAGCTGCGTCTACGGTGAGACGACGCCCGACCTTTTCGGCGGAGTGATACCCATCGGCGGCGCGGCAGGCGACCAGCAGGCGGCGCTCTTCGGGCAGACCTGCTTCACCGCGGGCGAAGCGAAGAACACCTACGGCACGGGCTGCTTTATGCTGATGAACACGGGAGATAAGCCGGTGTTCTCAAAGAACGGGCTTGTGACGACCATAGCATGGGGCCTTGACGGGAAGATCGAGTACGCGCTGGAGGGCTCGATATTCGTCGCGGGTTCCGCGATACAGTGGCTGCGCGACGAACTTAGGATAGTCGACTCCGCGGCGGACTCGGAATACTTCGCACGGAAGGTGACCGACACGAACGGCTGCTACGTCGTACCGGCGTTCACGGGACTCGGCGCACCGCACTGGGATGCCTACGCCCGCGGCGCGATAGTGGGACTCACGCGCGGCGTGAACAAGTACCACATTATCCGCGCGACGCTCGAATCACTTGCGTATCAGACCTATGACGTGCTCAAGGCGATGGAGGCCGACTCCGGGATAAAGCTCGGCGCGCTCAAGGTGGACGGCGGAGCATCGGCGAATGACCTGCTGATGCAGATGCAGGCGGACATCATTCAGGCTCCGGTCAACCGTCCGGTCTGCGTGGAGACGACGGCGATGGGCGCGGCATACCTCGCGGGGCTTGCTGTAGGCTATTGGAAGAGCAAGGCAGACGTTATCAACAACTGGGCGATAGACAAGGTGTTCGGTCCGGAGATAACCCCCATCGAGCGCGCCAAGAAGATCGCGGGGTGGAACAAGGCCGTGGGCCGCTCGTTCGATTGGGCAAAGGAAGAATAAAATTATCAAGAGCTGCACTATTTAGTGCAGCTCTTTTGCGCGGACCGGGTTCTAAAATTACCACTGTCTGCATATAGTTTAAGAATGGCGGGGAGAATGGGAGGCATACGGACAGTTCAGGCAAAATGCGGCATTGCAAATGTGAAAGCTTGAATGTATAATATATATAGAGAGATTACGCACCGTACCCGATACAGATATACAGGAGAGGAAAAGATATATGGAATCAGCGTATCTGCGCCACATCCCGCAGGAGGATATATACCTATTCAACACCGGAAACGCAAAAAAGGCATGGCTCTGCTTCGGCTGCCGTTATATACCGGAGCTGAACGCACACCGCTTCATCGTCTGGGCACCGAACGCGCAGAGCGTCTCGCTTGTTGGCAGCTTCAATGGCTGGGACAGAGATGCCACGCCGATGGAGAGGATCGAGGGCGGAGTGTGGGTATGCTTTGCCGAGGGCATCGAGAACGGCGCACTCTATAAATACTGCGTCACCGGCGCGGACAGACGGCAGATATACAAGTCCGACCCTTTTGCGGCCTATTCGCAGACCGGGAGCGAGACGGCGTCGATCGTCTGGAACGGCGGGGACTTCCGCTGGGGCGACGGGGAGTACATGCAGCGCCACGCAAAGCGGGACTTCATGACCCAGCCGATGAGCATTTATGAGCTGCACCTCGGCTCATGGAGGAATATGCCCGGTGAGAGACCGCTGTACAGAGAGCTTGCCGACGCGCTGGCGGACTACTGCACCGACATGGGCTACACGCACATTGAGATCATGCCGGTGACGGAATACCCATTTGACGCATCATGGGGCTATCAGGTCACGGGCTACTACGCGCCGACCTCGCGCTACGGCGATCCCGACGATTTCAAATACTTCGTCGACCGGCTGCACGAGGCGGGGCTCGCGGTGATAATGGACTGGGTCCCAGCACATTTCCCGAAGGACGAGCACGGGCTGCGCCGCTTTGACGGTACGCCTCTCTTCGAGTGCAAGGAGGCGCGCATGGCGGAGCACCCAGAATGGGGCACGATGATCTTCGACTACGCGTCTGACCAGGTGCAGAGCTTCCTTATATCTTCGGCGTGCCTGTTCTTTGATGAGTACCACATCGACGGCATACGCGTCGACGCAGTGAGCTCGATGCTCTACCTCAACTACGGACGGCGCGACGGGGAATACACCCCAAATAAGGACGGCGGCAACATAAACCTCGACGCAGTTGAGTTCCTGCGCAAGCTCAACTCTACGGTGCTCACGGAGTACCCGGGAGCGATAACCGTCGCGGAGGAGTCGACAGCCTTCCCGCTCATCACTGCGCCCCCCGACGCGGGCGGGCTCGGCTTCTGCTTCAAGTGGGACATGGGCTTCATGCATGACACGCTCGATTACATGCAGCTCGACCCATACTTCCGCAGCCACAACCATGACAGGCTGACCTTCTCAATGATGTATGCCTTCTCGGAAAACTACGTGCTGGCGTACTCGCACGACGAGGTAGTGCACGGCAAGCGCTCGATGCTGGACAAGATGTACGGCAATTACGACCAGAAATTTGCGTCCCTGCGCGCGCTCTATGGCTTCCAGTTCGCCCACCCCGGGAAAAAGCTGTGCTTCATGGGCAGCGAGTTCGGGCAGTTCATCGAATGGAACTGGCAGCAGGAGCTTGACTGGCTGCTGCTGGCCTATCCGCGGCATGAGCAGCTGCGCGATTATTACCGCGAGCTTAATAAGCTCTACGCCGCGACCCCGGCGATGTACCGCGTGGACAAGTCCTGGGCCGGCTTTCGCTGGCTCAATGTGGACGACCGCGACAGAAGCTCGGTAGCGTTCCTGCGTTCTTCCGAGAAGGACGAAAGCTATCTTGTGTGCGTGTGCAACTTCACGCCGGTGCGCTATGACGATTTCGTGATCGCTTTGCCTGTGGCGGGGACGCTGCACGAGGTGCTCAACAGTGACGACGAGCGCTTCGGCGGGGGCGGAGTCGCCAATCCCCACGCGATAAAGACAGAGAAAGAACCGTTTTTGGATATGCAGTATTCAGCAAAGCTGACGCTGCCGCCGATGGCGTCAGTAATGTTCAGCTTCAAACCAAGGAGGAAGAAGAATGAAAAAGGAATTTCGTGATCTGCTCCGTGAACACGGGCGTGATACTCTGCCGAACGTTCTGCTAGTCTCAGCCGAATGCGCGCCGCTCTCCAAGACCGGCGGATTGGCGGACGTCGTGGGCACGCTCCCGAAGTCGCTTGCCAAGCTCGGCATCGACGCGAGAGTCATCACCCCTTACCACCGCTGCATAAAAGATAAATACGCCGATCAGGTCGAGCATATGTTCTATTTCTATGCAAAGCTCGGCTGGCGGCAGGAATACGTCGGGATAGAAAAGCTCGTGCTTGACGGCGTGACGATATACCTAGTCGACAATGAGCAGTATTTCGGCGACAAGATATACCGCGGAGGAAACCCAGAAGGCGAGCAGTACTCGTTCTTCTGCCGCGCAGTGCTCGACGCGATACCGAACCTCGGCTTTGATGTAGATGTCGTCCACTGCAACGACTGGCACACGGCGATGATCCCGATGCTCGCGCGCACGCAGTACCGCGGCGCAAAGCAGGAGCAGATAAAGTATCTGCTGACGATACATAACATTGCGTTTCAGGGCAAGTTCGGCTTTGACTTCGTGCAGGATATGCTCGATGTCGACAGCCGCTACTACACGCCGGAGTTCATGGAGCTCAACGGCTGCGCGGACTATCTCAAGGCAGGCTGCGTCTTTGCCGACAGGATAAACACTGTCAGCCCGAGCTATGCCTCCGAGATTAAGACACCATACTACGCCGAAGGGCTTGAGGGCATACTCAACGCACGTTCGGCGCAGCTCACTGGCATCATAAACGGCATTGATAAAAAGGTCTTTAACCCGCACGGCGACACTCTCCTGCCTGCACGCTATGACCGCGGCCATCTGAAGGGCAAGGCTGTGTGCAAGGCGGAGCTTCAGGCACGCATGGGACTTGAGCAGAGAGCGGATGTTCCGCTGTTTGCGATGGTCACGCGCATGACAGAACAGAAGGGCTTCGACCTTGTCGCCTGTGTGCTGGACGATATAATGTGCCGCGAGGACATGCAGTTCATGCTGCTCGGCTCCGGGGATGAGCGCTTTGAAAACTTCATGCGCTCGGCAGAGGGACGCTACAAGGGCAGGCTCTGCGCATACATCGGCTACAGCGAGGAGCTGTCGCACCTCGTGTATGCTGGCAGCGATTTCTTCCTGATGCCGTCTCGTTTTGAGCCCTGCGGCCTGAGCCAGATGATCGCGATGCGCTACGGCTCGGTGCCGATAGTACGCGAGACAGGCGGCCTGCGCGACACGGTCACGCCCTATAACCGCTTCACCGGCGAGGGTAACGGCTTCTCCTTTGCAAACTTTGACGCATGGGAGATGCGCGACACGATGCGCCTTGCGATGGACTGCTATAAAAATGAGGAGATCATGAGCGGACTTATCTCCCGCGCGATGCAGGCCGACTTTGGCTTTGAGCGCTCGGCGATGGAGTACGCAAAGCATTATATATGGATGCTGTAAGCGAGAGAAAGGTAAACGTCTGGTTCGGCGGCTGCTATAGAGAGCAATGGTCGGAGAACTATATATTATCAATAACATACGAAAACCGCCGCTGCGTTGAGGCGGTGCCGGGCGAGGGGGGATGGCTCCCCGCGGGCGGGGATGAGGAGCTGTGCAGGCAGCTCCTCTCGCCTGAGTGCCCGAAGCTTATGCGGGAATATTTCCAGGCGGCGGCGACGGTGTATGACGCCGTGCGCGAGTGCCTGAGAGCGGGACTAAAGCGAGACAGGCTCGCGGAGTTCCTGCACGGGGAGAGTAACCCCATCGCTGCGCCCGAGCTTATGCGCCTGCTGATGGATGACTGCGGCTTCCCGCTCATAGAAGCCTACCGCGTGACGGCCTCCTGCTGCCTTGACCTTCGCGCCGCGTCCGTGCAGCCGCAGGAGCTATACCAATACCAGCCGCGCACGGCGCACGTCGTAAGCGTGCTGCGCCAGACTGCCGGGAGCGTACCGGCGCTGTCCTACGACAGCCGAATGGCGGAATTCAGAAGTCCCGGCGGCGCGCTTGAGGGTGGGAGCACACTGCGCCTTGCGTTCAGACGGCTCGGCGGCACGATAAAGAGCGCGCAGCTTGAGCTCTGGGGCGACAATATGGAGCACAGCTGCTCCATGGAAAACGATGGCGACATATATTATGTAAACCTTACGCTGCCCGAGGAGCCGCAGGCGCTATGGTACGCGTTCTATATCGAGACGGACCACAGCGCACAGTGGATCTGCCCGGACGCGACTGGCTGCACCGGCAGGATATGCTCGAGCCGCGAGTCGGGCTTTCGGCTGACGGTATATAAAAAGGGCTTTGAAACACCGGCATGGTTCAGAAAAAGGGTGATGTACCAGATATTCCCGGATCGCTTCGCTTTCTCAAACGACGGCACGGCGGAGGCGGGGATAGAGTACCACAAGCGTCTCGGCCAGACACCGGAGCTGCACATGAGCCTTGATGAGCCGGTGCGCTGGCAGCCGCGCAGCTGTGAGAAGTCCTACAGCCCCGACGATTTCTACGGCGGGACGCTTAAGGGCATTGAGCAGAAGCTGCCGTATTTAAAGGAACTTGGCATAGGCGTTGTGTACTTGAACCCGATAGTCGAGGCGCGGTCGAACCACCGCTACGATACCTCGGACTATTCGCGCCCAGACCCGATACTCGGGACGATGGAGGATTTCGAACACCTGTGCGCGGAGGGGGAGAAGCTGGGGATAAGGTTCATCCTTGACGGTGTGTACTCCCACACCGGCGCAGACAGCCGATACTTCAACCGCTGCGGCAATTATGGCACTGGTGGCGCCTGTCAGGGACAGGATTCGGAGTTCTACTCATGGTACGATTTCCGCCACTTCCCGGATGATTACCGCTGCTGGTGGGGCTTCAAGGATCTGCCGGAGGTAAATGAGCAGAACCCCAAGTGGCAGGACGACATCGTCACGGGTGACAGGAGCATCGTCAAGCACTGGCTGCGCCACGGCGCGTCGGGCTGGCGGCTCGATGTGGCGGACGAGCTGCCAGACACGATACTTGCGCTCATCCGAGGTGCGGCGAAGAGCGTGAAGCCCGATGCGCCGATCATCGGCGAGGTTTGGGAGGACGCGGTAACAAAGGAGAGCTACGGCTCACGCCGCAATTATGCACTGGGCTATTCGCTCGATTCGGTAATGAACTATCCGCTGCGCTCGGCGGTGCTGAGCTTCATGCACGGCTGGTCGGACGCCTACGGACTGCGCGATTTTCTGATATCACAGCAGATGAATTACCCGAAGCCCCTGTACTATTCGCTTATGAACCTGCTGGGCTCGCACGACGTCGACCGCCTGCGCACGGCGCTTGCGGCGGACAGAAACCTGCGCGAGCTTTCACGCGAGGATCAGCTGAGGTATGAGTTCAGCGATGAAGCGCTCTCGTGCGCACTGCGTCAGGAGCGGCTGTGTGCGGCGATACAGTTCGCCATCCCCGGTGTGCCGAGCATCTACTACGGCGACGAGCAGGGCATGTGCGGAGTGTGCGACCCTTTCAACCGTCTGCCCTTCAAGGAAGGCGAGCAGGAGCTGCACGACTGCTACGCGCACCTTGCGAATATGCGCAGCTCTGCCGACGCACTCTCCACAGGACATGCGCGTTTCATGGCGGCGACGCGAGACGTGCTGCTCATCCTGCGCTGGATATCCGACGGGCGCGATGCCTTCGGAGATGCGGCGGAAAACGGCGTATACCTCGCGGTCATCAACCGCGGCGCGGCAGAAGTGCGCTACAGGGCGGACTGCACTGCTGCGGGCTGCGGCTCCGTAGAGGGGACGGCCGGGCCGATGAGCGCGGAGATAATACGGATTACATAAAATAAGTTACAGAAGCGTTGCAACAGTGACGCTTCTGTAACTTATTGCTATCTAAAAAGCACGTTTTCTTAATAATGTCTAATAATTGGGGACTATTATGTGCTTGAAAACAAAACGTCAATATGATATCATAACACTGTATATGCAGCCTTAGTACCATCAGCGGACAAGGCCGGCATAAGCATAATGCAAGACTTTGCGCCGCAGTTTAAGATACCGGCGGCGGGAAGAGGAGACAAGCTATGATAAAACTCAGAAAGCTTTTAGCATGCCTGATGATCGCGTGCATGGCGTTCAGCCTGATGCCGCTCGCAGCGTTTGCGACGGAAGGCGAGGCTGCAGACGCGGCTGTGTGCGAACAGCACAGCTTTGATAACGGCGCGTGCACCGAGTGCGGATACGTGTGCCCGCATGAGAACGCTGCGGAAGGAGTATGCGCGGACTGCGGCATGACCGTGGCGCCGAAGCCGGCAGCCACTCAGGACGGCGGCACTGCGGAAGATAACGATACCCCCGACGGCAGTGACACACCGGATAATAATGCTCCCACGGCGCCTCAGGCCGGTGAGGGTGAGAACGGCGTGACGGCGAACGACGTCGCTAAGATCGGAGAAAAAGGGTATGAGACCCTTGATGCAGCGCTGAAAGCGATGCAGCCCGGTGACACCGTCACTCTGCTTAAAGATGTCGAAGGGAGTTTTTCCCTTGAAACTAACGGTACGATCGATCTCAACAATAAAACCATTGTCGGCGAGGTCATAATTAAAGCAGACATTGAGCTTCGCACCGGCATGATTATTCAGAGAAGTGGGCAGGCAACTGCTGCTGTGGTGCTTATCAAGAGCGGCAGATTGAAGCTGGAAGGCACGTATGTTAATGCTGGAGATTACGGCGGCATATTAGTGGACTCGGCAGAAACAGTCTCAGTTGAGCTCGCGGGAACCATAACTTCATCGGAGTATGGCATAATGCAGAGCGAAAGCAGCACCGGAACACTCAATGTCACGAGTGATCCTGCTTCGGGTATCAGCGGTAGTAAGTACGGCGTTTATATAAGAAACGGCTCATATACGGCACGTACCACGGATGAGGATACCGATGATCTGAATGTACTCAGCAGTGGGACAGCAATCAAAATAGATAAAGGAAGCATCTCCATTTCCGGCGACAAGGGGAGCTTTTTAGGAGCACTTGAAATAGCCGAGGGAGTGACCTGCAGCATCACCGGCGGCAGTTTTACTGAAAAGCCGAGCGTTGACAAGGGCTATCTTGCGGTGTACGACGAAGCAACAACATCTTATAATGTCATACCCGGTGTCGTTGTTAACGATGTGACTGTCAAGGCTGATGTGACGGGCAGCTCTGCTCCTGTCACCGCCGCGGACGGAATCACTGCACCGAGCGGTGCCGCAAGCTTTGCATGCGACAGCAGCGCGATCGATGTGCAGAAGCTCCTTGCGGCTTCAAAATTAACGTTTTTAGAGGGGGACGTTGTATCGATAGAGCTCATCCCTGCTGTGAAGATCGAGGCAATCGAGCAGACCAAAAACAGCGTCGATTCCATCGAGTATTCCATTTCACCTAAGGCGAAGATCACGGTTACAAGAGAGGGAACGGAACAGAAGGAGCTGGAAAAGGAGCTCTCTGTCAGCAATGATATGCTGAAAGGCGGCGTTGATGTCACCATTCCCACTGTTGATGGATTTACCGTCTTAACGCAAATAGTACATATCCATTCCGACGGCAGCACGGAGGAAATTACAAAACATAGCTTTGGGAATAATGAAGTAAGCTTCAATGTAAGCTCCTTCAGTAGCTTCATACTGTACAGAAGTTCGATGGCAATCGAGGTACTCGACAGTAACGGGAAGTTCAGCGCAAGATACAGCAGCTTTTCGGATGCACTGAGTGCTATTAGCGGCAGCAGCGGCTGGACTATTAAGCTGCTGCAGGACGTAAGTATAGAAGCCGGTAATGAATATTCATATGCTTTGGCATGGAAGCTCGACCTTGCGGGGAACAAGCTCAACACCAATAATTTCTACGTATACGGCACAAACGCCGGGCAACACAGCATAACGATAATGGACAGTTCAGCGGCTCAAAGCGGACAAATTGTCGGCTCCGGAACTGCAGCAATTGATATAGGCGGCAAATGCACAGTGACGCTTGAGAGCGGCAGCATAGTGAACACGAGCGGAACTGCCGTTGCGGTGAAAGATAATAAAAACCAAAAGAGCGCGCACTTCGTCATGACCGGCGGAACTTTGAATGGGACGACGGCGCTGACCGCGGACAGCGGCAGCGTGGAGATAAGCGGCGGTACAGTCACCGGTACTGTTGCCGATGCAGCTAACGGAGCAACGGCAGCGGTCGTCGTGGGTGCCGACGTCACTATGACGCTCACCGGCGGTAGCGTGACCAACACAACCGGTACTGCCATTGCGATAAACGGTACAAACGCACAGTTCACCATGTCCTACGGCACAGTACATGGAAGCACGAGGGGCGTTGACATGTACGGCGGAAGTGTGCAGTTAAGCAACGGCACCATAGAGGGTGGAACTGCCATACATGCTGCCGGCGGCAGCATAACGATATCCGGTGGTACGCTTGACAGCACAAGTGCTGCTCAGGAAGTTGTCCTGACTGAGACTGGAAGCCCGACAGCTGCGATATCCGGAGGCTCGTTCAAGCACGCAGTGCCTGCCAATCAGTGTGCAGTCGGCTATGCGCCCACAACGGCGGATGCCAACAGCAGATACAGCGTCGAGCATATAGTCGCAGAAGCGAAAACGGCAGGCAGTGTTACGGCCACACAATACGCCACCGTGCAGGCAGCAATTGACGCGGCAGGAGATGGCGGCACTGTTACGCTTCTTGCGGACAGCAGAGACTCTGCCAATGTTCAAAATTCGATGACGATAGACGGCAACGGCAAAAAGATGGGTACGCTGAATGTGAATGCCGCGGCCAAGGTCACGATAAAGAACCTTAAGGCAGACACGGTCAGAGTAGGTGCGAGCGCGACGGCAGAGTTCAGCGGCGCGGCTACCGAGATCGGCACGCTTGAAAACAGCGGAACGGTGAGCATCACCGAGGGGAAGTATAAGGTCATAGGCGGCACTGGCACATACAGCATCACCGGCGGTCTGTTCGGCACAACAGTCAAGGATGAATGGTGCGCCACGGTTCCTGTCAGCGGCAAGACCGCGGGCACGGCGGCGAGCCTTACGAAGTATACTGCGGTCGCAAATCCGGACCCCGCAACTAAGGATGAATACCCGTACATGGTGACGGTCGCTCCTAATCCGAAGATAACCAAGATATCCAACAGCGCATATTTCCAGAGAAATTCCAACGGAACTCTCACGATCTATACCGACAGGACTGTTGACGAGCTTGTCAAGAACACCAACACCTATCAGCAGGATCAGTACCCCTACCGCTGCCTGACCGTAACGAGCGCGAACGGCACCACCAATATAATTACCCCGCGCTATTACACCGTCTCGGCTGACGACAACGGCAATGCGGTCATAACGATCTCGAACGATTTCCTCAAGTACCGCACTGTCGGCACCTACAGTGTCCAGGTGGAGTTCACCACCGGCGTGACGCAGTGGGAGACCTTCCGCGTCGGCACATCGCCTAAGACCGGCGATGAAAGCAACATAGGCCTGTGGATAGGCATCATGGCCTGCTCTGCGATCATCATCGGCTGCGGCGCATTTGTGCTCATCCACAAGAATAAGAAAGACAAAAAGTAAGCTTGGGAAGTGTAAAAGCACAACCTAAAAAATCAGAGCCCGGTTTCAAATGAAACCGGGCTCTGATTGCGGAAAGCCACGCGTTTAACTTGTGGCTTTCACTTTTTTATAACCCAAACAGATTGAGAATGCCGCTGATGCCGACGGCGATGTAGACGGCAAAGCCCATACGTTTATCGTCAAGCTTGTCGACAAGGCGGTTGGCGATAAGAAAACCGAGCAGGATAAATGCCGCGCCAAGCAGGATAACCGGCACTTCCGCCGAGGTGACAATACCGTTTCTTATGCGCACGTATGAGCTCCAGATATTGTTCAGCAGAAACAGCATCTCCATGGTCGCAAGGTACTCCTCCTTGCTGTCGGTATTGGCAAGGTAGTAGACCGCCATCAACGGGCCTCCAACGGCGAACAGGCCGCTGCATGCGCCGGAGAAAATTATTGCTGCGGCGCTGCCCCATATGCTCCATTTGCCGTGATCCTTCCCGTGCAGAAAGAAATGGTACAGTGCCAGCAGGATGAGGAAGCCGCCGAAGCCGCGCTTGAGCAGCGCCTGATCTACATACGGAGCGAGCTTTATAGCCGCTGCCGCTGCTGCGGCATACAGCAGCAGCGGCAGAACGACCTTGCGCAGATTTATATGCCGGCGGTAGCGCAGCACCATTGCCGCTGTAAGTACGATGGTCACGATACAGGCAATGCCGGCAGCGCGGCTTATGGTATAAAAAAACGGCAGTGCGATCATCAGGATTATCCCGGCACCGAAGCCGCAGCTTCCCTGAACAACACCGGATAAAAACGCGGCAAGAGCAGCAATAAGATATTCAGTCATTTTTTTGATCTCGACAATCTTTTACAGAATGCGCATATTGTAGTCCGTTTTGCCAGCATTGTCAACTTATGTATGGCGTTTTTTGAAATAGTGTGCTAAAATATAATTTATTGTCTGAAAACCAAGGAGATGTACAGATGAACGATATAATTCTGCTCAAACTGGGCGAGATAGTCCTCAAAGGTCTTAACAGGAGAAGCTTTGAACAGAAGCTGACGGCAAATGTCCGCCGCCGCCTTGCACCGATAGGAAAGTTCCGTGTCTACTGCCTTCAGTCGATAATCTATGTCGAGGGCGAGGATGGGGCTGATATGGACGCAGCGTTCGAGGCGCTTAAAAAGGTGTTCGGCGTCATAAGCCTGACGCGCGCCGCCGCCTGTGAAAAGGATAAGGACGCGATAGCAAAGCTTGCCATTGAGTATCTGCGCGAGGATATGGAGCATGCGAAGAGCTTCAAGGTCGAGACGCGCCGCAGTGACAAGGCCTTCCCGATGACGAGCATCGAGCTGAGCCAGTATGTCGGCAACGCCCTGAGTGATGCCTATGATGATATCGAGGTCGATGTGCACAATCCAGAACTCGTGGTCCACATCGAGGTGCGCGACCTTTCCGCCTATGTACATGCCATGCCTGTCCACGGCGCGGGCGGTTTGCCGGTCGGATGCAGCGGCACCGCGGTGACACTTCTATCCGGCGGCATCGACAGCCCCGTGTCTACCTACATGATCGCAAAACGCGGCGTGCATCTTATCCCGGTGCATTTCTTCTCGTTCCCATACACCTCCCAGCAGGCCAAGGACAAGGTCATCGAGCTTGGCCGCCTGCTGACCGAATACTGCGGGAAGATGACGATGGAGGTCGTACCATTCACACACATTCAGGAGGAGATACGCGACAAGTGCCCTGAGGAGTATTTCACGCTGATAATGCGCCGCTTCATGATGCGCATCGCTGAGCAGATCGCCCAGCGCAGCAACGCCAAGGCCATCGTCACCGGTGAAAATCTCGGTCAGGTCGCAAGCCAGACGATGGAGGCCATGGCCTCCACGCAGGCGGTCATGACGCTGCCGATACTCCAGCCGCTTATAGGCATGGACAAAGAAGAGATAGTAGAGCGTGCAAGGCAGATCGGCACCTTTGAGACGTCCATCCTGCCATATGAGGACTGCTGCACAGTCTTTACCCCGCGCCACCCGCGGACACGCCCGAAGCTAAGCGAGGTCGAGCGCGCGGAGTCAAAGCTGGATATTGACGCGCTTGTCGCTGAGGCACTTGAGGGAATCGAAAGGATAGAGCTGGATCATGAATAAGAGCTACGATACTGAGATAATCTCCGTCGGGACCGAGTTGCTGCTTGGTCATGTGACGAACACTGATGCACGGGACATTTCGGAGATGCTCTCGAAAATCGGCATAAACGTGAAGTACCACACCGTCGTCGGCGATAACCCGGAGCGGCTGCGCCGGTGCGTAGAGACGGCGAAGAGCCGCGCGGACATAATCATTACGACCGGCGGCCTCGGCCCCACCTGCGACGACCTCACAAAGCAGATCCTTGCGGAAGCCTTCGGCCTGAAGCTCGTCGAGAACAAGGCTGAGCGCGAGGGCCTGTATGACTATATCCGCTACGGCAAGGAGTTTACCGACAACAATTTCACTCAGGCCATGCTCCCGGAGGGCTGCACGGTGTTCCACAACAACTGCGGCACCGCGCCCGGCTGCGGCTTTGAGAAGGACGGCAAGATAGTCGTCATGATCCCCGGACCGCCCAAGGAGTGCAACGCCATGTTCCGCGAGAGCGCGCTGCCGTATCTGCGCAGGCTTTCGGAGGAGCTTATCGTGTCGCACTCGGTGCGTATCTTCGGTCTCGGAGAAAGCTCCGTGGATGATATCTTTGCCGAGGAAATGAACCGCATGACAAACCCGACCATGGCGCCCTACGCTAAGGAGTGTGATTGCCTGCTTCAGATAACCGCAAAGGCAAAGAGCGAGGAAGAGGCAGAGAAAATGATCGCGCCCGTAATGGAGCATGTTATGAAGCGCCTCGGCGATGTGGTCTACGGCGTGGACGTCGAGTGCATTGAGGAGAGCGTCATAAAGCTGCTGCGTGAGAAGGGTATGACTTTCTCTGCCGCAGAGAGCTGTACCGGCGGCGACGTAGCCCGCCGCTTTACCGATATGCCCGGAGCGAGTGCGTTTTTCAAGGGCGGCGTTGTGACATACACGAACGAGGCTAAGGCGAAGCTGCTGGGCATTGACCCGGCGCTCATCGAGGAAAAGGGCGCGGTAAGCTACGATGTCGCCAAGGCTATGGCCGAGAACGTCAGAAGCCTGCTGGGAACGGATATCGGCATCGGTGTGACAGGGCTTGCCGGCCCCGACGGCGACGGTGTACACGAGGTCGGTACGGTGTTTGTCTCACTCGCGGTAGAAGGTGAGACCTTCGTCAAGGAGCTGCACATGGGGGCACAGCGCACACGCAGCTTCATCCGCCGCATGGCAGGGAACCATGTCTACGACATGATGCGGCGCTGGCTTAGCGGGATAAATGTTATGTAAACCTGAAGCTGCATTGAAAATGGCCCTATGTCAATAGTTGGGGCAGAGCGAAACGAAAAAACAGCAGCAAAGGCGTGTGCGGCATATCGCACACGCCTTTGCTGCTGTTGTACTCGACGCACTGCATGGCTATTTTCTTACTAGCGTCAAGAGTCCGTTTCTTATACATATCGGCAGCATCAGCTTCTTTGTCTCTCCGCTGCGGAACACGACCGTTGCAAGCTCGCCCTTCACGCCGGTGATCGTCCCTTGACCGAATACACTGTGCTCCACCTGCACGCCGGGATAATAATCCTTTACCGCCCACACGGCTTTTTGCGCCGCCTTAGGGCTTGTAAGGCCGCCTAGGCTATGTTTCGGCTTCTCAAAGAACTGCTCGATAAATGTGCTTGTCCCTTGCCGCGGATAGGTCATAAGTATGAGCTCGTTCTTTGCACGGGTCGCGGCAACATAGAACAGTCGCCGTTCTTCTTCGAGGGCCTTGCGCTGCTCGTCGTCAAGCCTGCCGCTGCACGGCACGGACGGCAGTATTCCATCCAGCGCATCAATAATGATGACACGGTCATATTCCAGGCCCTTGCTGCTGTGTATCGTACTGAGAATGAGCTTGCTGTCTGACGGGCGGCTTTCCGTGGAAATACTTTCAAGCCCACGCAGCCTTTGCAGGAAGCTCGCCGCATTCTTCTCCCGTGCGGCGAGGATAGAGAGCAGATACATTCTCTCCTTGTCTCCGCTGTCCTTGAGCACATAACCGCCGTAGCCCATCTTATAGCGTATTCTGTCGAGAGCTTCCCGGGCAGTGTCGGTCTTGAGAGAAGCAAAGTTATCGCGCAGTTCTGCGAGTCGTTCCCTGAGCCAATCCGGCTGCTCCTTCGATGCACTCTCCAGCGCTGCAATGAGAGATTCCGACTTACCTGCGCCGTATAGGCTCACTGCAAGCTCCGCAGTCTCCCGCCTTATCGGCAGACTGAATTTGTTGTACACGCGCATGAAGGCTTCGGCGTTCCCCGGTTCGAGGGCGAGCGTCATAATGTCCCTGACGCCGTTTACCGTGCGGTTTAAAAAGAATGAGTTCTCTCCTCTGCGGCACTTAAACGGAACGCCGCACCTGTCGAGCCAGTCAATGAGCACAACGGCGCTGTCGTTATTCCGGTAGAGCACTGCCGTCTCGCGCTGCGGGGCATTCTCCATCATCGTGCATATGTATGAATACTGCGCGGCACGCTCGCTGAGGGCGACCGTACGCACCGGAGCACCATGGCCGCGCACGGCCTGAATGTGCTTTTCGTGCCGCGCTGCGTTTCGTGCAATGAAGCGGTCGGCAGGCTCGGTTATCTCCGGTGTGGAGCGGTAGTTGCTCTCAAGCAGCAGCACCTGCGCACCGCCGTAGTCAGCCTCGAAGCTCATGAGCGCGTCAGGGTACGCGGCACGAAAGCCGTAAATGCTCTGGTCCTCGTCGCCGACCATGAATATGCTCCCGCTCTCACCCGTGAGCAGACGGATGATCTCATGCTGTATCTTCGAGGTATCCTGCGCCTCGTCGACGCATATATACTTATACCGCTCCCGAAGCGCACTGAGAATGGCCGGGTACTTCAGCAGTATCTGCCGTGCGAAAACAAGCTGGTCGTCATAGTCCATGAGCCCGCGCCGCTTGAGTGCATCTCTGTACGCGTCATATACCGGTGCAACAGCGATGCCGCCCGAGTCAAGTTCATCTATCTCCCCGCGCGGCAGACGCATGTTCTTTATATATGTGATCGCCTTCTGCAGTTCCTTTATATCCCCGCCCTCTGGATACTCGCCGCGGACCGTGCGGAAAACCTCAGCAAGTATCGCACCGCTGTCGGACACGAGATCAAAGCGCCGCGCACCGGTCTGGCGCGCGTACCGGTTGATGATAGACTCGCACACGCCGTTTATCGTGCGAAACTCCAGCCGTCCCGCGTACTCCTCGCCGAACACCGCGGAGAAGCGAGCGCGCATTTCACTGCTCGCGGCGACAGTGTAGGTCATGGTCAGTATGCTTTCGGGCATGATGCCCATGCAATAGATAAGATATGCGACGCGGGCAATGAGCGTCGTCGTCTTGCCGCTGCCGGGGACGGCAAGCAGCAGCACCGCTCTGTCGGTACATTGCACCGCCTGTGCCTGCTGCTCGTCGAGTTTGATATTGAATTTGTCGCAGAACTCAGCGTAGCTCAACACTGCCAATCACCGCCTTTTGTCAAACACAGTGGCTGTCGTTCTCGGCAGCCACTGTTTGTATGATTTTACTATATAAGATTATTGATAAGCTCCGCGTCAGACTCCTTGAGCTTGAGCCCTGCCTTGAGCGTCTCTCCGTCTGGGTAGCTGACGGTGATCGTTATCTCTGCGCCGGGTACTGCGCCTTGGGCCTTAACGGCTCTCAGAAAGTCCGGGAATTTGGGGTGGTTCTTACAGAAGCTGTGCCATGCCTGCCTGAGCGAAAGCAAAGAATTGATGTCCATCTCACGCTACCGTCCTGTTCTTCTTTTCTCTGTGCCGCTTTACGAGGAAGCAAACGGCAAGCGTCACGGTAAGCGCAGCGTACATATACTCGGAATAGTAGTATTTAAAATACGCCGCGGGCAGCAGCGCTGTTGTGATCGCCATGTGGCAGAGATGCCCGGAGGTGATAAACCAGTAGCACCACTGTTTTTTCACAAGCAGATATACCCACAGCCCGATCAGCCACGCCGTCGGAACATAGAGGTTCTTGAATATATTAGCGGCATAGTCCAGCGTGCGCTCATACTGGAAGGCATTGGAGATGTGCAGCCACGCCCCTATCTGCGAGCGGATATACACCAATGGATTGTGGATTATGAGCCTGATGACGGCATTCTGGAAATTCACCTTGTCCTGATCGGTCGCGCCGGGGACAAGCCCGGAGTAGATGATTATATTGTCATTATAATTGTAATCACCCTGCCGCTCGTTCAGCTCATGGATCGCGTCGACGGAGATGTATTTGTCGACTATGGCAAGATCCTCGGCGTTCTTCTCCTTATCGAGCCCGTTGCGCTCCATGCTTGTGATAAGGTATTCAAAGAACGGCAGTGCCCTGTGGCTGTTCTTCGCATTGTCAAAGGCTGACGGAAGATACACCGTGAGCTGCGTCAGCAGCATCACCGCAAGTGCCGCCGCTTTTTTCTTTGCGTTCAGTGCGGGCTTATAGGTGAAATACAGCAGCACCGGGCCGAGAACAAGAAGGTATATCCCTTCCGAACGCCACTGCGTCAGCACTGCGGTCATGAAGCTGAGCAGCAGGAATTTCCCGGTACCGAGTTTTTTCTTTTCAAAATGGTCACATATCAGGATGCAGGCATACAGCAAATACAGAACCGCGTACATCGGGCAGCGGTGGATACTATAGCTCTGGTACAGTCCCGGCGGCAGCAGAAATGGCAGATACAGCAGGAAGCTCAGCTTTGACTCCGTCACGCGCATGAGCCTGTAAACGCAGTATCCAGCCGCAAGGCTCATGAGCCATATCTTGAACACGACCGTGAACGCCGGGAACGGGGCGATGTTCATCGCAATCATGGGTATGTACATCGTCCAATAATTGAAGAAGCCCTTCATAGTCTCGTAATGACGCGAGGCCTCAAGGATATTGAGCTGATCGCCAGTGGTAAACGGGTAAGCGCCGCATACAGACCAAAAGCCGGTCACGATAATAAACAACGGCAGCGCGTATATCAACGTCATCACCGCAGCTCCGCGGGCTTTGAAGCCCTGCACGGCATTCGTGAAAAACAGCGCCAGAAGATATATCGTGATAAGGGTGAGCAACTTTATGACGATATGCGTCACGGGTCTTGCTTCGGCTGCTCCCTCATAAAAGGCAAAGCCTTCCCACCAGAAACTGAGCAGCCAGTATATGAGTGCAAATGCTCCGATTATCCAATATTTTTTCTCCACTTTATATTTAGAAAGAAGCTCTGTTGTCACTTTGTTCCCCACCTATATCTATCTATGTTTCTGATTTTTCTGGGCAGATGTGTCGTAATCCGTCAAGACGAAAAGGAAGAAGGAGATCACATAGTTCCGCTTTTGCCGCAAGGCGAAAGCGGAACAGTGCAAGCTTCTTCTAACATAGTATACTCTGAAATGCTCCTTAATGCAAGCCTTGTGCTTGCATTAAGGCCAAAACCATTATATAATGATGCTTGTCTCAATATGGCGGAAAAAAGGAGAATACCGTGGATAAGATACTTTTGTTCATCCCAATGTATAACTGCGAAAAGCAGATCGTTAGGGTTCTTGCCCAGCTCGATAAGACTGTATGCGAATATATTTCCGCTGTTATCGTCGTCAACAACCGCAGCACGGATAACGGCGAGCAGGCTGTGACGGAATGGCTCAAGGCTAACCGTCCTGCAGTCCCGGTCACGCTCCTGCGCAATGATGTAAACTACGGTCTTGGCGGCTCCCACAAGGTAGCCTTTGATTACGCGCTCAATAACGCCTACGACTATGTTGTAGTGCTCCACGGTGACGATCAGGGCAGCATTTCGAACCTTCTGCCATATCTCAGAAGCCGCGAATATGCCCAGTACGATTCCTTCCTCGGTGCGCGCTTCATGAAGGAATCGAGCCTTGAGGGGTACTCTAAATTCCGTACCTTCGGGAACCGGGTGTATGATCTGCTCTTTTCCGTCGGCGCGGGGCGTGTGGTGTACGACCTCGGTTCCGGGCTCAATATGTATAAGGTCAGTTCCCTGCGCAGCCGGTACTATCTCCGCTTCAAGGATAACCTGATGTTCAACTGCTATATGCTGCTTGCTGCCGGCCCGCTCGGTCAGTCGCTGAGCTTCTTCCCGATAAGCTGGCGCGAGGATGATCAGGTCAGCAACGTGAAGATGTTCAGCCAGGCGACAAAGACCATGCGCATGCTCATGAACTTCACCTTCAATAAGCGTACATTCCTCGACGGGGAATACCGTGACAAGATCATATCCGCCTACACAGCGCAGCCGGTCTTTGAGTGGGAGGGCGAATAATGAAAAAGCTTCATCTCATTATGCCGATGGGCGGGCGCGGCTACCGTTTCTTCAAGGATGGGTACTCCATGCCTAAGCCACTCATTGAGCTTAACGGCAAGCCCTTTTTCTATTGGTCGGCACAGTCGGTCATGAAGTTTGTTGACGTCGCCGATATCAGCTTTGTCGTCCTTCAAGAGCATATAGACCATTTTGAAATAGACCGGAAAATAAAGGAATACTACCCGCAGGCAAGGATCGTTGTCATCCCCGAGGTACTCCCCGGCGCGGTCATGACCTGCCTTGAGGGGGTCAAGGGGCTGGATGACGGCGCGCCCCTGCTCTTTAACGACTGCGACCATATGTTCGTCTGCCGTGACTTTTACGATTTCTGCGCCGCCGGGGATTTCTTCGCGCCTGACGCGGCGCTCCTGACCTTTACCTCCGACGTGCCGAAATACAGCTTTGCAAAGCTTGACGAGTCAGGCCGCGTCCTCTATACTGTCGAGAAACAGGCTGTGAGCACACACGCCATCTGCGGGGCATATTACTTCTCCTGCCCGGAGATATTTGTCTCGGCGGCTGAGAAGTACCTGACCTCATGCAGCTATGAGGAATTTTTCATGAGCGGAGTTTATAACGTCCTTATCGACGGCGGCGCGGACGTCAAAATTTTCGAGACAGATCTGCATATCTCCTTCGGCACACCTGAGGAATATGCTGCCGCCGCTGCCGACAGTCGGCTCAAAGAGGTGGACGCACCGTGACGGTCTTTCTGTTCGTCTGTTCCATAGTCCTGCTTATGGTGGGACATGGGCTGCGTCTCATGCGCTGGAGCGGCTTCATTAAAATATACGAGTATCCCCCGGCCGGTGCGCTGCTGCGCTCCATGGCTCTCGGCTATGCGCTCAACTTCTTTATGCCGTTCAAGCTGGGCGATGTTTTCAGGGCGTATTATTCCGGCAAGCGCATGAAAAACGGCATCGGCTTCTCGCTCGCGACGGTCATTCTAGACCGCTTTCTCGACCTTATAGTTGCAGCACTGCTGTTTGCGGTGCTTGCGTTTTCAAATGTCGGAAGAGACGCTGCGCGCGAATCTGCGCGTTTCTACTATATCGCCGCGGCGGCTGTGCTTGCGCTGCTGCTCATAGCAACCCTTTTCTCCTCCTCTATAAAGCGCGTCACGCTCAAGCTCTGCTCCGTGTTCAATGACCATATCAAGCTCAAGAGTGAGCGCTTTTTCTGGACGCTTATAAACACCTTCCGTGACATCCGCCGCGTGAACTTTGCCGCGATCCTTGCAGAAACGATTGGGATGTGGGTGTTCTACATAGGCTCATATGCGCTGTTTGCCGCGTTCATGCAGCGCCTTGGGTCAGACTATGCGCTCCAGTCTCGATCTCAGTGCGCTGACAGTCGCCGCATCGAGCTCGGCTGTGCTGAAGGAGCAGCTTTGGCTCGCGGTATATACGCTGCTGCCGTCGGTGATAATGTTTGCCGCGACACTCACCAAAGCATTTACAACGGTCGAAAAGCAGACATCTTCCGTGGACGGCGGATATCTAAAGATCCTCCCGCAGCTTGACGAAAAGGATCAGCTCAGCTTTCTTGACGACTATTTCAGCGCCGATCACCCGGAGCTTCTGCGGAAGCTTACGGAACTCAACCGTGGGATAAGCATAATCCGCGACTGCTCCTCCGGCTCAAACGCATCGACGCTGCTGTGCATGGACAGCCGTGAAATGTTCTACCGGAAGTACGCCTTCGGCGCAGACGGGAAAAAGCTTGCGGAGCAGCTCGACTGGCTGACTTCGCACAGCGGAGATATCCCTCTGTGCGAAGTCATCCGCAGTGAGCGCGGCAGCGAATACTGCTGCTACGATATGCGCTATGAGAGCGACAGCTCCTGCATGTTCCAGTATATACACTCCCACCCGGTGCAGGCAGGGGAGCGTGTTCTGGTGTCTCTGCTTGAGAGCGTGCGTGAAAAGCTCTATGTGCTGAACGTGCGCCCTGCTGATGCTGAGCACATGAGCCGGTACATTTCTGCAAAGGTGACGGATAACCTGAACACCATCATGGGTTCAAGGGTACTTGCGGAGCTGCTGTCGTATGACACGCTTACCATCAATCACAAGGAATATCTGAACCTGCCGCGCCTGTCCGGTATGTTCGCCCACGAGCACCTTGCCGCCGTCTTTTCCGGGGATACATACTGCGATATCCACGGCGACCTCACGATAGAGAACATCATCTGCACCGGCAGCGACGGCGGTTTCTACCTTATCGACCCGAACCCCGGCAACATCCATGAGTCCAGCTTCTTGGACTATGCAAAGCTTCTGCAGTCACTGCACGGTGGGTATGAGTTCATGATGAAAACCGACTCTGTGTCCGTTGCCGGCAGCAGCATCGACTTTGTGTATACCCGCTCCGCCGTGTATGACCGGCTCTACGCCTTCCTGCTGGGCTATTTTGAGGAGCACTTTACCCCGGAGGAGGTCAAAAGCATATTTTATCACGAGCTTGTGCATTGGCTGCGGCTGATGCCGTACAAGCTGAGAAAGGACGCCCGGCGAGCCCCGATGTTCTATGCGGGGCTCGTAATGGCAGCGAACGATGTCTACAACCGCTTTGAAAAAAACTAAGCTTGCCATGGTCGATCTCGACAACACCCTCGTGTTCACGATGAACGCGAACTTCGAGGCCTACAAGCGCGCCCTCAACGAGTATGGCTTTGACCTAACGCCGGAGCACTATGCCAATTGCTGCGACGGTAAGAGCTACCGAGATTTTCTCCCCGCCCTCGTCGGCGGCAGCGCGGAGCTTACCGAGGCTGTGCATGAGCGGAAGATCGAGTTTTACGCGGACTGCCTAAAGTCAGCCGAGCTGAACCGTCCCCTCGTTGACATCCTCCGAGCACTCAAGAGCGAATACTACATTGCCCTCGTCACCACCGCAACGCGGCGGAACGTCGAGCGCATACTTGAGCATTTCTCGCTCTCGGAGCTGTTCGACGCCGTCGTCGCTCAGGAAGATGTGCTGCGTGCAAAGCCCGACCCATTCTGCTATAACATGTTGATAGAGCGCTTCGGAGTTGACCGCAGCAGGTGCATAATTTTTGAGGACTCGGCCTCAGGCGTCGCCGCCGCGCTCGCGAGCGGCTGCCAGACCTTCTGCGTCAGGAAAGGAGCCGCGCTATGAGCGCCGCTCCGGGTAAGCTGCGCGCGCTGCTGATGCAGGCGCTGCGCTTTGTCGGGCTGAGCGGCATCGGCTGGCTTCTCGATTTCACGGTATACACTCTGCTCAGTACGCGCGTGTCAAACCTTGCCGCCGTCAACATGATAAGCTCCCTCGTCGGTGCAAGCTTTGTGTTCGCTTTTTCCACGCGTTTTGTTTTTCAGGACAACCACCGCATCCCGCTTTTCTGGAAATACTGCGTGTATATTGCCTATCAGATAGTGCTGATCATCCTCATTTCGCTGCTGCTCGCGAAGATAAACGCCATGATAACCTCGCACGTCTCAGCCGCGTTGATCGTCAAATATTCCGCCATTCTGTCCAAAATCATCGTGACTCCAATCACCATGACACTCAACTTCTTCGTCATGCGCTTTGCGATAGAAAAGCTATGAAAACAGCTCCGACAGTATGTCGGAGCTGTTTTCAGGTTCTAAGCTGAAAGTCGAGCACAATAGAAAAATCATTTAAAAAGGTTGTAAACTAAAAGTTGGGGTGTCTGGGTAAACCCGGGCACTCCAATTTTTAGCATGTTGAAAAAATAAGAGTAGAGCATAACAGAAAAATCCTTTAAAATGAAGCTGCTAGACACCACTGACACGGGACCTATTTATTTGCTTGTTGAAACCGAAGCAGTGATGTCTACAAATTGCCCTTCATACGGAAGATTGTCCCTGCTGTCATAAATTTTAGAGGTACATACGGTTTTAAGCTCATAGTCCATCGTGAAATCCTCTTGACAGTAATAGACGCTTTTATCATTAGGAAAACCGCAGAGGACGAGTCGGCCGGAGTAGTCCAAGTCGGTGTAGGCGGCGATTGTGTTGTTTGTCGGCAACGGAGAGGATACAATGACCGCACTGCGCAGACGGTATTTTAGCTGCTCGATCGGGAGCAGAAGTTTTCCGGCGCGCTCCGCGACAAAGAAACAGCCAGCGAGTGTAATCAATCCAATGCAGCCCATGACGGCGGAGACATCCTGATCCATTTTGCTGAACTCGTATACGTCTCTGCCGCCTGTCAACAGCACTGTAATGAAAATCTCGGCAAACATCAACACAATCCCGATGAGGGCCCAAAGAACCTCGCGCCTCCATACAGTTTGAGTCTGACTCAGCTTTTGACGTATCACATCGGGCGATTCTTTTTCAATTTCAAAGCATCGAAAGCGAAGATAATTGCTCAGCTGCCATGAGTTTTCAACGCCCATAATCGTATAACGTTTTCCGTTTTTCAGCAGGATCGTCAAGGTGTTGACCTGCGGCAGCACAAATTCGATATCTTTGATATTGCAGTCCAGTTTGCTGAAAAAATGGTACTTTGCTTTGACAGTGTTTTCGCCTATACGGATGTATGCATTGAAATTAAATAGTATGCATAGCTCTGCAATGGAACAAAACAGAAGACAAATAAGCAAAAGAATGAGCGCTCTTTCTGATGTTGCCGCACTGCGCAGAACAAAATGCAGAATAATAAAAAGTATTGCAAACAGCAACAAAGTGAGGCACAGGTATATTCTTTTGCGTTGAATGAAAACACCTTCCACACAATCCCCGCCTTATCTCTTTTAGTTAAGAAAACACCTCCGTATGCCAAAAATACATACGGAGGTGTAAATGTTTCACGAACTCCGCTTTAGTTTTGCCAGTTCGTTTCTATGTACGGGTGCGCTCAAGCCTCAGGGAGCTTGCAGACATCTATCCACGCCTTGGCGTTGGAGTATCTGTACAGCTCATCGAGGTTCAGCTCAATGGCGCTGCTCGCGCTGCCGACGGCAGGGAACACCGTCTCAAAGCGCTTGAGGCTTTCGTCAAGGTACACGGGGATGCCTTCGTTTATGCCGAAGGGGCACACGCCGCCGATGGGGTGGCCGACCAGCTCGAGTACCTCATCTGCCGAGAGCATCTTCGCCTTGAAGTGAAAATACTCTTTGAACTTGTGGTTGTCTATCCTTGCGTCGCCGGCTGCGAGAATAAGTATGCAGCCGTCATCGGTTTTGAAGGACAGCGTCTTTGCGATGCGGGCGCCATCGACGCCCAGAGCCTGAGCCGCCAGTTCAACGGTTGCGGAGGAAACAGTGAATTCCTGAACTCTGTCCTCCAGTCCGAGAGCTCTGAAATATGCACGGCCTTTTTCGATTGACATTTTTCTACCTCTGTTTATTTATGAAAAGTATTCGGGGAAGCTGATACCGAGAAAATCAGCCAAATTGCGTGTGGGAAAATTATCGTATTTGCGCAGGAACTCACGCACGCTGTCGTTATAACAGGCGGTGTTTATATCGTCGACACAGTCAGCGATCTCATCCGAGTATTCACTCATGGCTTCTTCGTGGCGGCGGCTCAGCCCGGTTGCGTGAAGCTTTGTCTCGACATCCTTGAGCGCGGTGATGAACTCAGAATATACCTGATACACATTGCCTATATCGCGGCTCCCGGAGGAGACGAGCGCGCGGAGACGCTGGCTGCTGTCAGAGAGCGCGGAAGTGTCTATCCCGTAATTTGAAGCGATAGGAACGACCTCATCCGTGACGGCGCAGAGGGAATTAATTTCCTCCGCGATGGCATCATGGCTTTCACCTTTGTATCTAACGCCGCTGTAAAAGCCGTCGGTAACCTTATCGCATTTATTATTGAGCTTCACGCTGACGGAGATCAGTGTGGACGCGAAGATAACGATAAGCGACAAAATTACCGCCACAGCAGGCTTCTTGAAAAAATCCATATATTCCTCCTTACGGAAGCGCGGTTATCAGCCCTTCATCTCAAGCAGCTTATCCTTGAGCTCACCCTCGATGCGCGCAAGCTCTTCCTCTGCCTGGGCGCGGCGGACACGACCGTCGTCCTGGATCTGGCGTACCTCGTCAAGCGTGGCGATAAGCTCGATATTGGTCTGTTTGAGCGTCTCCATATCGACGATGCCGCGCTCGGACTCCTTCGCGATATTCACACTGCCCTGATGCAAGGTCTTTGCATTCTTCATGAGCAGCTCATTTGTCACATCGGTCACGTTGCGCTGCGCCTGCATGGCCTGCTCGGAATGGTACAGCGACAGGGCCAGCACCATCTGATTCTTCCAGAGGGGAATGGTGTTGACGATCGAGGAGCGGATCTTCTCGGCCATCAGGCTGTCGTTATTCTGCACCATGCGGATCTGCGGAGCCAT
>CAKTPC010000010.1 GCA_934590505.1 uncultured Oscillospiraceae bacterium
GATGAAGCAGCCATCCCCGATGAATTCAGGCAGTTTGTAAATCGGCTCATAGACCTGTTCAGACAATATAAATAGGACTCTCGATATACGCTGAAAAGACGGATGCCCCAGTGACAGATACGGCCACAAACTCCCTGCTCTACCCAGGCTCACACGATTTTCTTGTTATAAGAAATCTGTATGTTTCGGCAGCAAAGCATATTTCACTCAAGGTTGAGGTTTTGAACGATGAGTTCAAGGTGCTTTATGCGAGAAACCCCATCCACCATATAGAAATCCGCGTCAAGTCGCTTGACAGTATTACCGCCAAGCTCAGGAAAAAGGGTTCCCGGTCACCATTGGGTCTGCAATGAGAAACATCAATGATATTGCGGGAGTCAGAGTAGTCTGCAACCACATTGACGTCTCCTGAAATAATAGTACTAAAAACATTAAGGCTCAAAAAGTACTGGAAACGCAGTGCAAAAGTACTGCCAAGTAAAATTTGAATTTACTCGACAATGTCTGTCTCTTAATAGACAACGCAAAGCCCAGCGCTGCGCAAGTGCTGGGCTTTAATTATTTTTTGTAGTTTATGATCTGTTCAAGCGGGTAGAGCAAAGTCCTGTTGTCTTTTGCGTCTACGACGATCTTTTAATCGAAACCGCTCTCTGAAAACAGCGCATCTGGCGACGCTGCTTGCTCCTGACGGAATACTGACGGTTGCGCATGGGGCAAGCAGAGAAACGATAGATGCCCATCATCACGGCTCTGCGAGCAAGGTATCTGTCGGGCTCATGCCCGCTGAGGAGCTGGCAGCCATGTTTGCTAAATATCTTGAGGTTACGACAGTCATTCCTACCGACAAAATGTATCAGGTCGCAGGAAAACGCAGAACCTGATTTATATGAGCGCTGAAAAGAAAAAACGTTTGCCGCAGTCCAAAAGCGACAAACGTTCTTTCTTTTTAGGTATCTACCACCAACTATTGACACAGTCCGTACAAAATATAGTGGTATAAAAACAGCTTCGAACAATTGCAGAGCGATTGCTCGAAGCTGTTTTCTATACTGCAGAATTTATATCATTCACTGCTTCCGGTAGCAGTCAATGATCATGTGCTTGAAAAGCTGTTCATGTACGCTGAGCTTGCGCCCCTTCTTCGTGAGCAGGTTGAAAGGCATGATGAAGTCCTCATTCACAAGCTTCAGCACCTTTATGTTTTCAAGATCCTTATCAGTTATGTCATCCGCCAAAGAGCGCGCAACGATCTTTGGATTGGCTGAAACTATGTCCACAGCCTGATGCGGAGCATTGCACTCAAAAGCAACATTCAGCTGCGCATTATGGCGGTGGAACATCTCCGCGACAGCCTTGCCGGGCTGTGTGTTTCCGTCTGGGATCAGCATAGGCATGCCATCAAGATCCTCGACCGTGATCTCATCGCGTGAGGCAAACGGATGACTGCAGTTAACGATAAACACCTGCTGCACATTTTCCAGCAGCACACTGTCAAACTTCGAGCTGCTGAAATTCCCGTAGACAAGTCCGAATACCGCATCCCCGTCATACACCATATCTGCGCATACGCTGGCATATTCATTGTGCAGCTCTATGGAATAATCATCCGTCGGGAGCATGAGCAGCTGCTGGAGCTGGGTGGGCAGCTTTGTAAACCGGTTGAGCGTGAGCGCCACCTTTATATGCGCCTTATTGTTCTCCTTATACGCGCGGCACATAGAATAAATATTATCAACATGGGTCAGGACAAGCTCCGCCTCATTGCGGAAAGCACTGCCGAACTGCGTGAGAACAAGGCCCTTGGACTTATGGTAAAAGAGGTTGCAGCCGAGCTCCGATTCGAGCCGGCGCAGCGCAATGCTTATCCCCTGTTGGGTTATGTGAAGCTTTTCGGCAGCCTTTGCCATGCTTCCGCAGTTGCAGACCTCAAGGAAATATTTCATTTGATTTATTTCCATTTACCAAAGTCCTCCTTTGTAAAAAAAATGTTGCTGCATGATGAAAGCTGCACAAAAAAGGCCAGAAACGTTCTTTTTTATAGCAATTATATTATTTTGCTGTTAATTTGTCAACGAATTATTTGTTGATGCAGCACAACTGTCAGTTTAATAACAAACTATTTGTTTAGTTAAAAATTTGACGTTAAAAGTCAAACTTTCAGTTGATTTGCGGCTAAATAGTGTTTCTTGTCTAAATAACGCCAAAGTGATATTTTTTAGACACAAGATGTTTTACGGTACACACCTGTCAAAAAGGAGATTGAACCTCATGGAGATGCCGCTTGCCGGAATAAGAGTTCTCGACCTGAGCACCATGTACCCCGGCCCCGTGTGCACGATGACGCTTGCGGATTTCGGCGCGGAGGTCATACGCGTAGAGCCTGCAAAGGGCGGCGACCTCTGGCGCTACTCCCTGCCGCTCGTGAACGGGCTGGGTATGCCGTACCTTCAGGTCAACAGGAACAAGAAAAGCATTTGCCTGAACCTCAAGGATCCCGAGGCAAAGGAAATTTTCTACCGTCTGGTAAAGGACGCTGACGTCGTTGTTGAGCAGTACCGCCCTGGTGTTGCACAGCGGCTCGGCGTTGATTATGACACACTCAAGAAGCTGAACGAGAAAATAGTTTACTGCTCGATATCCGGCTTTGGTCAGACCGGCCCCTACAGGCTCCTTGCCGGGCACGATATCAACTATATAAGCTATGCCGGTATCCTTGGCCTGACGGCCAGGAAAGGCGAGTGTCCCGTGCTCCCTGGAGTACAAATAGGCGATGTCAGCGGCGGCGCGCTGTATGCGGTGATCGGCATACTGATGGCGCTGATGGGCGTCAAGCAGACCGGAAAGGGACAGTACATCGACACGGCAATGTTCGACGGCGCTGTATCGATGATGCACTGGAACGCGTCCAGCTGCCTTGCCGGCGGCGAGGCGATGCAGCCGCAGGGCAACATCCTCATCGGCCAGCTTGCCTGCTACAACGTCTATGAGACCAAGGACGCTCGCTACATAAGTCTCGGCGCAGTCGAGGCGCATCTGTGGGGCAACTTCTGCGAGAAGATAGGCCATCCAGAATTTACTGACAGCCAGAGGAAGGTCGAAAAGCAGCATGACATGATCGCTTTTCTCCGGACTCTTTTCAGAAGCAAGACCCTTGAAGAGTGGAAGCAGTTCCTCGCGGATACGGATTGCTGCTGGTCGCCTGTCGCCACAGTTGACGAGGTCATAAATGACCCGCAGGTGATGGCCAGAGGCATGATAACGGAGATGACGGATCCGCATGGCGAATATGGCACGGTGAAATTCATCGCGTCTCCCCTCAAGCTCTCTGAAACTCCTGCTCGCAATGAGCTGTTCCCCCCGCGCAAAGGCGAGCACACAAGAGAAGTCCTTCGCAGCTGCGGCTACAGTGAAGAAGAGATCAATAAATTTTACGCCGGCGGTGTTGTCTGAAACGCTGCGGCGATCAGAAAGAGGCAGAGAACAAAGCATGAAGATTATAGTTTTCGTCAAGCAGATACCTGACACGAACGACGTAAAGCTCGACCCGAAAACAGGCAACCTTCGCCGCGACGGTGTCAAATCCCGCATCAACCCCAACGATCTCAACGTTATCGAGACGGCAATGGAGCTCAAGAGGGCGCATGGCGCGCAGGTCTGCGCTGTAACTATGGGGCCCCCGCAGGCAAAGACGGTGCTTCTCAAGGCGCTCGCCCTCGGCTGCGATGAGGCATACCTCCTCTCCGACAGAGCTTTCGGCGGTGCGGACTCCCTCGCAACGGCGTACACGCTTTCCAAGGCTGCAGAAAAGATCGGCGGCTGCGATCTCCTCCTGACCGGCAGGAACTCCGACGACGGTGACACGGCTCAGGTCGGCGCGGCGATCGCAGCTTTCCTCAATATTCCTCAGGTCACAATGACGACAGCGCTTGAAGTCAAAGACGGCACGGCATACTGCTCGCGCACGCTTGAGGATAGAGTTGAAAAGCTCAGCGTCAAGCTACCCGCGCTTGCAGCCGTCACCAAGGATATAAACACCCCCGATTTTGCAAGACCCGTAAATATATTCTCGGCGCTCGACAAGCCCATCACGGTGCTCGACGCCGCAGCTCTCGGCGCTGACACGGCGCAGACCGGTACAGCCGGCTCCCCCTCCCGCACGAAGAAAGTGTTCGAGCCGAAGAAGGAAAAGACAGCCACCAGGTATTTCACCGGCACTCCCGGAGAAATGGCTGCACAGATCGCCGATGTCCTTTTCGACGAGCAGATGATTTGACGGAGGCAGACAATGCAGAAACAGGATCACAAAGGCATTTGGATATACGCAGAAAACAGGAACGGCAAGCTCGATGCGACCGTTTATGAGCTGCTCGGCAAGGCGCAGGAGCTCAAGGCTTTCTGCAAGGAAGAGATAACAGCAGTGCTGCTCGGCGATAACGTGAGCGCTCTTTCAGATGAGCTTATCGCCTGCGGAGCGGACAGGGTCATTGTTGCGGAAGACCCCGCGCTCGGAGAATACAGCTCAAGACCATACCAGAAGGCGCTGACCCAGCTTGTGAACAAATACAAGCCCTCCATGCTCATCTACGGTGCTACCACGCAGGGGCGCGACCTTGCGCCGCGCATGATGGTCTCTCTTAAAACGGGGCTCACCGCGGACGCGATAGACCTCGGCTTTGACGAGGACGGCGAGTTCTGTCAGACCACCCCCGGCTACGGTGGAAAGATACTCGCTCATATCGTCATCCCCGAGCGCCGTCCCCAGATGGTGACAGTTCATCCGCACTCTTTCGCTCCCGCCCAGCCCGACGTTTCCCGCAGCGGCAGCGTGATAAACGAGACGGTCGAGGTCGAGGCCGATGAAAGCGTCAAACTGCTGAGCGTTGAAGAGCGCAGCGCAGCCGGAACTCCTATCGATCAGGCGCATGTGCTCGTCAGCGGCGGCAGAGCTGTCAAGACCGAAGCGGACCTCGCGATGCTCCGCGAGCTTGCAGAGCTGCTCGGCGGTGAGCTCGCTGGTTCGAGACCGCTCATAGACAGCGGCCTGCTTCCTCACGAAGCGCAGATCGGCCAGTCCGGCAAATCCGTCGCACCTGAGCTCATAATAAACGTCGGCCTGTCCGGCTCCGTCCAGTACAAGGTCGGCATGAAGAGCGCAAAGCGGATCATGAGCATCAACACCGCGGCGGGCGCACCCGTTTTCGACATCTCCGGCTACGGCGCAGTCGCCGATTTCAGAAGCCTTGTCCCTGCGCTCATCAAGGAGATCAAAAAGCGCAGAGGCATTGACTGATATAAGCTGACAGAAATTTTATATAAACAAAAATGGAGGAGAAACAATGAACAGACTTTATACCCCCATTAAGATCAACGGGGTAGAACTCAAGAACCGCGTCATCATGGCTCCCATGAGCGTGGGACACATCGTCGACGGCTACATCGACGATGAAGTCGCTGATTTCTACAAGAGCAGAGCTGAGGGCGGTGTTGGCCTGATAGTCTTTGCAAACATGCAGTGGGACAAGGTCCGCCACGCGAACAACGTTCCCCTTCTGACCGATGAGAAGTACATTCCCCAGCTCAAGAAGATGACCGACGCCATCCACGAGGGCGGCAGCAAGGTCTTCGCACAGATCATGCACAGAGGCACCTCCGCACCGAGAGCCACCATCGGCGGCCTTGAGGCAGTCGGCCCCTCCGCAGTCCCCCGTAAGTTCACCCATTACGAAATGCCCCGTGCCCTGACCGTCGAAGAAATCCATGAATTCGTCGAGTGGCAGGCAGACGCGGCCCTGATAGCCAAGAGAGCCGGCTTTGACGGCATCGAGCTCGAGACCAACTCCGGTTACCTCTACGGCCAGTTCTGGTCCCCTCTGACGAACCTCCGTACCGACGAGTACGGCGGCAGCCTTGAGAACAGGAACCGCTTCATCGTCGAGACCCTCGCCGCTATCCGCGAGGTCGTCGGCCCCGAGTTCCCCATCCAGCTGCGCGTCAGCGGCAGCGACCTCCTCGAAGGCGGCTGCACCGGCGATGATATCGCGGAAATCTGCGGCTATCTCGATAAGACTGGCTTTGTCGACAGCTTCTCCGTTACCGCAGGCTGGCACGACTCCACCGTTCCCCTTATCACCATGGAAGTCCCCTACGCCAACTGGCTCTACCTCGGCCGCCAGATCAAGGCAAAAGTTCACGTCCCTGTTTTCCAGGGCATGCGTATGCATATAAAGGTCGCCGAAGAGGTCGTTGACCGCGGCGATGTTGACGGCGCTGTCATAGGCCGTCAGTGGCTGGCCGATCCCGACCTCGTCAATAAGGCAATGGCCGGTGAGTATGACCGCATCCGTCCCTGCGTCGGCTGCAACGCTCTGTGCCTTGACGCCGCTCAGGCCGGCAAGAACATCGGCTGCATCGGCAACTACGAGTGCAACCGTGAAGGCGAGCTGCGCGATGCAAACGGCAAGTTCCCCTCTCAGGTCAAGTCCGAGCATCCCGAAAAGATCCTCGTCATCGGTGCAGGCCCTGCCGGTATGGAGTTTGCCCGCGTGTCCGCTCTGCGCGGCCACAAGGTCACCATCTGGGAGAAGCGCAACCGTACCATCGGTCTGAGTCTCTTCGCAGCAACTCCTCCGAGACGCTACGACATCCGCTACTTCGGCCAGTGGCTCGAGCGCGAGTGCCGCGCCCTCGGCGTTGAGATCATTCTCAACAAGGAAGCGACCACCGAGAGCATCCTCGAAGCTGCAAAGGACTTCGACCGCGTCGTTATCGCAGCCGGCTCCAGAGCAGTCATTCCTCCCATTCCCAAGGATGAGGGCGCGGATATCGTCCACGCATGGGATGTCTTCGAGGGCAAGGCAAAGCTCGGCAAGAACGTTGTTGTCGTCGGCGGCGGCGACGTCGGTATCGAGGTCGCAATGACCATCGGCGAGATCGGCACCATCACCGCAGAGCAGCTGCGCTTCATGATGATCTACAAGACTGAGCCGGAAGAGAAGCTCAAGTACCTGCTGACCCACGGCGTACACAATGTCACCGTCGTCGAGATGGGCAAGAAGTTCGCTCCCGACATCAACCCCGGCAGCCGCTGGTCTATCATGTACCGCACCAAGCAGCTCGGTGTTAGACTGCTCAAGGAGACCAAGGTCCTCAAGCTCGGCAAGGATGCAGTCCTCGTCGAGAACGAGGAAGGTCAGGAGTCCATCCCCTGCGACACCATCGTTATCGCAGCCGGTGCAAGACCTAACAACGCCCTGTACGAAGAGCTCAAGGACAAGCTGCCCAAGGTCGACGAGATCGGCGATACCGTCAGTGTCGGCAGGATCCACAACGCAGTTGAGTCCGCTTACCGTCTGGCAATGACCATCTGATAGACCAAGTAAATTAAGTGCATTCCTCCCGGACGCGCGTTCGGGAGGAGCATTTAAGGCAATAAGTATCAAAAAAATAACACTAGGAGGAATAACCACACAATGGAAATGCTCGATGATGTAAAGATCCTTGACTTTACCACCAACGTTGCAGGCCCCGGCGCCAGCGCTATCGCTACCGACTTCGGCGCTCAGGTCATAAAGATAGAGTCACAGACCGGCGACTCTGCAAGAACCTACGCCCCCTTCATTGAAGGCAAGGGCATGACCCATGCCTGGATCAACAGAGGCAAGAAGTCCATCGTCATGAACCTCAAGGATCCGCGCGCAATAGAGATATGCAAGCAGCTCGTCAAGGACGCTGACGTTCTTGTTGAGGGCTTCCGCCCCGGCGTCATGGATCGTCTCGGTCTCGGCTATGAGGCCATGAAGGAGATAAACCCCAAGCTCGTTTACTGCTCCGTCAGCGCCTTCGGTCAGACCGGCCCCTACGCTTCCCGTCCCGGCTTCGACCTTCTCGGTCAGGCGATCTCCGGCATGATCAGCGTCAACGGTGAAAAGGGCGGCCACCCCATCAAGCACGGCGTCACCATCGCTGACTACTTTGCAGGCCCGAACGCCTACGCCGCCATCATGACCGCACTGCACTACCAGCGCCGCACCGGCAAGGGTCAGCACATCGACGTGTCCCTGATTCAGGGCATGATCTACCTCAACAGCCCGATCGACCGCCTGAACGACGGCGTTATCGTCAAGCCCAACGGCGGCCACCACAGCGCACTGTGCCCCTTCGGCGGCTTCTGGACCGACAAGGGCGAGGGCGTTATCATCTGTGCTCCCAACCCGAAGGCATGGGCAACCGTGGCAAAGGCCATGGATCGCCCCGACTTTCTCGATCCGAACTCCAAGTACGCCACCTGCAACACCCGTGCTGCTCACCAGGAGGAGATTATCCCCGAGATCGAAGCGTGGCTCAGCACCTTCCCCAACATCGACGCCGCTATCGAGCACATGATGAAGTATGACGTTCCCTGCTGCAAGATAAACAACACCGAGGACGTCGTCAATGACCCGCAGGTCAAGCACATGGGCTACATCGTCCAGGCGCCTACCCAGAACGACATCAAGCAGCCCACCTTCCTCACCCGCGGCCCGAACGCTCTGTTCTCCGATAAGCCCGGCTTCATCCACAAGGCTCCCACGCTCGGCGAGAACACCCGCGAGATTCTCGAGAGCCTCGGCTACAGCGAAGAGGACATCGAGAGCATGATGACTGACTGGGCTCCCAACCCCGACAAGATCTGATCCCGGATCAGCTTGAAAAATAAATAAAAGGAGAAACACATGGAAAGAAAACTTCCCTTTAAGTGGGAACACGACGAGTTCCGCGAGGCCTTCGGCGCATTCCTTGATAAGGAAGCTGTTCCTTACTATGACGAGTGGTGCAAAAACCACATGGTTCCCCATGAGTATTTCGAGAAAATGGGTCAGGCCGGTTTCATGGCACTGTGGGTCGACAAGAAGTACGGCGGCGCAGGCCGCAACGGCGACTTCCTGTACACCGTCATCAAGGCTGAGGAATACTCCAAGCGCGGTCTCAACTGCATTTTCTCCAGACTCAGCGGCGACGTTGTCGCTCCCTACATTGCTGAGAACGGCACCGAAGAGCAGCGCGAGAAGTGGCTTCCCAAAATCGTCAAGGGTGAGACCGTCCTCGGCGTGTGCATGACCGAGCCCGACCATGGTTCTGACCTTGCAAACATTCAGGCAAGCGCAGTCGACATGGGCGATCACTTCCTCGTCAACGGCACCAAGACCTTCATTTCCAACGGCATGGTCGCTGACCTGCTGGTCGTGGCGGTCCGTACCGATCCCAACGCCGCAAAGCCTCACAAGGGCATAAGTCTCCTGCTGATAGAGACCAAGAGCGAGGGCGTTTCCAGAACGCTCATCCCCAAGATTGGTCTTCAGGCTCAGGACACTGCAGAGGTCTCCTTTGAGAACGTCAAGGTCCCCAAAGAAAACCTCATCGGAGAGCTCAACCGCGGCTTCTACGTGCTCATGCAGCACCTCGAGGCAGAGCGCATCATGGCAGCCTACGGCTCCATCGGCACCGTCGAGCACACCCTCAGCCTCACCAGCGAATATGTCAAGCAGCGCATCCTCTTCGGAAAGCCGCTGTCCTCCTTCCAGAACACCCAGTTCAAGCTTGCCCAGCTCTACACCGAGTACAACATGGCGCTCAACTACCTCGACCAGGTTCTGCTCAGCTACATGGAGGGCAAGAAGGATATAAATACCGACTGCTCCATGATCAAGTACTACACTTCTGAGCTCGCCTTCAGAGCGGCTGACCAGTGCGTACAGATGTTCGGCGGCTATGGTATAAGCAGCGAAATGCCCATCTCCCGCCAGTTCTGCGACGCCCGGATCATGCGCTTCATGGGCGGCACGACCGAGACCCAGATCGGCGTTGTTGCAAACGGTCTCGGCATCAAGTAAGCATCAAACACATATCAAGGGAATTATAGGAAAAAAATAGAGGTTCTAATGGAAAACAAAAAAGTCTTTTCAATTTTCACGGTAAAGCAGCTCTGCTTCCTCATCGTCGGCATCATCGCCGCGATCGTGTTCTTCGTCATCCCTCCCTTTGAGGGTCTTGAAGCACAGGGCATGAAGGTGCTCGGTCTGTTCCTCATGGCGATCATCTGGTGGATGGGTTCGGTCTTTGCTGACTACGTCACAGCCTTCTGGATGATGGCACTCATGATCGCGACCAAGGCGACCACGCTTAACACTGTGTTCACCGCATTCTCCGGCAGTGTTATCTGGATCGTTATCCCCGTGCTCGCTATCGGCGCGGCACTGAGCAAGACCGGTCTTCTGCGCCGAGTTGTTCTTGCCATCCTCAGCAAGTTCAAGGGCAACTTCAAGAGCCAGACTCTGGGCTTCCTCATCGCCGGCAACCTTATCGACGCGCTGATCCCCAGTGCTACCGCAAAGGTCGCCATCGCAGCTCCCCTTGCCCGCACCTACAGTGACACCATGGGCTACAAGCAGAACAGCAAGCCCGCCGCCGGCATGTTCTCCGCAATGTGGATGGGCTTCGGCGCAAACGGCCCATTCTTCCTCACCGGCACCACGATGTGCTTTACGATGATTGGCCTTCTGCCCGAGGGTTATCAGGACGGCTTCGACTTCCTGCACTGGCTCGGCGTGGCATGGCCCTGGGGTCTTGTGCTCCTCGTCCTGTCCTACATAGCTATCAGAGCCTTCTACACCCCCGAAAATGACGAGACTGTTTCCACTGAGTTCATCAAGGAGCAGCGCACTGCTCTCGGCAAGATGAGCCGCGATGAGAAGATCTCCGCAGTAGTGCTCGTTCTCTGCCTTGTTCTCTGGGTCTCCGAGAGCTGGCACGGCATCTCCGCTGCGGTCGTTGCGCTCATCGGTATGTGCATCCTGCTGAGCACCAATGTTATGGACCGCAAGTCCTTCCGCGCGAACATCGCCTGGGACGCGACCATATTCATCGGCTGCAGCACAGGTCTCGGCACCGTGTTCAGCAAGGCCGGCATCACCGAGTGGGTCAGCACCTCCTTCGCTCCCTACCTCGAGCCTCTGTTCTCCAACATCTTTGTGCTGATCATCACTTCCGTGCTGATCATCGCAATACTCCGTTTCGCGTTCGTTTCCCAGACCGCGCTCATGACCATCTTCACCGTGGCAAGCGCTCCCTTTGCGATCGCTGCCGGTATGCACCCCTTTATCCCCGGCTTCATCGCTCTCGTCACCGTGAACGTGTTCAACACCTCCTACCACAACGGCACCTTCATCACCACCATGGCGGCTTCCGACCAGATGGTCGAGTTCAAGCAGGTCCGCAAAATGTCCTATGTCTACATGGCAGCCTGCATCATCGGCCTTATCTGCTGCATCCCCATGTGGAAGGCCTTCGGCCTGATGTGATGGAGCATCAATGAACTTATCAGCACACGCCCACGGGCGTGGGCGTGTGCTGTGAGTAATTTTTTTAGAATGCTTAGTTAAGACAATAACTTAACTAAAGTAAAAAGAGAGGGTAAAAAAATGTTAGAATTCATCCTGGTCGTAGTGTACATCGTGCTCACGACAGCCATCGGCTGGTACATGAGCCAGAGAGCAAAAGCTCAGAACGACATCAAGTCCTTCTTCATCGGCAAGAAAGAGCTTGGCACCCTGCTGATCATGTTCGTCATGTTCGGCGAAATGGTCGCCGGTTCCAGTACCGTCGGCAGCGCTCAGACCGCGTTCAAGTCCGGTATGTCCTCTGTCTGGACGAACTGGGGTCAGGCCCTCGGCGTTTTCGTCTTTGTCGCGACCGTCAGCAAGCTTTACCGTGTCGCCGGTCACTACGGCGCATACTCCGTCCCCGAAGCATTCCAGTTCAGATTTGACAGCAAGCCCTGCCGCATGGTCGTTATGGTAATCGTCGTTGTCGTTTACGGTATTCTCTATGCAATGCAGCCCAAGGCAGCCGGCGCTATCCTCGCTCCGATGCTCAACGTTGACCTGACCGCAATGACCTGGATCATGGGCATCATCTTCATCATTCAGGGTCTTGTCGGCCTCAAGGGCATCGCCGCAATGAACGTCGTCCACGCATCCGTTCTTTACGTCGGCAGCGTTGTCGTCGGCATCCTCGCATGGCACAATGTCGGCAGCCTCGATGTAGTCCGCGAGACTCTCGGCGCAAACTACCTCAGCGTTACCCAGCCTTCCCTCGGCGCAGTCATCGGCAATGCAGCCGGCGGCATGTTCGCGTTCATTCTGTCCACCTCCCTCGTCGCAAATGTTTACAGCGCCAAGTCCAAGAAGGTCGCTAACCGCGGCGTTATCCTCGCAGCTGTCCTCGTTATCATCTTCGCGTTCTTCCCCGCACTCATCGGTGTGTTCGGCAAGGTCATGTACCCCGATGCAGAAGCAGCTACCATTTTCTACACCGTTGCCGATACCTTCGGCCCGGCAGTCGGCGCTCTGGCTTCCATGGCTATCATCGCGGCTGTTTTCTCCACCGCTCCCGCATTCCTGCTGACCATCTCCACCACTCTGACCCGCGACTTCTACGTTGCCCTCATCAACAAGGATGCAACCGACAAGCAGCAGCTCAGATTCTCCAAGATCGCACTGGTCGTGTTCGGTCTCATCGCCACCTTCCTCGGCATCTACGCACGCTCCATCCTCTCCCAGGTCAACGGCGCGTTCCAGATTCGTGCGGTTGCCGGTATGGTCCTCATCATCGGCGCTTACTGGAAGAAGGTCGACAAGAAGTCCGCGTTCTGGGCAATGCTCGTCGGCGGTCTCGTCGCTGCCGTATGGCACTTCGCAGGCCAGCCCTTCGGCATCGTTCCGTTCTGGCCCGGCTGCGGCACCGGCCTTATCGTTCTCGTCGTTATGACTCTCTGCAACGGTAAGGAAGTCTCCGACGACTTTGCACTCTACAAGTCCAGAATGGATGCCGTCCCTGCGGATGAACTCTGATCAATAACCAATATGCTTTTACCGATCCGGCGGTCATTCCGTCGGGTCGGTATCCATAAGGAGAAAAAATGTACCAGTTTGATAACTTCCTTATCAGAAACGCTCAGATGTACCCGGATCGTCTCGCTTTTGTATACAGAGAGCAGCATTACACATGGCGTGAGCTCAACTGCGCCGTGAACCGCCTTGCTCATTCCTTTGCAAAGCTCGGCATCGGCCGGGGCGACAGGGTCGCATACATGTTCCCGAACTGCGCGGAGACCGTGCTCGTGTTCCTTGCGACTCAGAAGCTCGGCGCAACAGGCATGCCCATAAACACGCACTTTCTCTCGGGCGAAATATCCCGGATCATGGACGTCGTCGACTGCAAGGCCGCAGTGTACGACGAGAAGTTTTCCGATACCATCCACGAGGCGCAGAAGCTCTATGGCAGGCTCAGCTGTATGATAGTCAAAGGCAAGCCAAAGGACGACGAGGTTGATCTCACAGTACTCCTGAACGGCGGTGATGACAGCGAAGCCCAGGTGGATTTGGCCGCCGATGATGAATCCGTTATCATTCTCACCAGCGGCACCACCGGCACATCAAAGGCCGTTCTCAGAACGCAGAGCATGATGCGCGAATACGGCCTTATGCTCGCCATAGAGAATGACAACAGCCATAAGCCCGAGGTCGCGCTGACGCACTGTCCTTTCTTCCACACGGCCTGCCTGAGCATTCTGGTCAAGATGCTCGCCCTGTGCGGCACCTTCGTGCTTGTTGACCGTGTCGATCCCGAATTCATCTTTGAGCAGATTGAGAAGTACGGCGTCACCATGATGCTCATGGTTCCGCCGCTGCTGTATATGCGTCTGTACGACTCCGGTGTATGGAAGCAGCGCAATACTTCGACCCTGCGTGAGGCTCAGTTCACCGGCGGCAAATGCAGCATCGACTATGTCAACAAGATATTCGAGATGTTTCCCAACGGCAAGCTCCGCCCATCCTACGGTTCTACCGAGGTCTGCGCTTCCTGCAGCGCGGTGCTCTCACGTGAGGAGTTTCTGAAGAAGCCCGACCTGTGCAAGACGGTCGGCCGCATCAACGCCAACTGCGAGATGAAGCTCGTCGATAATGACGGCAATGAGGTTCCCGTCGGCGAGGTCGGCGAGGGCCTTGTCCGTTCCCCCGCTGTTTTCAGAGGGTATATCAAGAATGAAGAGCTCAACAAGCGCGTTCTTGATAACGGCTGGTTCCATACTGAGGATCTTCTCCGCCGCGATGAGGACGGTTTCTATTACCTCGTTGACCGCAAGAAGGACATGATAAAGACTGGCGGCGAAAATGTCTATGCTCAGGAAGTCGAGGACGTGCTCCGCAACCACCCGGCGATATTTGACTGTGCGCTTATCGGCGTCGAGGACGAGCGTTTCGGTGAGGCTGTCGCCGCCGCAATAGTCCTCAACCCTGGCATGGAGCTGAGTGATGAAGACCTCATCGCTTACTGCCGCGCTAATCTCCCCAGCTACAAGAAGCCACGCTACGTGGCCTTTGTCGATGCATTGCCGCATAATGTCACCGGCAAGATACAGAAGAGTGTCCTGCGTGAAAATGCGGGCAAGCTTTTCCGCCCTATCCGCGGTCTGTAATGCGTAAGCAGCATACCCGGCAGTTGTTCCTCTGCTGGGTATGTTTTGCATAAGTGTATTTAGGAAAGAGTTTTTTATGGTACAGGAAGTTTTTGAAAATGTATATTCCATTGAGGTAGAACTCCCGAACAATCCTCTCAGGTGGCTCAACTCATATTATATAGACAACTGCGGCACGAGCCGTGATCTTCTGATCGACACCGGCTTCAATCTGCCGGAGTGCCGCCATGCTCTGCTTTATGGAATGCGCAAATTGAACATTGACCCCCAGAACACGGACGTGTTCATTACGCATCTGCATTCCGACCACTGCGGAAACGCCGATATGCTTGAGCAGATGGGTTGCCGCGTAATAATGGGTCGGGATGACTATGCTCAGCTCAGCACAGGCAATGGTCTCGGCTGGGAAGACCGCCGTGGGCGCGCTCTTGAGGACGGTATGTCCAATGAGGATTTTGAAAACATATTTCTTCATAATCCCGCCGTGCAGTATCTGCCGAAGCCCTTTCATGCCCGGCTGGTCGATGACGGAGACATGCTGCACTACGGCAAATTCAGCTTTGAATGCATAGAGACCCCCGGCCATACCCCCGGGCACATGTGTCTCTTTGACCGGGAGAAATCCCTGATGTTCACGGGTGACCATATACTTTTTGACATCTCGCCCAATATCACTTTCTGGCCTTCCGTAAAGGATTCTCTTACAGATTATATTATAAGTCTTGATAAGGTACGCAGCCTGAATGTGGCAACAGCGCTTCCGGGGCACCGCAGCTGCAGCGGGAACACAGCGAACGTACGTATTGATCAGCTCTTTGTGCATCACGAAAAGCGCCTTGCCGAGCTTGAACAGATGATACGTGAGGAGCCCGGTCTGAATGGCTATGAGCTGGCAGGAAAAATGCGCTGGAAGATACGTTCCGCAAGCTGGGCAGACTTTCCCCCCGCGCAGAAATGGTTTGCCTACGGCGAAGCTCTTGCCCACCTCGACTACTTAGTCAACCACGGCCGCGTCCGTCGGGAAATCAAAAACGGCCTGCGCGCTTACTACGCAGATATCTGACCGTGCTGTTCACTTCGGTAACGTCGGAGACACATACGTCTCCCAATCCCGCACCATCACCGCAAAACGCATCTGCTCCTCCAAGCCGCAGTTTGCGATCCTTGAGCGCCACACGGACGTGATAAACCAGCGTGACGAGGTTGTCCTGTCCTACGACAGCGTTGTTATGATAAAGACTAAGCGTGACGATAAGCCCGTTGATTAACACACCTGGAAAACAAACATGCTACCTTTTTTGTCAGCACCATATATTTGCCAAGTATCTTAAAGTTACAGCAGTCATTTCAACTGACAAAATGTATCAGGCTGCAGGAAAACGCAGAGCCTGATCTATGTGAGCATTGAAACGGAAGAACGTTTGCCGCAGTCCAAAAGCGGCAAACGTTCTTCCGTTTTAGATATGGATCCGGGCGCACTGTGCTGCATATCCCGAGTTTTATTCCGGCTCTGTGTCCATAGTTGGGGTAACGCCTTTCAATCAAAGTGCCATTTTGTAGATGTTGCATATATCCTCGACAGTGAGGGGAGCAAAGGCGGAGGTCTCATATGCCGGCCGCCATGCTTTTTCCGCCATCTTTTCGAAGTTCTCATCGCCGATGTTCAGCTCTGAGAGGTGCATCGGCAGACCCATTGAGACGAACAGCGCCTCGGTCCTATCGATAGCCTGCTTGGCCGCTTCCATTTCGGGAAGAGACGCATCCACGCCGAACACGTTTATGCCGTACTGGGCGAACTGGTGCGCGGTCTTCTCATTCAGGACATAGCGCATCCAATGCGGGGTAAGGAGCGCGATACCGACACCGTGAGTGATGTTATAGAAAGCGGAGAGCTCATGCTCGATGCGGTGAACGCTCCATGCGACGGGCTTGCCCATGCCGACAAAGCCGTTGATTGCCCAGGAGGACGCCCACATCAGGTTTGCTCTTGCAGCATAGTCGTCGGGTTTCTCAAGTGCGCGCGGGCCGCACTCGACACAGGTCTTGAGAATAGCTTCGGCAACCCGGTTGGAGATATAAGCATCCTCAGTGGGAGCAAAGTAATTCTCCATGGTGTGGGACATTATATCGGCAACGCCGGCTGCGGTCTGCTTTGCGGGGAGAGAGAAGGTGTAGGTCGGGTCGCAGATGGCGCAGGTAGGGATGACGCAGTACGCGTCGAAGTCCAGCTTTTCATTCGTATCGGGGTTGGAGATAACGGCGGTGCCGTCCATCTCGGAGCCTGTTGCCGCGATGGTGACAACGGCATAGATCGGCAGTGCCTTGACGGGCTCAGCCTTATGGGTCAGAAAGTCCCATGCGTCTCCGTCATAGAGCGCGCCCGCAGCAATGGTCTTGGAGCAGTCGATAATGCTGCCGCCGCCGAGAGCCAGGATACCGTCAACGCCGTTTTCCTTGCAGACCCGGACGCCCTCGCGCACGGTGCCTATTTTGGGGTTGGGCTCAACGCCGCTGAAGTCAATATGCGCAATGCCGCAGCTGTCGAGCTGGGCGATTGCATCGTCATAAACGCCGTTGCGCTTGACGGATCCGCCGCCGAATACTACGAGGACCTTTGTGCACTTCTTCGCAACCTCGGCGCCGAGCTTTTCTATCTGGCGCTTGCCGAAATGGATGGTTGTCGGGATAGAGTAGGTAAAGTTTTCCATAAGATTTTCCTTTCAGATCATGTAATATGTGTGATAACGATCAATACGAAACGGTTCATTTGGCTTTTCCAAAAGCGGCAGAGACTTTCTTGAGAACGCCGGAGAACCATGCGTCTTCTCTCCTGCGTGCCTCAAGGCGCTTTGAGAAGGTTCTGTACAGTGCCAGCGTGAGCACGAACAGACTGACTACGGCAAGTGCCGGAGCATAAACCAGCTTGGTTATAAGATTGAACAGCAGCACCATAAACAGCAGCGCCATATTGATAGTGTCGATGCCGTTGCGCCCTTCCATTACTTTTGTCCAGAAAGTCATTTGATCCACCTCGTTTTTTATTTTTAATTTTTCTTCCTGCTCCGAAAATTTATCATAAGGATACCCGCACATATCAGTACGAGCGCCATTATGCTCTGTATTCTTAATATCTGCCCTGTCTCACCGAGTATCAGGGCTGAAAAGATCACGCCGAATACGGGGTTTGCAAAGAAATAAATGTTGACGGAAGACACCGGATTGTGCTTCAAAAGTGCGTTCCACAGCGCTCCTGTGACCGAAGATATCAGTGCGAGCGCGATCAGTGTAAGAATGGCTGCCGGTGCTGAAGGCCGGAGTGAGCCGCCCATCAGCGCGCCGACGGCGGTAAGCGCCGCGCCGCCCAGCAGGAGCTGCCAGCCGGAAAGGAAAACAGGATCGTCATCCTGTGAAAATTTCTTGATCAGTGAATGGGAAAGGCCGGTAAAAGCGGCGCACAGCAGCACGAGCACATCGCCGAGCAGCGCGCTCTTTTCGGGGCTGCCGCCGATATTCATGACGACTATTCCGAAGAAGCCTAGAACACAGCCGAAGATCTTATTCACGCTGAGCTTTTCCTGATGGAATATAAAGCCAGATATCAGGATAGAAAAGAACACAAGCGTGCTGTCAAAGATAGAGGCGTGGACGGCACTTGTCCTCGCCATGCCGAGATACAGCAGCACATACTGCCCTACGGTCTGGAACAGCGCCAGCATACACGCGTTGACGACATTGCTTTTCCGGAGGAGCATCAGCTTTCCCTTCACGGCGGAAAGCACGGCAAGCGTCATGATGCCGCTGAGAATGAAGCGCGTCCCGGCAAACATCAGAATACTGCCGGTGTCCGAGGATGCGATGGAGAATTGGCTGTAGCCGAGCTTTATGAGGACAAAGTCCATTCCCCACATCATACATACGAATATTGCAAGAGCTCCGCATACCCAAGGGATAGAGAGCCTGCTTCTGGTCATGTCCGGCATTGCGGTCAGTTCCCCCGTTTCAGCAATTCTTCCGCCTCATCCAAGGAGGTATAGCCATACTGGCGCGCGGTGTTATCATATATCATGGCGACCATGTTCCGCCCTTCGGCTCTCCTGCCCTCTGCCATGTTGAGAAAGCTCTTCAGCGTTTCTTCGGAATAGGACATCAGCTCTCCACGCATGTACACCTCAACGGTTGTCATGTCGAAACTCTCGTCTTCGTCGGCCGGACGGCCGCGCATCGCAAAATTCGGCCAGCGGCTGCGCGTCTCGCGGTACCATGCCATATATATCTGCATGATGCTGTCAATAAGAGCTTCCTTTTCTGCTGTGACGACAGGCAGATACGGGGCAAGCTCGCTTTCATAATATTCAGGTGCGGTATAGCGCATCATATAGGCATATTTGCGCTCCACAAGATTATGTCCGCAGAGGGCGGCGGCCTGATGATCCGACCAATAATTCAGAAGCACAGCCTCGTCCCAGGTCTCAAACTGACTCAAGCGCATGGCGCGGAAGGTCGTGTAATCATCCTGACATGAAGCGCGCCTGCCTATGTTCTCGACAAGGTCGAGCATGCGCCACTCACTTGCGATTATATCCTCGATAAGCTTATCCTTTGTCAAAACAACAGCCCTCTTTTCATTCGCCGTACATCACCGGGAGCCTGCGGATATTCTCGTCGTTTATGGAACCCATCAGCCTACCGGCATGGTACTGCATGAATGTATCGCCATTATCGGACCAGCCGCGCCGTATTAGCTCACTGCCGACCATCCCGCACACTTCCTCAATCAGCTCCAGCTTCTGTCGGTGGAGCGGCAGATCGGGCATTGAGGTGAGCGCACGGAGCTTGCCCGCGCAGCCAGGCAGGCAGGTGAAGTCCGCAGTACCGCGGAAAGCCCATTTGTAAAACGGCATATACCTGCCGTTGAGAAGATACAGCGCAGCGAGCGCATGCTGGATAAACTCGGCGCCCGCAAGATATGCCGCGCCGAAATCGCCGCGCTTGACGCATCTTCCGTAGTTATACTGCCCGGACTGCGCCATGCCCGCGCAGTTTGCCGCGAGCTTCTTTTTAAGAACGTCTTCCGGGTAGAAGCCGAGGAGAACGTTTCTCACGGCGGAAAAGCTGCCAAGCGGGTCGCTGAAGACCTCGCCGCTGCAAGTCTGAGAAAGATACCTCTCCGGTATACGCAGCCAGTCCATGAAGCTGGCTGGAGGATCCGGCCGGCCGATAAGGCTTTCATAGAAGCCTTCTATCGTGAGCACGCCGACACGGCTGCCGCGTTCGCTGCATATTGCCGAGGTCTCACATTCCGGTATGTCCTGCGGCAGGAGGCCGTATGCCTCGGCCAGCCTTGCGCCGAGGTCTCCGGCTTCGCTCCGCGGTATCCAGAGGCACACGCCGGGGCCGAAATCGTGATCCCGCGAAAGCTCGTCGTCAAAGCCCAGACATTCCGAGCCCTGCCCGGCAAGTCCCACGGCGATGAGATGACGCTCGGATGCAAAATCACGTTCAAGCATCGGCTGTACATATCGCGCATAGAAGATCCTGGATATTTCCATTCCGGTCATGGTTCGAGTCCTCTATATTTTGAATTCTTTTTCCAGCTCTTTGAGACAATATTCCCGCATACGCGTCATATCGGAAATAGCGGGGCTGCTCACAGCGTTCTGGCTGAGCAGTCCGATCCCTCTGCCGCAGGCTGCAGCGGCCGCGCCGAAATCCTTTTCGGCGATGAGCAGTTCCGCAAATATCTGCTCCATCACGGCGCGGTGCAGCGGGCTTGATGCGGGGTCCGAAGCAAAGGCTGCCTTAGCAAGAATAAGCGCGCCTTCGGCATCCTTGAGCCGGTCTGATTTTAAAAGGCACTGTGCCTTTATCGTATAGCTTACTCCGCGCTCGTCCCCGCTTTCTGCCGTGAGAAGCCCGAGAGCCTTTTCAATATGCCGCATTACCGCGTCCGTATCGCCGAGACGCAGGTATAGCGACGCGATGTTATTGTGCAGCGCGGCGGCCGTGTAGCTCTGGCCGTCACCGCAGCTTTCGAGCATAGCGGCTGCGGAGCCAAAGACCGTAACGGCGTCCTCGAGCCGGCCGGCATGAGTGAGCAGGGTCGCAAGATTCAGCAGCGTAGTCGCATGGGCGGAGCTTCCGTTCATGCCTATTTCGTCAATGCACTCCAGAGCGCGGCGGAGCACGGCCTCGCCCTTGTCATATTCGCCGCGGACGCGATAGAATCCGCCCATTTCGCTGCACACGGATATTACAGCCGAAAGATCGTTCTCGCGCTCTGCACATTCAAGACCGCTGCGGAGAAACGCTTCTATCCTGTCAGTCTGTTCGCCGCCTGAGAACATTGCGTCAAGCTCTGAAAAAAACTGCCCTATATCCATGAAGCCTTCCTCCTGTAATCAATAGACAAGGGCAGTACAAATCGTTTGCACTGCCCTTATATCGGGCTGCGGCCCTTTATTTTCTCTTGCTGTTGAGAAGCTTGCAGATGCGGCGCAGACCCTCTTCGAGAGTGGCGCGCGGCATCGCAACGTTGAGACGGATATAGCCGTCGGAATTTGCAACGAACATGTTGCCGCCCTCAAGCAGAACGCCCGCTTCGTTGGCAAACATCATCGGGAGGTTCACGTCCTTGTCAACGTAAGACGATACGTTCACCCAGCCGAGGTAGGTCGCCTCGGGGATACGGAACACCGCGTCGGGGAGGTTCGCCCTGAGGTAGTCGCGAACGAACTCGAAGTTTGCGTCAAGGTACTTTCTGAGTTCGACGAGCCAATCGTAGCCGGACTCGTATGCACTCTGGCAGGCCGCGAGGGACAGCGGGTTCTCATCGAAGTTGTGATAGGTGCTCCAAAGCTTCTTGACAGCCTCGTTCGGGATGACGATGTTGGAGATCTGCATGCCTGCCATGTTGAAGGTCTTGCTCGGTGCCATGCAGGTGATGATCTGATCCGAGTTGGGGAAGAGCTTGGCCATGGGCGTGTGCGTCTGGCCGCTGCGGATAAGATCGCAGTGTATCTCATCGGATATTATGAACACATTGTGCTTGAAGCATATCTCGGCCACTCTGCGCAGCTCGTCCTCGGTCCAGATACGTCCGGAGGGGTTATGCGGGTTGCAGAAAATGCAGAGCGTGACCTTGGGATCGGTGGCCTTGCGCTCGAAATCCTCGAAATCTATCTCATAGTAGCCGTCGCTCTTGGTGTTGACAAGGTCGCTGGTGACGTAGCCGATGTTATTATGCTCGGCGGCATGCATGAAATAAGCGTAGGACGGGGTGAGCATGAGCACCTTTTCGTCGCTCTTGCAGAGGTACCCGGTCAGCTCATAGAGCGCGGGGATAACGCCGTGGGAAGTGAAAAGATCCTCTCTCTTGGGCGTCCAGCCATAGAGCTTGTCCGTCCAGTTCAGGAAAGCCTGAAAATACTCGGGGTCAAAAACTCTGGTATATCCGAAGATGCGGCGGCCAAGGCGGGCGCGCATGGCGTCGATAATGACCTCGGGAGTGGCAAACTCCATATCGGCTATCCACATGCGGATGAACTCGTCATCGGCATAGGGGAACTTCATGGTCTCATCCGCATGGAAAATGTACTGACGGAAGCCGTCGGTATTCATACAGTTGGTATGTCTGCGGTCGATTATTTCATCAAAATTGTATTTCATAGCAATACTTTCCCTGTGTAAAACAGATCAGTCGACGTAGGCAATTGCCTCGATCTCAACAAGCGCGTCCTTGGGAAGTCTCGCGACCTCGATGGCGCTGCGGGAGGGATAGCTGCCCTCAGAGAAGAAGGTGGCGTATACGCCGTTCATTGCAGCAAAGTCATTTATATCCTTGAGGAAGACAGTGGTCTTGAGGACCTTGTCCATAGAGCTGCCGGCGTTCTCAAGAACGGTCTTCACATTTTCGAGAGAAGCTTTGGTCTGTGCCTCGATGCCCTCGGGGAAGGCGCCGGTCGCCATGTCGATGGGGAGCTGACCAGAGGTGATGACGAGGTTTCCGAACTTGTTTGCTTGAGAATAGGGGCCTATTGCTGCGGGGGCTTTTTCAGTGGCGATTATAGTACGCATGGTATTTTTCCTTTCAGTGCTACATGATCAAATGTTATATAATGGCGGCAAAAACCGCCATTGAAGCACGTGCATAGCTGCGATCGGGCAGCGTTCAGTGGGTAGACAGATAGTCGCGGATATTCTCGAGCACCTTTATGCGCAGGAGAACGCCCGACTGCATCGACTGCCCGGCCACCATATCGGGGCAGATAACGTTCGGCATATTGAAAATGTCGCCGTCAGTGCCGCCTATGGAGACGGAATTGTCGACTATATAGTAATTGCCCGGCTCTTCCAGCCACTCTCTGAGTGCGTCCAGAGGATACGGAGCGGTAAATGTCGTGTTTATGAGCACCTTGCCGTTGCCGAAACGCTTGAAAGCCTCGCGATCCATAAGAGGCGTGTTCTTGTGCAGATGCGTGGTGAGCACGTCAACGGTCTGGAGCAGTTCGTCAAAGGGGAGATACTTGATGCCCTTGCTTTCCATCTCGGGCTTGCGTGTGCGGCTGTAATAATAGACATCCATCTTGAAAGCGAGCAACAGCTCCGCAACGACAGAGCCCACATCGCCGAGGCCGACGACGCCGACCTTCGTCCCAGCCAGCTCCATCTCCTCACCCTTGTAGAAGATACCGCCGAAGCCGTGGAAAAGGCGGACTATTTCGCAGCTGACGAATTCTGCGACGCCGCGGTCGCCGTACCGCCGGATGCCGGTGACAACTAGGCCGCGGCTGTTGGCAAACGGGATATCGACGTTTGCGCTTTCCGGGGTGTACAGGCTGCAGCACATGCCTATGTAGCGGAGATCAGGGCAGCTTTCAATGACGTTTTTGCCGATGTAGCTGGTGTAGAAGACGAGCAGCGCATCCGCATCGCCTATGCGTCTTATCTTTTCCTCGTCTGTCTCGGGGATGTCGCGGTAGATAACAACATCCTCGGCGTAATCATAGAGCTTCTGTTCCGCTTCTTCATCGAAGCGCACCGGCTCTAAAACAACGAGCTTCTTAAACTTTTCCAAAGCGGTCAACTCTCCTGTAAATTGTTTTTGTATTCCCAGTCTGAAAGTCTCCGGGACAAGAGACAGTATACTCTTATCCCGGAGAACGCCGGTTGGATTGCCCAGTATTGTTTTCCGTAAAGGATGGCTGAAACTTATGCCTCGATGCCTTCCAGCTTGTCCTTCCTCTTCTGGCGGAAGTAGCAGAAAGCGATGATGAAGAACACGATCGCTCCGCCGTAGCCGCAGTAGGTCATGATGAAGCCGAGCAGGGTCTGGTAGGGGATGAAGAGACAAACGACGTAAGCCAGAACAGTCATGCCGACGCACAGGAGCTTATACTTTTTGGAGGAGTCCTCCTTGGTGAAGAAGCTGATGGAATTCCAGAGCAGCGGGCAGCAGGTGGAGTAGATAGCAAGGAGAATGATGATAGCGAAGAGGGTGCCGACGGAGCCGAGGATGTGGTTTGCGAGAACGAGGTTGGGAATGGGAGCCACAGCGGACTCTGCGACATTGCCGAGGTGGTTGAAGCCCATCAGGACGGAAATGTAGGAGTCAAGGATGGCGCAGATGAGGAGAACGAGCTTGAAGCGTCCAAACTTGTACTCGCGGTTCTCGTAGCCGAGGGTCGCGACGAAGTTGGAGCAGAGAAGCAGGGAGCAGCCGCCGAAGGAAAGGCCGGCGGTGATCCAGTGGTTGGTGCCGCGGGAGATGGTGACAGCGCCGCTGTCAAGCAGAGCCTGGCCTTCCGGGATCTGGGGGAAGTAGGTGAAGGCAGAGATGATGCCGACGACCAGAGTGAAGATCGTGATGACGGGGCCGATACAGCCGATAACGTCAACGATCTTAGTAAGGCCGAGGATGGTGACAAGCAGAACGAGCGCCATAAAGATTGCAAGGCCGATGGGCATCGGCAGACCCCACTGCTGGTTCATGGTGGTGGCAGCGCCGGAAGACATGAAGAAGTAGCAGCAGAAGGTGAAGAGCCATGCCATGGTCTCACAGGCTTTGCCGACGACGGGACCTGCGTAGAAGGACGCGACCTCATTGAGGTTGCGCAGATTGCGGGTGCGTCCTGCGTATGCGTACGCAACGTAGGCGATGTATATCATGACGAAGTTAAAGGTACCGACGAGGAAGCCGCCGACGACTCCGTAGCCGGTGAAGTACTGAACGGTTTCCTGACCGGATGCGAAACCGGAGCCGATGAGGAATGCCATGAGGGCGCCGATAAGTATAAATACGCGGCCCCAGCTGAGTTCTTTCTTTTCCATTGAGAATTTCCTCCAAAATCTGTCTCTTTTTTCGTATTTTTTTGTTATGGAATCGAAACGGTATTATCCAAAAGGACGGATCCGTCCGGACTGGGCACCGGGCAGTGCCGTCCATAAGATACTTTTTTGAGTTTTGCTTCAGGGCTGCGCTCGGGTCAGTTGGCTGACCCGAGCCGTATTCCCCTATCAGCCGCAGCAGCTGGTGTGCTCGGTACGGCCGATGATGTTCTCCTGAACGCGCGGGTCAAGCTCTACGAAGAATGCGGAGTAGCCTGCGACGCGGACCATCAGGTTCTTGTAATTCTCAGGGTTCTTCTGTGCGTCACGGAGGGTCTTTGCGTCAACAACGTTGATCTGGACGTGCTGGCCGCCGGCTTCCATGTAGCCGCGCACGAAAGTCTCGAGCATGTCAAGTCCCTTCTCGCCCTTTGCGACTGCGGGATCGAACTTGTGGTTGACAAGAACGCCCTTGGGAACCATGAGGGTATCCATCTTGCCGATGGAGTTGCCGACTGCGGTCGGGCCGTTGCGGTCCATGCCGTTGGAGGGAGAGGCGTTGTTTGCGAGAGGCTCGCCTGCCATGCGTCCGTCGGGAGTTGCGCCGACAACGCGGCCCTGCCAGATGTTGTAGGTCTGGTTGAGGAGGATGAGCTCGTACTGGCCGAAGCGGCTGTCCTTGTGAGCCTGGTTCTCCTTGGCACAGAAAGTGACGACCTGGCGGCAGTAATCATCGACGAGGTCGCTGTCGTTGCCGAAGTGGACGTACTTGTTGAGCAGCATCTGGTGCCACTCTTCCTTGCCTGCGTAGTTGCTGTCGAGCATGTCGCGCATCTCTGCAAGGGTCATCAGCTTTTGCTGGAAGCAGACCTGATCGATCGCCGCCAGAGAGTCGGCTGCGTTTGCAACGCCGCTGATGAAGGTACCGGTGGTGCTGTACTTTGCGCCGTCCTTCTGGAGGATGCGGCCCTTTTCGATGCAGTTGTCAACGGTGGTGGAAGCAAAGACAGTGGGAGCGATGAGGGAGTGCAGGGAGGAGCAGATGCCGTATGCCTGGAGATGGTAATCTATGGCGAAAGCGAGCTGCTTCTTGTACGCTTCCATGAACTGCTCCATGGAGGTCATGTCTTCCATCTTGCCGGTGTGCGGTCCGAACTGGTAGTTGCCGTTGGGATCGACGCCGTCGTGCATGGTGACTTCGAGGATCTTCAGGATGTTGATGAAGCCGGCGACGGGACGGAAGTCGGACTTGCCGCAGACGGAAGCCTCGACGCAGCCGAGTATGCCGTAATCGCGTGCTTCCTCGATGTCGTTGCAGCCGTTTGCAAGAACACGGGAGATGTTGATATCGTCATTGAAGAAAGCGGGCTGGCCGAGACCCTTCTGGGTGAGCTTGAGGGCTCTGCGGAACACTTCTTCGTCGATAGCTTTGTTGAAGCGGAAAGAGATGGCGGGCTGAGTGGTCTCTGCGCCATCAGCTGCTTCGAGGAACAGGTAGGTCAGGCGGTTGCAGGCGTTCTTGCCGGCAGTGTCGATACCGCCGATAGTGACGTTCGTCCACATCGGGAAGCCGGCATATGCCTCGGCCTCGATATGGTCGCGCAGCTCAAAGATCTCTGTCCACTTGATGAGCATGCACTGGATCATCTCAACAATGTCGTCCTCGGTCGCGATGCCGGCGTCGATATCGTGCTTGAAGTAGGGGTACATGAACTGGTCGAAGCGGCCGATAGAGTGGTTGTGGCCAGCGTTCTCGATCTGGTAGGTCAGGTGGATGAACCAGAAGAACTGCATTGCCTCATAGAAGGTGCGTGCGGGATATTCGGGGATGTGGCGGCAGGTCTCGGTGATGCGGTTGAGCTCTGCCTTGCGCTTCTCATCGGTCTCCTCGGCGGCCATCTGCTCTGCGAGGTCCGCATAGCGGTGTGCAAACTCAATGCCTGCCTTGAGGGTGACGATCATGCCTTCCCAAACGTCCTTCTGCTCCTGGGTGATATAGTCGTAATGCTCGATGCCGTCCAGCTTAGCCTGGATCTCTTCGATCATCTGCTTGTAGCCGGTCGCCAGGACCTTGGAGTAATGAGGCATATGGCTTGCGGTGGAGACTATGCGGGAGCCGATGGTGATAAGGCCGTTGTCGGAAGCCTTCTTCATGTCGTCGGGGAGCTTGCTGTCGATGATCTCGCGGAAAGAACGGCCTTCCCACTGCTTGAGAATGCCTATCAGCTCTTCCTTGTCGCTGGGATCGCCCCATGCCAGCTTATCGGTGCTGCGGGTGTCGAAAGTGTCGATGTCCTCAAGTATCCATTTGGAGCCCCACTCGGGGTATACAGGGACGGAACGGTATCTCTCACCGTGATCGCCGACGAAGATGGACTGGGGGTTGATGAATATCTTCATGTTCTTCAGAAGATACTCGAGCAGATGCGCCTTGCGTGAGACCGGTGACTCTACAGAGGGCATTTCATAAAACTTGGTTACGAGACGTGCACGGTCCAGGGAAATAGATGGTGCAGTATTGCGCAGACGTGCTTTCAAAAATTCAACTTTTTCGCTTGCCATTGCATTTTCTCCTTCTTGAAATATATTTCAGCGGTTATCCGCTTTAGTTGACCGGGTTTATTCGTCCTTCATGTTCTCATTATTGTAGAAGCACTTCTTGCCCACGGGCAGCAGCACCTCATTGGCAGCGTCCACAAGTGAGAACATATGCTCGGTGCTGGGCTCCTCAACATCGTTGAGCGGGTACTCGCGGTCGAGGATCTTGTATTTGTTTATGCCCAGCTTGTGATATGCCAGCAGCTCGTAGCGCTTGACGTTCGGCAGATCCTTTATGAATTCTGCCGTTGCGCGGATGTTCTCTTCAGAATCGTTCCACCCGGGGACGACCGGCGTGCGCACACATATCTCTATGCCGTGCTGGCTTATCTTTTCAAGATTCGCGAGGATCCGTTCGTTTGTCTGCCCGGTAATTTTGCGGTGCATCTCCGGATCCATCTGCTTGAGGTCGAAATAAATGAAGTCTATGTAATCAAGGCAGGGCTTGAACTTCTCATAGTCGCCGCAGCCGCAGGACTCGATCGCCACGTTGATGCGGTACTGGCGGCACTTCTTGCACACCGCGAGCAGGAACTCGGGCTGCATCAGCGCTTCGCCGCCGGAGAAGGTCACACCGCCGCCGGAGTGCTGGAAGTAATAGCGATCCTGATAGATCTTCTTGAAAAGCTCATCAACTGTGTAATCCTCGCCGAAGAGCTTTCTCGCTTCAGTGGGGCACATACGCGCACAGGCTCCGCAGCCGGTGCATTTTTTACGGTCATAATGCAGGGAACCGTCCTCGCCGAGCGTGACCGCGCCGCTTTTGCACATCTTCGCGCAGAAGCCGCAGCCCATGCATTTTGCAGCGTTGAGGGAGACCTCGGGGTAGAAGTGGATAGACTCCGGATTGGCGCACCAGAGGCAGTGCAGACCGCAGCCCTTGAAAAAGACTGTGGTACGCATCCCGCGGCCGTCATGAATGGAGCACTTCTGAATGTTTATTATTCTCCCAGTCAATTCTTCCATATCAACCTACCATCCATTTTTATTTAAATTCGAAAAATGCTTGCAATCGTGATAATAATTTATTATTATTAATGTGCTTATAGGAAGCACGGCAGCTCAGAAGAATTTGGTGATGATAACCAAGGCTTGACTGTCAAAGAAACTATATATCTTTTTAACGCGAGGAATTATTTGTGGAAACATACCAATTCCTTGATATTATATTAGCAGAGTATTCGCATTAAGTCGAACAAATTATTTTCATGCCCGCGATAAAATTCATTCATGATCCTGTGACAATAAAAAATTTTCATCGGTTTTTCCGAAATTCCGATGTTTGAGCAGAATAAAATGTGAAAATTTTTTTAACGGAAGCTGATAAACAGTAAGGAGTGGAGCTATGGATACAAATAAATATCAGATTTTCCTAAAAGTCCTGGAGCACAGGAGCTTTTCAAAGGCGGCAGCAGAGCTGGGCTACACGCAGTCGGCAGTCAGTCATTCTATTGCAGTGATGGAAAAGGAGTTCGGTTTTCAGCTGCTCAACAGGAAAGATAACAAGATATCCCTTACAAGAGCCGGCATTGACCTGTTGCCGCATATACGCAATGTAGCAAGCGCGCAGGACGAGCTTGACCTCTCGCTTCAGTCGTACCGCGGCATTGAATCCGGTACGCTGTGCATCGCGTCTATCATGAGCCTGCCGATGCATTTTTTCACCGAGCTTTTCAGGCGCTTCCACGAAAAGTACCCGGCGATCCATATCGTCTGCATTGACGGGAACTATGAGGAGCTTGAGGAAATGCTCAGCGGAGGACGGGTGGATTTCGGCTTCACTTCGGTCACAAGCTCTCTGCCGTTTGAATATGTCCCGCTCATGCGCGACAGGCTTATGGCAGTTTTCCCGACAGATCACCCCCTCTGCGCAAAGGAGACTGTCGAACTGAGCGATCTTGAAGACTATGATTTCATCATGCCCGGCGAAGGCCCCAACCATCAGATTGGCGAGCTTATCCGCAAATACGGGCTGAAGCTCAATTCGCCCTATTCGGTAAGCGATGATAATTTCACCGTCAAAATGGTCTCGGACGGGCTCGGCGTCAGTATCCTGCCGGAAATGAGCTTCAAAAATTATCTTGATCTTCCCATTGAATCCCGGGAGCTCAGGGAAAAACCGTACAGGAGTATTGGTATAATCTACCGGCATTGGGATCAGCTTTCTCCCCTGAGCAGAATACTCATAAACGAAGCCAAGGACTTCTTTTCAAAGCTCAGCCCGAAGACCTCGGCCTCGCATCTGCCGTGGTTCAGTGAGCTGGACTGCAGCGGGAAAAATCAGTGAAACAATTAAACGGAGGATATTAAAATAATGGATTATCATTTCAACACATATAACGGGCGGAACTCGACCCCGGCGGATATAATGCAGTATTACGCAAGCATCGTCCCATTCCTCGGCGTGGTCCTCGGCGACACGTATGAGATCGCTCTGCTCGACTGCCGCTCAAAGCAGCTTGTTGCCATAGCCAACGGGCACATAAGCGGAAGAACGGTCGGCGCACCGATGACCAATCTCGCCCGTCAGATCGTTGATAAGGGTGACTGGAAGCAGTCGGACTATATAGCCAACTATTCCGGCGTATCGTCGGAGGGCAAAACCCTGCGTTCATCCTCTTATTATATTAAGTACGATAACGAGCTGCTTGGGATGCTCTGCATAAATGTTGACATTTCGGCATACACGCAGATAAGCGAGCTTGCGCTGAAGCTCGGCGGGATCGTCCCCAATCATGCCGAGCAGGCCAGCGAAATATTTGTGGACGGCGTGTCGAACAGCGTCAACCAGGTGCTGACAGAGCTGTATGGAAAGAATATACCGCAGCACTTCTCCATGGACGAGCGCACGAACATACTGCGCATACTCAGTGACAGGAAGATTTTCCTCATAAAGGGCGCCGTTCCGCGCGTCGCAAGGATGCTCGGATGCAGCGAACCCACCGTGTACCGCGGAATAAAATCCTGCGAAGCAATGAACTGACCCCCGGTCACAACTGGGCTGAAGTTAAAAAGGAAACGGCTCGGAGCAGCACGAGTGCATTTTGACACAGCACATAAAAACCGCCGCAAGCGTCATTTCGCTTGCGGCGGTGTGGTATGCCCGACAGGATTTGAACCTGCGACCTTCGGAGTCGGAGTTATGTGGGATAATGTATAATAAGTTGCGCAAATTGAAAAGAGCATAAAAGAAGACATAGCTTGCAGGCTCTGGTAGAATGAAGTCACGACACACCATTCTGAAAGGAGATAGCAAACTATGTCCGAGAAAATTGTACAGCTGAATGAGGAAATTATCAAGGGTCAGCTCAAGGAATTAGTTTGCGGAAGCGTGGAGGAAACCCTGAACGAGCTGCTGGAAAAGGAGGCGGAGTCGCTGACGCAGGCGGCTCGCTATGAG
>CAKTPC010000011.1 GCA_934590505.1 uncultured Oscillospiraceae bacterium
AAGTACCGCCGGTGATAACTGCTACCTTGTTTTCATAGTTGTTCATGTTTCTGCCTCCATATTCTTATTATTTTTGTTCTCCGGGGATATCATTCCCCAGTGTTTGAGGATATGTTAGCAGTAAAAAACTTGACTTGAAATTGTCAATGATGTATCGTATGAGCAGATTCTGAACAACGCATACGCAATTGTTCAAACCAAATTTGGCGTTTTTATGGTAGGATATATATGGGGAGGTGGCAGATTGAAACGCAACGAACTTGTCAAAAGAGAGCTGTCAAGGACACTCAAGGAAATGTCAAAGTCTCAGGCGCTCTCCTCTGTCACGGTGTCAGCGCTGACGGATAAGTGCGGCTTCAGCCGCGGTACATTTTACTATCACTTCATCGATATCTACGACCTTATCAACTGGACCTTTGAGACCGACATAATCGCTCCTCTGAAGGAGCATATACGCAGCAACTCTCTCGGCGGCTGGTCGGGTATCACAAAATTCTCGCTTGAGAAGATGTACGCGTACAAGGAGTTTTACTGCCAGGCGGTTCGGCTTGAGGTGCAAAACAGCCTTCAGGACTATATGCTGCAAAAGAATCAGGAGAGCTGGGATCTGCTGATCGATAAATATCTTTCCGAGACGCACCAGAGCTACGACGCGGATACACTCAGATTCCTGACACAGTTTGTATCTCAGGCCATCGGAAACATGATAATCGACTGGGCAAAAAAGGGCATGAAAACGCCCGTAGAGCTCATGTGCAAAATGAATGAGGTTGCAACTATGGGTATCTACGGGATAATAAACACCGAGAATATGGCAGATGATTTCAAAAGAGAAATAAATCTGTGACAAGGGTGGCTGAAAGCGAGTTCTATCTCCAGCAGGCCAACGCATAGCCTTATTCTTTGAATATAGCGGCGCAAATTTTGACCCTATGGTAGTAAAAAGCAGACCTATCAGTCTGCTATGAGAACAGGTTTTAAACGGTTCTAAACTAAAAGTTGTGGTATCTGGGTTTCCCCGGTTACCACAACTTTTAGTGTAGTCCTTATATTACTTCTACGAACTCTGAGTCTCATTTCTATGTCAAAATTTTGTGTTGGATGAAATTTATAAGGAGTTCCTCTTAAGCGTAAGATATTCTATTTCCTCCTGCGTGAGGCGGGTCTTGGATGCGGAAAGCACATTGTCTATATCTTTGCAGGAGCGGGGACCGATAATAGCAGCAACGGCGGCTTTCTGACTGAGAACATACAGAAGAGAAATCTGGGAAGGCCGGATGTTCTTCTGCTCGGCCAGAGAAATAACGCGCTCTTTCCGGGCAAAGTTTTCGGGAGTCAGGACGGCCATACGTGTTGCGGCATCGGCGTTCTCCGGCTGAAACTGCGGATAGCTGCCGAAAAATCCTCTGCCCTGAGACGACCATGCCGCGATCACGACATCTTTATGTTCCTCAAACCAAGGGAGCCACTCCTCTTTAAAAGCCGGAATACGGTAATACCAAGGCTTTTCGAGCTTCACAAGGCTGAAGAACGGGCTGTATACACTCGGCCCCTGATAACCCATGCGCTCACAGTATTCATATGCCTCAACAAAGCGATCCAGCCTCCAGTTGCTCATGCCGTATGCCTTTATCCAGCCGCGGCGGAGAAAGTCCTCAAAGGTGTCCATTATCTCCTCAACAGGAACTTTGGGATTGTCGCGGTGGGTGAGGTAAATGTCGATACAATCGACACCGAGATGGTCGCGGCTGAAGAGAATGTCGTCATACATGAAGGTTCTTCCCACGCGCGGCATCTCCTCAAACATATGAAGATTGCGGTCCATATATGGGTTGCAGCATTTAGATTCAATAATGACCTTGCTGCGGTTATCGTTCTTCTCAAGCCAGCGGCCGAGGATCTCCTCGGTGTGCTGTATGCCGCTCCCCCTGCCATAGAACCTCGCAGTGTCTATGTAATTTCCGCCGACGCTGATATAGTAATCAAGCATTTCGTGGATCTTAGCCTCATCCTCGAGCGTGGAGGTCGCAGTGCCAAAGCTTATATCTGAAACCTTTTCGGTAAGGCCTTTGATGTTAATATACTCCATAGCAATTTCCTTTCAATTTTCAGTGTGTTACGGCAGCATAGGGAAAAGCGTCATTATTATAGCAACTGCCGCAGTGCCGCTTGTTGTTGCAAGAACGGTAGATACAAACACAGGGGGGTAACCGTCTTTCATTTTCAGGTCGGCAAGCCCGACAGCCATTATTACGGCACCGCTGTTAGGAAGAGAGTCAAGGGTGGTGGCAGCGAACGTTCCTACTCTGTGAATGAACGGCAGGGAAAGCCCGAGTTTGGTAAGAGCGGGCGTAATGATCGGGAGTGCGATCTGCGTGCCGGTAGTGGAACCGCCGGTCATCATGCAGATAATGGCAATGCAGACGACAAGAAGTATTACCGGCGGAACGGTGGCGTTGAGGAGAGAATCAATTAATATCTGATATTCGGGAACGGCCTGAATAACGGCGGCGAACCCGTTTACTCCCGCGATGGCTCCGACAGGGATAAGCGATGACTGCGCTCCCTCGTTAAAGGAACTCATTATCTTCTTCCCCCCGAGCTGCGGGAAAAAGAGCGCGGCAGAGACAAGAGCAGTCAGCAGGATAGAGAGCGATATGTTTACCTTCAGAATGTTGAAAATAACGAGAAGGACGAGGATCGGCAGCAGCGCCGCAACAAATTTTGGCTTTGCCTGATCGTCGGAAACAAAAACGTCTTTTGGACCTGCCGCGAACGTTTCACCATTTGAGGTGGCCTTTACGCACATTTTTGTAAAGACAAGCAGCATAACTCCAATTTCAACCAGAGCGCCGACAATACCTGCGACAAGGCCGCAATAGGAGCTCGTACCTATCACCATTGCCACGACGTTGGTCGGCTGCGGCGAGCCGGGGCCGCTGAGCGCGAATGTAAACGCTCCCCCGCAGATCGCTCCCATTATGAACCGCTTGGGAATACCGGCGCGCTGGAAAATGCCAATCGCAATGGGATAAATAGCAATAAGTGCAACCGCGGCGTTTATACCGCCATAGCAAAGGATAGCAGAGGCGATTATAACCGAGAGAAATCCGAGAGTGTACCGTGTCTTATCGTTTTTTGCGCTTTTGAACAGCGCACTGCATACACTGTCCGCTATGGCTGAGGCCGCACCGCTGTTGGTGTAGAGCTTGGCAAGGACAGCGCCGAAGAGAAACATCGGGAAGAGAGCTCCGGTGATAGCTCCGAAACGAGTAAAAAACACATTTACAAGCGTATCGGTGAATGGAAGACCGGCAATGATCGTTACAGTAAATGCAGCGGCAAAAGAAGCCAGAATAACATTTACATTCAACATACACAGAGCAACAAGGACAGCAAAGCCTACTATTATAGATACATAACCCATGATAACATCCCCCTCCTCACCACACAGCCGATGCTGTGCGGTGAGGATTATCTATATTTTTATTTCTTTTCGATAGCTGCCGGGCCGCCTACCTTGTCCCAGCCGGGAACTTTCTTGATGCCGGTGAAAGCGAGGATCAGGCATATAACAAGGACAATGAGGAGTGCGCGGAAGAGCCCGGCATAGGAACCGGTGGCGTCATACACGATATTTGCAGCGGGGATGCCGACACTTGCCCCAACGGTCACGGCGGCGGTCAGTATGGAGATGATGGAAGCAGAGTCGCGGCTTCCGAAGCAGAGAGCAAGCGGGGTGTGCAGGACTTTGCAGAAGAGGTAGCAGATGCCGATGAGCGCGCAGACGATATACATCATTGTGGTGTCGGGAGTAGTAAAGCCCAACACGACGCAGATGACGGCATAGAGAACACACAGGATAAGAATGGTGAGACGGGGACCGATCTTATCGGTCACATAACCGCCAATGACCATGGAGATGACATTTGCAGTAGCAACGACGCCGAATATTTTGCCGTAAACGGCGGGCTCCCATCCGAGGTCGGCCATATAGAGAGCAACGTTTGCATAAGCTGCGTAAAACCCTGCTGCGAAAAGAACGAAGAAACCGACCATGGCCCAGAAGTTGTAGGTCTTTACCGCCTGCTTGAGAGTGAAGCCGGCGCGTTCTTCCTGAGAATGCGCGTTCATGTCAGTTTCGGACGGCCAAAGCATTACGGTGCCTTTATCAGCAGGATTGTTGCGGACAACGAGAAACACGATCACCATTGTCACGAGCATCAGCAGACCCATATTACGGAAGCTTGCTTTATAGCCGATGGTGCCGAGCCAGTTGCCGACGATGCTGGAGCCGACGGTGCCTCCGAAGCCGCCGATAGCCATGGAGATGCTGAGAAGAGTGGTGTTGAGCTTACCATACCAGCGGTTGATAAGCGCGCCGGTAGTAGTGGATGAGCAGAATGCCGGAAGCATGGCAACAAAAACTGCGCCTATATAGAAGACACCGATGCTCTGTGCAATCGAGTAAATGAAAAATCCGACTGCAAGACCGATGCCGCCGAGGAGCATTATTTTGCGGAAGCCGAGTTTCTGAACGATCTTCCCGTATGTAAGCAGAAATACGGTTGCAAACACGGAATGCAGGGTAGGTATTACTGAATATGCGGTGCGGGTGATATCGGGGTTCGCTTCAAGAACCTTTGCAGCGTATAGGCTGAAGGTGCTGTACACAATAGAAAACACGAAGTTCATGACGACTGTTGCCGCAAACACTATCCATGCATAGTGAAACCCAGTTTTTTTGGTTTCCATTTTCTTTTCTCCTTTGTGGTTTTATTAACTTTTTTACTTCGTAATATGGCCCCCGAACACTGGAGATTCGGGAACCATATTAAGCTTTGCATCAAATACAGGTCCAGCCGCCGTCTACGCCGATTATCTGACCGGTCACATAGCTGCTTTCGTCTGCTGCGAGAAATACAACGGCGGAGTCAAGCTCGCCGGGATGCCCATGACGCTTCATGGGACACTTGCTCTTAAGGAAGTTGTCAAACTTCTCGTTGCCTACCGGAGATACCTCGGATGCGAAGAATCCCGGTGCAATTGCGTTGCACGTTATGTTGTACCTTGCCCACTCGGCACCCAGCTGACGGGTAAGATTGCACACAGCACCCTTGGAGGCGGCGTACTCGGGTATGCCCATGCCGTAGGCAAAATCCATGCCAACGGAGCCGAGCATTGATGAGATGTTTATCATACGTCCATAGCCGTTTTTGATCATGGCCTTGCCAAATTCACGGCAGCAGTAGAACACACCGTTGATGTTGACGTCCATGGTCTTGTGCCATTTCTCGTCGGGAAGGTCTTCGGTATTGCCGCAGTTCCCGCCGCCTGCGCAGTTGACAGCAATGTCTATTTTGCCAAAGTCAGCTACGATCTTTTCAGCAACCTCGGCGACCTGACGGCTGTCCGTGACATCACAATAATAGTAACCGGTTCTGACACCGTATTTTTCGGTGATGGATGCTGCGACTTCCTTGAGCATTTCAACGCGTCTTGCAATCACCACCACGTCAGCGCCCTGACGACCGAGTGCATGTGCAAACTGAACACCAAGACCAGATGATCCGCCAGTTACGACGGCGACTCTGCCTGAAAGATTGAACATGGGTTTGCCTCCTTGAATTTTTATTGTAATGTGTTTGCTTCAGTTGATGCTCAGCGCTGCACAGTAGCCGCCGCGTATAGCATCGCCGGACTTTGCTGCTTTAACGCAGTCCCCGACAAATATGGTTTTTTTATAGTATTTGTCCCTGAGCTTGTTTACCATATCCTTATCGGGGGTTTGACCAAATGCTGAAATGACCTGATCGCCTTCAATGAGTTCTTCTCCGCCATCTTTGTTTATGACGACAACACCATTACCCGTTATTTCCTTGACGCGGCATCCGCATCTGAGTGCTACGCCAGCTTCGGCCATGCTTTCCTTAAGGGATATCTGATTCATCATTATGACGTCAGTTGCAACATCATCCTTCATCTCAATGACGGTTGCTTTGCGTCCAAGGGCGGTCATTGCCTCAAGCGCAAAGTCGCAGCCAGACATGCCGCCGCCGCATATGATAAGATTTCTGCCCGTAACGAGCTCAGGCTTGAGGTGCGCGTCGATAACGCCGAGTACATTTGCGCCGCTGATGCCGGGGATCGGCAGGCTGAGCGGCTTCGAACCGGTTGCACACACGATCCGGTCGCATTCTGCGAGTATTGGAGAATCTATGCTGAGCTCAGTATACTCGTGTATTTCAACGCCGAGCTTGTTGAGCTGAACTTTATAATATTCAATGAGCTTTCTGATCTGGATCTTGAACTCTGCGGTCGCAGGGGCATTCAAGGTACCGCCGAGCACATTCTTTTCATAGAGCCTAACTTTATGACCGCGAATGGCGCAGGCTCTTGCTGCCTCCATTCCGCCGGGACCGCCGCCAATAACAACGACATTTTTAGGCTGCTCGACTTTAGTAAGCTTCATTGCGTTTTCATCGCCTGTTGCAGGGTTGACGGCACAGCTGAGCTTTGAGCGGTAGCGCAGAATACGTCCAATACATTCTTCGTTGCAGCGCATGCAGGGGCGCACATCCTCGGGTCGGGCATCAAGAAGCTTGTTCCCGGTCTCCGGGTCGGCGATAAGCTGTCGGCCAAAGATAGCGAAATCAGCGTCGCCTGACTCGATAAGATGCACGGCGCTTTCCGGAGTGTGCGAACCGGCGTTGAGCAAGGGCTTTCGGGTAACTTCCCTTGCGGACTTGCAAATATACTCCATGCAGGCCTCACCCATATACATAGGCGGATAGACGTATTTGATGGTTTCGTAGCATCCGGCATCTATATCAAAGGCATCCACACCATGCTCCTCTAGTACCTTCAAAATCTTTTGGCTGTCTTCAAGAGTACGTCCTCCGGGAATCCTGTGATCGAGCGACATGCGAAAAATAACGGGGAAATCATTGCCTGCGCCGCGATGGATAGCGTCGACTATATCAAGCGCAAACCGTGCGTTTTTCTCCGGAGACCCGCCGTATTCGTCCGTCCTGTGGTTCCAGATCGGCGATAGGAACTGGTCGATAAGATAGCCTATGTGGGCGTGGACCTCAATGCCGTCAAACCCAGCGTCACGTACAAGTCCGGCGCTGTACTCCCACTGCTTCATGATCTCCCGAATCTCTTCGAGCGTCAGTGCATGACACTTTACTTTTGGATCCCATACCCAAGTATTTTCAGAGGACGAATACGGAGGCTTGCCGTGGAGCTCATTTGCATTGCGCCCTGTGCCGCAGCTCAATTGGGTGAAGACCTTGCAGCCATATGCTTTGCAGCGATTGGTAAGCGCGCGGGCCGAAGGGACGATATGATAATGATCCCAATAATGCCCAAGAACGCCCTGGCCGAGGTCAGCAGTGAGATAGCCTTGACCGACGATTATCATGCCGGTGCCGCCCTTTGCACGCGCTTCGAAGTAAGCTATCTCATCCTCGGAAAAAGTACCGTCGCGGTTGGACATAAGCGTGCCCATTGCGGACATGACGATACGGTTCTTGATTTCGCATTTACCGATGCTGAAAGGTGTGAACAGTGAATCGTAGTTCATTTTTGACTCCCTTATTTATCGAAATATATGATAGGCTTGATGACTTCCGGATTTTTGGATTTCATGAGATCAAAGGCTTCCTCGATCCCGTCAAGTCCGTAAAATCTATGAGTAATGAGCTTTTCCGGTTCGAAGCGACCGGCTTTTACCATGCCCATCAGCCGTTCTATTCTTCGTCTTCCGCCGGGACAGAGACCACCAGTGACGGTTTTGTGTGCGCAGAATCCAAAGCCCGATTCATTGGTGTATATGGGGAGCAGAAGCTCTGTTCTGCCGTGCCCTGCAAGATTGGCAACCGTACCGGTATATTTCACAAGGGCGAGAGCGTCATTGAAGACGGTAGGTTCACCGCCGGCTATGATGACCTTTTCTATTTGCTGCCCACCGGTAAGCTTCATGACCTGTTCGACGATCGGGCCGTCTTGGTAATCAATAGTTGCTGTTGCACCGTACTGCATTGCAAGCTCACGGGTGACCGGACGGTGACCGACTGCATATATTTCCGCCGCGCCGCGCAGAACGCAGCCGACAACGCTCATAAGGCCGACAGGGCCGATACCGATAACGCACACACGGTCTCCGAACTTCACATCAGCAAGCTCAACTCCGTGAAAGCCTGTGGTTACCATATCGCCGACAAGAGCGGCGGCCTCAAGAGAAACACCGTCTGGGATCTTTGCCACATTAAGGTCAACATCGGGGACCTTGAAATACTCGGCAAACATACCATCCCACTTGGATGACAGGTAACGTCCGCCGAGATAACCTCCGGAATGCTGATGATTGCAGTCCTGAACGTCAAGATTTCTCCACATCGGCGTGACAGCTGGGACGGCGACGATATCGCCGGGTTTAAAATCCTTTACCTCGCTGCCTACGGAAACGATCCTGCCGACACCTTCATGCCCAAGTATCCTTCCGACGGGAGCATTTGGGTTTTCCGCAGCGGTGTCGACGTCAGAGGTACAGGGGATAAGCGCAACAGGCTCCAGTACAGCCTCATATGGCCCGGCTACGGGAGCATCCTTCTCGATCCAGCCGACTTGTTCCAAGGGCTTGATAATGCCAAAACCTTTCATTTTCCCTCCTAAATGTTTGACACACATGACTTCGTGTGATATCCTTTTTACAAGACACAAGCGCAGATGGTCAAAAAATAGTTTATATTGTACTCGTGTATTGTTTTGCAATACATTTATACATCTATGTCGAAAACATGTCAATACTATATTTTGCTTTCTGCATTTTTGACAAAGTTGAGGTATGAAATGTATACATCTTATACAAAACCAAACACTAAGGATATTATGGTCGAAAAGGCCATCGAGCTTTTCAAAGAGCGCGGGACGGAAGCGGTTTCTATAAAGGACATCTGTGATAGAGCCGCGGTGACACGCAATGCGTTTTATTATCATTTTGAAAGCAAGGATCTTCTTTTTGATTCTGTAGGCGATTGGGTGAGCAGAATATCAAAAGAGCGCATACAGATGATCTATGAACCCGACTCGTACTATCAGCAGTTCTGGGAATATTATCGCGCTTATATTCTTACTGAGATAGAAATGGGTGCGGATATTATGAACCGCATCTGCTTTTCTAGAACGATGAAGGGGCGGGCAGATTATTACAGCTACATTGACGATAAGCTTGCGCTTCAGATGACGTCGCTTATAAGGCGTGCGCAGGAGGAAAAAATTATCCGCAATTCCGGATCGCCCGAAGATCTGTTGTGGACAAGCTATGATATTGTTCGCGGTGTCAATATCAAGTGGTGTTTCCAATGGGGCACGTCTGATATTCTCAGCGAGACTAAACGCGGCCTTGATACATTGTTTATGGCATCTGAAGGACACACTCTTAAATGAGCATAGTCTTATTCTTTGAATATAGCGACGCAGATTTTGAACCCATGGCAACAAAAAAACAGACCTTGCGGCCTGCAATAAAATGGCATCAGTATAAACGCCAAAACGGGTTTGACCCAAACGCTGACCCATACGGGGAAATCTCCGGGCAGTACGGCGCAGTACAAAGCAGCAATTTGGTGAAACAAAAGAGGGCCAAACAGCAGTTAACCGACACAAAAGCAGCCTATTTAAGAACCGACCGCAGCTCATAACCCGGAGGTCGTTGGTTCAAATCCTTCCCCCGCAACCACCAAAGTCCTGAAATCGCAAGATTTCAGGACTTTTTCTGCACTTATGGGACTGAAAAGTTCGACTCGTTTTTGCCAAAATCGCGCTGACCCAAACCGTGACCCAAATGCGGATATCAGCGGATAGGACGGGAAAGGATTTGATGGGAAAATTCTAGGCAAAACTGCGCAGTGAGAAAAATTTTTTGAGAAAACTTAGATGCAGAGCGGTTCGTACCGCTCTGCATCTTTTCCTCTGTGTTTTATCTTGCGGCATAATGATGGAGGGTCAGCACATGAAACAGGAAATGGAACTGCCGAAAGATTAAAAACAGGGTTAGATCATCAGTAATTAACTGCGCCCTCTGCGTAAAACGCAGAGAGCAACTTTGTACGGATATTCTCAGTAAATAAATGTCGTTGTGTTTACACAGGTCAATATTGCAACTATTATCGCATTGACAATACCTGCAAGGTAGGGATTGCGTGTACGTTTGTATACAGCACGGGAAATGAATGTAGCTGCCATGAGGATTAGTACGATTGTGAACAGCCACAGTATAAAACAGGGATACGCCTCTCCGGTCTTGTAAAAAAGCATTCTGCCGGTGCTGTAATAGTAAGCGTACTGCATCCATGGAAGGACAAGCGCAGGAAACGCAGTAAACACAGCGACAATAAGGCTGTTGCCAACGCCGCGCTTTCCGCCGATTGTGTTATAGTTGAAGCAGTTTGCTGCGACAGAAGCAGGAACATAAAACAAGATGAACATCCACATATACGGGAAAGCAACCTCACCGAGGTACTTGGCATCGAATGCCTTTGCTGCAAGCGTCCAAAGCCGAAAATCGGACTTGAAGAAATAATCGGCAAAGAATACCCACGTATATGCAAGTGCGACAGTTATAATGGCAAGCAGAACTGTTTTGCAAAGCTTGCGCAGCGGCATCTTAATGCCGACAGCTTCAAGATCCATGCCATGCTTTGCGCCATAGCACTTATAGTAGATAAACATGGTAAGAATAGTGAACAAACCGCACAGCATGCTCCAAAGAGCGAGCGCCATAGACTCCGGCTGTGCCACCTTTTGCCCATAGCCATAGGCTACAACGGGAAGGTATATGATAGATGCAAATATTGCGCCGGCAATAAGGCATCCCCAAAACCAGAGCTTGCCCTTGCTGCCCATAACCTTTGCAGGAGCAGCAGGACTCTCCGTACGCAGCTCACCAAAATACGGAGTGTACACCATCATCCAAATAAACGCCACGATAAACAGCGCCATACCAACAAGACCGGCAGCGTTGAACGCCTCTTTCCACTGCCATACCTGATCATTTGAGGGAATGGGGTTTGGTGCGCCGAATGTTTCATCGAAGAACTCAATGGTGTAAGCCGCGGAGCGAGCCGAGAAGTGTGACCATGGATGTATAATATCAGGACGCCAGATCACGCGCACGGTGTCCTTGCCGTCAACATCCTGATGATACATGGTATCGGCGCTGCGCGCTTCAAGCCCGGTCGGGTCGATGCCAAAATAAAGAAAAGATTGTGCGTCGTTTGTCTCCATGTAGTGCGGGGAAAAATAATCAGGCTCGGGGTCGCCGCTCTTTATCACGGTCTCTATTTTTCCATCATAAATAAACGGCCAGAATTCATCGTACTGGGCGGATATTATACCGACGTCTCGGCTACCGTATATGTCGTTTGTATAGTTGCCTTTTTCGTCGACATAATCGGCAGTACGGCAGTTGAGCAGGACCGCGGCAATAAGATCGGTTCCGTTGGCGGTATCCTCGCCTACAGCAAAATTACAGGAACGACCGCCTGCGGAATGCCCTGTGATCCCGATTCGCTCCGTATCAACAAACGGCATACGAGACAGCGCGAGTACGCCCTGATATACGCCGGAATATATCACGTCCATACCCGTGCCGACAACGCTGTCAGAATTGCCGTGATCCGGCTGATCGATTGCAAGAACAACATATCCGTGCCGGGACAGTTCAACGAAATATGAATCCTGCATTTCCTTATTGTTGAATGCCCCGTGACTGCACAGAACTGCAGGCGCCGGCGTGTCCAAAGTGGCATTCTCGGGTATGTATAGATTTGCACACATCACATAGCCTGCGTCTGTCGGGATTCGCAGTTCCTTGATTTGTACCTTGCCGCCGTCAGTCTGCACGGCAAAGCTCACTATCATGCTCAGAAGCATTAGCGCTGTGGAAATGCACAACAGCTTCTTTGCAAATTTCTTTCCTTTTTCCATTTTTCTCTCCTTTATTACTTTTGTGGTGTCGAAACCTACAAAGATAATAAAAAAATAAGACTCCTATGAGAAGTCTTATTTAGTATCAAGCTTATATGCTCAAGGCGATAACCGCTTTAGAACCTGTATGAGCCGCATTACCTTTGCCGACGGCGTTTTAGAGTAGAGAATTCCGTATGGCATACTGTAATTCCAATCAACGTCCACGGTTTTTAAAAACGGATTCACTGTGCTCCATTTTCTGATAGTTATCAACGGGTTACCGCTTGACTGACAGCGGTTGAAAATATCCAGCGTATAGATGCTGAAATCTTCTATTTTTATCTCTGGGTGCTTTTGCTCTAGCTCGTCGCGCAGGCTGTCGAGCACGCTGTTCCAACCTCGTTTTATCATAAACACAGTACAGCCATACAGCTCTCGTATATCTATTCTCACCTGTCCGGCAAGCCTGTGCCCGTCCGGCACGGAAATGCACAGCGGCTCACGGCTCAGTGCGTATCCACTGCAGTCGCGCAGCGCCAGAATTTTATTATCAACGAACCCAGGAGACACATCATAGCTTTGCCCAAGATTTTTCAGTATTTCGCGGGCATTCTGCGCAGAATTTGTATACTGAACGAACTGAAATTCTGTATCCGGCATGGCTCTGGAGACACGAGCCCAGAATCCGTTGCCAAAGTCCGGCGGTGTGATTGGTGATGTTGCGACGCGAATGATAGGGGTGGTGTTATCAACATCCCTCATGCGGCGTATAGTCTCCGCGCTGTACTCGGTAATGTGCCTTGCCGCCTCAAAAAGTATTTGCCCTGCCTCCGTGAGTTTCACGCCTCTATGCGTTCGTGTAAAGAGCATCACTCCAAGAGAGGATTCTAATGTGTTTATCTGCTTTACAACGGCGGAATATGATATGAACAAAATATCTGCCGCCTTGTTGAAACTGCCCGTTTCAGCCGCCAGCAGGAAAGTGTCCAGTTGAGAATTATACAGCATTATCGTCTCCTGAGTGTTCGCACAATGCAGACATTTTAACTTCATTTAAGAATTCCTTGGCTGCGCTGGAAAGCATTGCGTTCCGCCGCCAAACAAGAACATGCCGTTCGTCGAGCGGAGGGTAAAGCGGGCAGAAGCGCAGGTTTTCATCAAGACAGCTCCCTAGCAGCTCGCGCACCGTGAGAAACGCTCCGAGGCCGCTCCTTACAAACGGCTCATGGCTGCCATTTATCACATTGTACGTTGCCGCAATATTTATTTTCTCAACATCCGTCTGCGCCCATGCTGCGATCCTCCGCTGCAGGCCGGGGCGATGATGGAATATGATCGGTGCAGACAGGAGCAACTCTTTTGTTATGACTTTATGCGCCGCAAGCGGACTGCTTCGGCTGACAAGAAGTCCCCAATGAACAGTTTCCGTAAGTGCGATTGAATTGTATTCCGTGTCGTCCACCGGGTGCAGCATGACAGCAAAGTCAAGGCTGCCGTGCTCCATACGTTCTTCAACATCCGTCGCGTCCCCGCTGTGAAAATAGAAGCGCACATCCGGATACTTTCTACGCATTGCTGCGGCGGTTTTGAGTATTGAAGCAGGCGTGTTGCCGCCAATCGCAACTTCTCCGCTTACCGATCGTGAATCCGCCATAAGCTCACGTTCTGTACGCTCGAACAGTGCTATAAGCTCTTCAGCGCGCTTACGCAGAAGGATTCCATCCTCCGTAAGCGCAATTTTTCTGCCCCCGCGGATGAGAAGCTGCTTGCCAAGCTCAGCCTCCAGCTCCATCATCTGCTTGGAGAGTGACGGCTGCGCAATGTGCAGCGTTTCTGCCGCGCGGGTAATACTCTCCTCCTGCGCTACCGCAAGGAAATACCGCAGTATACGTATATCCACCCAAACACCTCCGTAGACTTTTCGATTATTATAGCGCAGGAAACTATTCCTGTAAACTATGAGAAAACATAGCGCATAAGTATTTGATATTGGGAAGACCCGCAAATATAATATTCATCGGAAAGAGATGAACGAACAAGATGAACAGACACAGTCAAATAGATATGCTCCAAGGCTCAATATGGAATAAGCTGCCACAGTTTGCACTGCCGATAGCTGCTACAGCAATACTTGAACAGCTTTTTAACGCCTCTGATGTTGCGGTCGTTGGCAACTTTACCGGCGATTTCAAAACCATTGCTGTTGCGGCAGTCGGCTCTAACAGTCCGGTTATCAATCTTGTGCTGAATTTTTTTATCGGCATAGCGCTGGGCGCAAACGTCGTTATTGCAACTGCAGTAGGCAGAGGCAGCAAGGATGATGTAGAGCAGACCGTACACACAGCGATAGCAATGTCAATCATCTGCGGAACTGCGGTCATGCTCATAGGTGAGCTTGCTGCTGCGCCTTTGCTCGGCGCCATGAATATCCCAGAGGAGGTATTTCCCTATGCGCTTTTGTATCTAAGAATATATCTGCTCGGGATGCCGGTAATACTTCTGTATAACTTTGAAGCGGCAATATTCCGCAGTGTCGGAGAGACCTCCGTACCTCTACGTGCATTGATCTTATCCGGTTTGCTCAATGTTGTACTCAATCTTCTGTTTGTGGCGGTATTCAAAATGACTGTGGATGGTGTCGCAGTCGCAACAGTCGTCTCCAATGCCGTCAGCGCGGGCGTGCTGCTGTATCGACTAATGAACACGGAAGAGATCATAGCAGTAAATATAAAGCAAATTCGTATAGATCAGCCAAGCTTCCGGCACATCATCCGCATAGGCTTACCTGCCGGTATACAAAGCGCAGTGTTTGCGGTGTCAAATATCATTGTCCAGTCTGCAATAAACAGCCTCGGCACAGTTGTGATGGCGGCATCAAGCGCCGCGTTCAATATTGAGGTGTTTGCTTATGATGTGCTGAACTCATTCAGCCAAGCCTGCACGACTTTTGTCGGGCAAAACTACGGTGCTGGTCAGCTCGAACGCTGCAAAAAGGTTCTTGCGCTATCGTTGGTGGAGGACATGGTCGCATCAGTTTCAGCCGTCCTACTGGTTTTGCTGACTGGCAAAGCATTTATATCCGTATTCAACAACGCCCCCAAAGTAATAGAGGTCGGCTACACAAGACTGATGATGGTTTTCAGTGCTTACGTGTTCAGTATGCTGTATGAGATACTGTCCGGTTATCTGCGCGGGTTTGGCATATCCCTTGTTCCAGCTCTGCTTACGATACTCGGCGTCTGCGGTGTGCGTGTGTTCTGGGTTGAAGTCGTTTTCCCAATGAGCCGTACATTCAAGACACTGCTTACAGCATATCCTGTTAGTCTGGCAACAACAGCAGTGCTCATCCTTGCCGCGCTGATATACTACCGTCCGGCGCATCGTTTTGTGCATGATTCAAAATGAAGAACGGAGGTGCTTGTTTATAAAGAGACTGTTTGCGGTTTTTGTGGTCGTTTTCGCATTCGTGTTATCTTCTGGTATTGCCCGAAGTCGTGCGGATAGCGCAGAAGATATGACTCCGCCAGAGGAAAACATAGACCGCGTAACATATTGGGCAGAGCATCCAGAAGACAGCCCATATCAATTCCTTACAGAGGCTAGATATCTTGCTATCGTTGCGTCATGCGTTGCTCCTGATGGTGGGGAAGCTGCGCAGGAGTCAGTGATGTGGTGTGTGCTCAACCGCGTAGAATCAGCAAGCTTCCCAAACACAGTCGAAGAGGTCTGCACCCAACCGCAGCAATGGCAGGGATATGATGCGAACGCGATTTACAGCAGCGATACATATGCGTTCGCGCGTTCTGTTCTTCAGCGCTGGAAAGCCGGAGAAACCGGCAACATACCAGTAGGAAGTGTTTTTATGGAGGTGACAGCATACGGCCTGAAGTATCGAAGGCAGTTTAATGATTCCGACAGCATAAAAATATATTTTGATAATGTACAGGAGGGAAACCATGAACTATATCACACTTAATAATGGCGTATCCATGCCGGCTATCGGTTTCGGCGTGTTCAGGATGAAAGATCCTGAGGTTTGCGAAGAAGCGGTCGTCCAAGCGATAAAAGCAGGCTATCGCCTTATTGATACAGCCGCAGCATACGAGAACGAGGAGTCTGTCGGTCAGGCGATACGCCGCAGCGGCACACCCCGCGAAGAGCTGTTTGTTACAACGAAACTATGGATAAGCGACACATCTTACAGCGGAGCAAAACGCGGCTTTGAACATTCATTGGAGCGGCTTGGGCTGGACTATGTTGACCTCTATCTTATCCATCAGCCTTATAACGATTACTACGGTGCATGGCGCGCACTTGAAGAGCTGTATGAGGAAGGACGGGTACGCGCAATAGGAGTAGATAATTTCACACCGGACAAGCTTGCTGACTTGATGTTTTTCAATCGCGTTAAGCCTGCTGTCAATCTAGTTGAGTGCAATGCCTTTTATCAGCGCGAAACAGAACGCAAATATATAAGTGCCAGCGGGATACAGATGCAGGCGTGGTCGCCGTTGGCAGCGGGGCAAACCGGGATGCTTGAAAACGAAATTCTTCTTGCTATTGCAAAAGAGCACGGAAAATCCACCGCGCAGATAGTCTTACGCTGGCTCGTACAGCGCGGGATAGTTCCGCTCGTAAAGTCATCAAATCCCGAACGTATGCGTGAGAATTTGGATATCTTTGATTTCGTCCTCTCGGAAGAGGATATGCGCATGATCTCCACGCTTGACACCGGGCACACCTGCTTTAACCCGCGCACTACCGGCGAAGCAACCGAGGAGTTTCTAAAAACAGCTCTGAATTATAATGTCTGATTTACAGTTGCTTTTTGGCAGGTTTTCGACTGATTTGACGCCAATCTTCCTGCGAGTTCGCCGCCACCCCTCTGAAATATCCCGGCAACTCATGCCACATAAGGTCTTTAAGTAACGGCCGTCCTTCTAAAAGAAAATTAACAAAAAATTTTGTTGACATTCTTTCGGAACTATCATATAGTGGCACCAACTAGTAGAGGTTATTCTACAAGTCTTTGGTTGCTAAACAGGCTCTTGGTAGTAAGCTCCCCGCGTATATGGGGTTCTGCTGAATCCTTGAGCCTTATTTTTTTGGAGAGACAGATATGATACGCGCAGCTATTCTTGTTGACGGCGGGTTCTATCGGAAACGCGCAAGGTATTTATGGGGTGAAAAAACAGCAGAACAACGAGCTGCCGAATTAAAAGCTTATTGTAAAGCACATCTAAAACCGAAAAAAGATTCTGAAGAAAGCTACCTGTACAGAATTTTTATTACGATTGCGCTCCAATTGGGAGAAAAGTGTTTATCATCCTCTGACGAAGAAAAATATAGATCTTGACAAGTCTGATACATATAAGTGGTCTTGTGAATTCTTAGAGCAATTAAAGCAGGCGAGAAAATTTGCGTTACGGCTTGGCACAATGTCAGATCAAGTTAATTACAACTTGAAGCCGTCTGTAACTAAAGACATTTGTGCAGGAAAGCGTACAGTTGATTCTTTGACCGAACATGATTTCATGTTCAATGCCCAGCAAAAAGGCGTTGATATGAAAATCGGTGTTGACATTGCCTCCCTTGCGTATAAGCATCAGGTAGATCAAATAGTCTTAATTGCAGGTGATAGCGATTTTGTCCCCGCTGCAAAGCTAGCGAGACGGGAAGGTATAGATTTTGTCCTTGATCCAATGGGTAGCGATATACGGGATGATTTATTTGAGCACATAGATGGAATTATGTGTCCTTGGGGGAAATCAAAAGCCAAAGTTACACAAACAGATGTAAAACTTATAAATGTGTAATGCCGTATTTTTGCGGAGATTGTTCAACTGTCGAAAATGAATTTTTCCGAACTTGAAAAATTGAAGACCTTGGTGCTGCGACGGGCTGGGTGTCTCCTCTATCGGCGGCGGACAAAGAGTTTATCAAGTACTTCCGCTCGGTCTTTAAGAGATATAACATTAACCCATCTAAGGCGACCCGTCTTGAATATGGTATCGTCGAAAGCGAGCCTGTTTCTATAAGTCTCTGCAAACGCACAAATGCCGATAAAGCCTGATATGACAGGTATTTTCAGATGAAGCTGATCCATATAAGTTCATGTTTCCCTACGCATCCCCACGCGGGAATGGCGTAAAAATGGCGTAGCGGAACCGGCGATACGCAGTTGCGAAAATTGCCTGCTGCAACGTTACTATGATCATTCAATCAGTCCTGCTTTAGAGCGGGACTGATTTTCTTTTAGATATTGCACGAAAAAGGCAAAGGCAGCCCCCTTTTGTGAGTGTTGCCTTTATAAATGATATGTCTTCAATTCTCTTCCAAATATTGAATAAACTTCTTCGCTGCCATAGTCGGCTCATTGGCATACATCAATCCATACGGCAATGTGTAATTCGTCTCAAGCGGAATTGTCACCAGATTGTTATGAATATCCGTATAGACCGGCTGTGTAATTAAAACATAGCCGTTTACTTCACAGAGTGTAAAGGTATCCACATCATACCGCTTAGAATCCACAATTTGAACCGTCGGGTAATGATTTCGGATATGATTCCGAAAGTCGTCCACTTCTTTAGAAACGCCCTCAATCGGCATAACAATGTACTCACCATTCAGGTCTTGCATGGTGAGCTTTTTCATACCTGCCAGTCTGTGATTTTTGGCAACTGCACAGCAGATGGGAGTACGATCCAGCTCTAAAAACTGGCACAAACCATCCCATCCGGCAGAACCATAAACGCCTTCAAACAGATCGAAATATACGCCTAACGCAGAGAAAACCTCGCCCCGATTCTGATATTCCGTCATGGGGAGAATTTCAATTTTCAGTTCCGGATGTTTTTCGCTGACCTGTGTCCAGAGATCAGGCAGCAATCGGCATTTATAAAGCAGTGAAGTGCCGATCCGCACGGTGGTTTCCGAAGATTCTGCCAATCGCCGTGCTTTGTTCAGTGCGTCCTGTGATAACCGGATGATGGTCTTGGCATCCTCATACAAAGACCGCCCGGCAGGTGTCAGCTTTACCCCGTGATTGGAGCGGACAAACAGCTTAAAGCCGCAGCTTGCTTCCAGCAAATTGATTTGCTGAATAATCGCAGGCGCAGAAATATACATGGCCTCCGCAGCCTTGCTGAAGCTGCCGGAATTCGCCACTTTGATAAAGGCATCCAACTGTGGATTGTACATTGTCATTCCTCCCGCTTAAAGTTATGACTTTAAGCTATGATAACATATCCGAACTTCCGAAGCAAGGCGTTCACTGATAAAATAAGTTCCGAACAAAAAAAGAAGTGGAGGCACAGTATGAAAAAACTCGGTTTCGGACTGATGAGACTGCCGCTATTGGATAAAGATGATTACAGCAGTGTAGACATCGAACGCTTCAAGAACATGGCAGATACTTTCCTTTCAAATGGGTTTACCTATTTTGATACGGCGTTCCCATATCACAGAGGAAACAGCGAAATTGCTTTTCGTGAGGCGGTGGTCAAGCGGTATCCCCGCTCTGCTTATACTATCACGGATAAGCTGTCACTTTTTATGATCCATGACGAAAAAGAAATACCGGGATTTTTTGAAAAGCAGCTGCAGCAGCTTGGTGTAGACTATGTGGATTATTACTGGCTTCATGGGCTGAATGGGCGGACATATCAGCAAGCAGAAGAAATGCACGCATTTGACTTTATTCAAGCGAAAAAAGCCGAGGGCCAAATTAATCATATCGGGCTATCTTTCCATGATAAGGCTGCACTTCTGGATGAAATCCTGACTGCACATCCTGAACTGGAATATGTGCAGATTCAGCTCAATTATCTGGATTGGAACGACCCTGCGGTAGAATCTCGTCTTTGCTATGAAGTGGCCGTGAAGCACAACAAGCCGGTCATTGTGATGGAGCCTGTAAAGGGTGGCAGTCTGATTCAGATACCGGAAACCACAACGCAGCTTTTCAAAGAAACGCACCCTGACCTGTCAACTGCATCGTGGGCCATTCGCTTTGCAGCGTCCCCCTCTCATGTGATGATGGTGCTGTCCGGCATGAGTGATGAACAGCAGGTCGAGGATAACATCAGCTACATGAAGGACTTTCATCCCCTTGATGAAAAGGAACGGCAGGTGGTAGAGCAGGCTGTGAAAATCATTCGTGCTTCGGAGGTGATCCCCTGCACAGCCTGCCGTTATTGCACGGATACCTGCCCCAAGAAAATTGCCATCCCAGACTACTTCGCTATTTATAACAACATGAAACGCTCCGGGGCTGCGGTGAGGCTGACGACTCAGACGTATTACAGCACCCTGACACAAACGCATGGAAAGGCTTCGGAATGCTTGAAATGCGGAAAGTGCGAAAAACTCTGTCCGCAGCATTTGCCCATTCGTAAATACTTGCAGGATGTAGCTGCGGCATTGGAATAAAGGAGGACTTACGATGGAAGTTATTCAGTTAAATAACGGCGTAAAAATGCCGGTTGCAGGATTCGGCGTGTTTCAAATTCAGGATCAGACACAGTGTGAACAACGCGTGGTCGATGCTATTCATGCCGGTTATCGGCTGATCGACACTGCTGCGGTATATGGGAATGAAGCAGCAGTAGGCCGTGCAATTCAGCATTGTGACATTTCCAGAGAGGAACTGTTTCTCACCAGCAAGCTGTGGGTGCAGGATGCCGGATATGAAGCGGCTAAGAAAGCAATCGACACCTCTCTTCGGAAGTTACAGACAGACTATCTCGACCTGTATCTGATCCATCGTCCCTTTGGGGATTATTACGGTGCGTGGCGGGCAATGGAAGAAGCCTATGACGCAGGAAAAATTCGTGCAATCGGTCTTTCCAACTTCGACCCGGCACGAGTTGTGGACTTGACTTTGAACAACCGCATCACGCCTGCTGTCGATCAGGTGGAGTGCCATCCATTCTATCAGCAGGAGGATACACGCCGCTTCTTGCAGGAACAGGGTATCGTTATGGAGGCATGGGCTTCCTTTGCGGAGGGGAAGAAGCAAATTTTTCAAAACGAAACGCTGCGGCAAATTGGAACACAGTATGGGAAAAGCCCGGCACAGGTGATCCTGCGCTGGAACATTCAGCGTGGAATCGTGCCGCTGGCAAAGTCTGTTCACCGTGATCGCATGGAACAAAACCTGTCTGTTTTTGATTTTACGCTGTCAGCTGAGGATATGCTTGCAATCAGCAGATTGGACGAAGGTGTTACGCTATTCGGTAGGAATGAAGATCCACAGTATGCAAGAATGATCAACAGCGTGAAAATCCACGGAGAACAATAATCATGCAGCGAACAGTAGAAGAAAAAACAGAACTGTTTGAAAACATGCCGATTCACCGTGCGGCAATGACGCTGGTAATCCCCACGGTCATCAGCCAGCTTGTTATGCTGGTCTATAACATGGCGGATACATGGTACATCGGGCAGACAGGCGATCCGTATCAGGTGGCGGCGGTCACTGTTACTTATCCCATTTTCATGCTGATGAACGCCCTTGCAAACCTGTTCGGCATTGGCGGCAGCAGCCTTGTCTCAAGAATGCTCGGAAGCGGAGACCGGGAAAAGACCAGTGCGGTGGTGGCCTTCTCGCTATGGGCGTCCGGCAGCGTCACGCTTGCGTATTCGCTGATTTGTCTCCTGTTTGGGCGACGGTTTCTTGTGTTTCTTGGTGTGGATGCAGGTACGCTCCCATACGCACAGGACTATTTGTTTTGGACGGTCGTGATCGGCGGATTGCCGACCGTACTGAATATGGTCTTGGCGAGTTTCGTTCGGGCACAGGGAGACGCACGGATTTCAAGTATCGGTATGTCCCTTGGCGGTGTGCTGAACATGGTGATGGACCCGATATTCATGTTTCCAATGAAAATGGGCGTTGCAGGCGCAGCGCTTTCCACCTGCCTTTCCAATACCGCATCTTTGATTTTCCTGCTGATCCATGTAGTGCGGCATCGCAGGGACTCTCTTGTGGTGATCCCGCTATTTCCCAAAAGGGTGGCATGGAAAACACAACGGGATATTTATTCTATCGGAACACCGGCAGCATTACAGATATTGCTGGCCGCAGTTTCTAATGCGGTACTGCTTCGGCTGATGTCGGGCTACCCGGTGGCGGCAACCTCCGGCATGGGTGTTATGCAAAAGGTCGAAAGTATCCCGTTCCAGGCAATCATGGGTATTTCGAGCGGTGTGTTGCCGCTGATTGCATATAATTTTGCTTCCGGAAATCGAGAACGGATGCACAAAGCAGTACAGTTTGCGCTAACACGCGGAATTGCCTGTGCGGTCATTTGCTTCGTGCTCTGTGAAGCCTTTGCCCCTGTCATTGTCAGATTTTTTGTTGATGATGCCAACTCTGTGCAATATGGCGCGGAGTTTGTGCGGTTACGGACACTTGCGCTGCCATTCATTACCGTCGAGTTTATGCTCATTGCCGTGTTTCAGGGGATTGGCGGAGCAAAACAAGCATTGTTCTTATCCCTGTTCCGGAAGGGAATATTAGATTTGCCACTTATGGTATTTTTCAACCTGCTTTGGCCCATGTACGGCCTGATGCTTGTACAGCCGTTTATGGAATGCTGCGGTGCGATCATTGCGGTAGCGCTATATAAAAAGCTGCAAAATCGATTGGAAATGGGAAAATTGCCTGTTCCGACAAACTCAAAATAATCAGGAGGATTTCATACGATGAAACAGAACTATGTAACTTTGAATGATGAAAATAAGATTCCGCAAAGGAGGTTATGATGAAGAAAGAAGAATTTGAACGGGTAGATATGCGTATCCCCGACTATGAAAACACATGGGCTGAAATCAGCCGCTCTAGCAGCCTGTGCTTCAAAATCAATCACACAGACCCGATGGAGGAAAGTTCCAGAAGTCTTGTACGGGAATTGATTCCGGGTATGCCGGAATCCAGTCATATCATGCCTCCTATGCAGATTGACATGGGAGCCAACGTGAAAATCGGAAATCATGTTTTCATCAATCACGGCTTGACCATTATGGCGCGGGGCGGTATTGAAATTGAGGATGATGTGATGATTGGGCCGGGAGCGAGTCTGCTGACGGCGAACCACGACTTATACGATCATCAGGTGCTGTTCTGCGGCAAAGTCACGATCAAGAAAAATGCGTGGATCGGTGCAAAGGCTATGATCCTTCCCGGTGTGACCGTAGGTGAAAACGCTGTTGTGGCCGGCGGATCCGTTGTCACAAAAGATGTAGAGGCAAATACCGTGGTCGGCGGGAATCCAGCACACGTTCTGAAATATCTGGATTCCCCGGCAAACAGACAGAAAGGTTGAACGATGAAGAAAACGCTATACATTTTATTGATATTCTTGCTGATAGGAATGCTCGCGGCTTGCGGCAATGATGTAACAAACGATTCTGCTTTAGAGGCTGCACCGTCTGAATCACAAATAGAAGAAACAATAACTTCTGAGACGGAACCGCCCGCCGCAGAACTTATTTCCATTGAACCGGAATTTGATTTGGACGCCGGAACCGTCACGCTGAACAATGGCGTTTCCATGCCGATCCTTGGTATCGGAACCTTTGCACTCTCAGACAGTGAAGCGGAGGAATCCGTTTATTGGGCGTTACAAGACGGCTATCGGCTGATCGACACCGCCCGTATTTACGGTGACGAAGCCGGTGTTGGCCGAGCTATCCGCCGTGCGATTGACGAAGGCTTTGTTACCAGAGAAGAAATCTTTGTCACCACAAAAATGTGGACAAGCGACTACGATAACGGCGATGCCGCCATCAATGCATCTCTGGAACGTCTGGGGCTGGATTACATTGATCTGATGATCCTGCATCATTCCCAGCCGGAAAATGATGTTGCTGCATACAAGGCAATGGAGCAGGCCGTCGCGGATGGCCGACTGAAAGCCATTGGACTTTCCAACTACTATGCCCCGGATGATTTTGACCGCATGGTAAATTCCACAAGCATTTTACCTGCTGTTTTGCAGAATGAAACGCACCCTTACCATCAAAGCACAGATATGAAAGAACATATCGCGCAGTATGGGACGGTGCTGGAATCATGGTTTCCTTTGGGTGGCCGCGGCAATACACAAGCTCTGTTCAATGATCCAGTTATTTCCGCAATAGCAGCCGCTCACGGAAAAACCTCTGCACAGGTCATTTTGAGATGGCATTTGCAGGATGGTCATATTGCCATTCCCGGTTCTCACAACGAAAAGCATATTCAGGAGAATTTTGATATTTTTGATTTTGAGCTGACATCTGAGGAAATGGAACAGATTGCAGCTTTGAATAAAAACGAACGCCTTGGCGATTGGTAAAGGAGGACCACCATGAAAAGATTATTCGCACTGATTTTAGCAGCCGTTATGATGCTGGCTCTTGCGGCCTGCGGAAATTCTGCCCCGGCAGAATCCGCTTCGGAGGGTGACAGCGAAACAACGAATAGCGCAAATGTGCAGACAGAACCGACCGCTCATGTCAGTGATACGGAGCCAGACGGTTCGCAGACGGATGATACCACACAGGCTGAACAAACAGAAGGAGGCAGCAATATGTTAGTAGCTTATTTTTCTCTTGCAGGGGAACAGTACGGCGTAGGCGTGGTTGAGGAAGGAAACACCAGCATTATCGCTCACATGATCGCAGAACAGACCGGAGCCGATCTCTTTGAGATTGAGGCTGTTACACCGTATCCCACTTCACATAGCGAGCTGCTGGATGTATCCCGGCAGGAAATGGCGAATAATGCCCGCCCGGAGATTGCCGGCACTGTGGACAACGTGGACGATTATGACACGATCTTTATCGGCTATCCTAACTGGTGGGGCGATATGCCGATGATCGTTTACAACTTTTTGGAAAGCTATGACCTGTCCGGCAAGACGATCGTTCCGTTCTGCACACACGGCGGCAGTGGGCTTTCCAATACGGAATCCACGATTGCTGATATTACGGGCGGCACAATAAAAGACGGTTTTGCAATTCCCGGTACGACTGCTCAGAATGACCGGGACGCGGCCAAAAGCAAGGTGACGGACTGGCTCAGAGAGGACGGATTTATTGAATAAAAGGTTAAGAATTGCCATAGACAGTGGGATGGTTCTGCTTTTGCCTTTGCTGATGGCATATTCTCTGGTGGGAGAAGCCGCCCATGAATATCTTGGCATTGGAATGTTTCTGCTTTTTGTTGCCCACCATATTTTGAACATTGCGTGGTGGAAACATATTTTTCGCGGAAAGTACACATCACTCCGCATTTTAGGAACAGCCGTAAATTTAGCTCTTGCGATGATTATGCTGGCATTGCCGATCAGCGGGATGATCCTGTCCCGCCATGTGTTCCGCTTTCTGTACTTTGGAGAAACATCCACAGCAAGAACTATTCATTTGCTGGCTTCCTATTGGGGACTGGTGCTTATGAGCCTCCATGCCGGGATGCACGGAAGTGTGATGATGGGAATGCTCCGAAAGGCTGCTCATACGCAGCAAACATCTAAAATCAGGACATGGAGCCTGAGAGTGATTGCAGTGCTGTTAGCCGTCTGTGGCGTCCATGCTTTTGTGAAGAATAAAATCAGCTCGTATCTGTTTTTACAGACACAGTTTGTATTCATCGATTTTTCGCAGCCGGTGGTATTGACTTTGCTGGACTACATGGCAATCATAGCTCTTTTTGCAGTTGTGGGTTACTGCATATCAAAACTGACTAAGACGCAAAACAAAATGCAGAAAAGATAAGAACACGAAAATATAGACAGGCTTTTACACCTCGCGCTGGTGACAAGGATGTGATAAAGAACTTGGGACAAAACCGGAGACTGATTCTACGCCAATCTTCCGAAAAATTTTCTGCCAATCTTCCGAAAAATCTTGAGCTGATTCTGGTTCTGAGGTATACTAAGGACACTGAGAGCAGGAGCGAGGTGTTCTGAATGAAGAAGTATCGGAAAAGAATTGCCGATGAAATATTGGCGCGGAAGCTGGAGGGCAAAGGCGCTGTCTTGATCGAGGGCCCAAAGTGGTGCGGTAAAACCACCACGGCGGAACAGATCGCCGCCAGTATTCTGTATATGGATGAACCTGAAAAGAAAGAGCAGAACATCACCATGTCTGAACTGAATCCAAAGCGTCTGCTGAAAGGTGCAGCACCAAGGCTGATCGACGAGTGGCAGATCGCACCGAAGCTGTGGGATGCCATTCGCTTTGAGGTCGACCATCGTGGAGAGCTGGGGCAGTTTGTTCTTACCGGTTCTGCCGTTCCTGCTGATACCAAGGAGATTACCCACTCCGGCACGGGTCGTTTTACATGGCTGACCATGCGGCCTATGAGCCTTTATGAGTCCGGTGACTCCACAGGCGAAGTCAGTCTGAAAGATTTGTTTGACGGAGCAGCGGAGATCGATGGTGCTTCCGAACTCGATATTGACCGTTTAGCATTCCTCGTGTGCCGAGGCGGCTGGCCGCAGGCAGTGGATATGCGGGACGAGATCGCTTTGGATCAGGCAATGGATTACTATGATGCCGTGGTGCGTTCTGATATCAACCGCGCCGACGGCGTGCAGAAAAATCCCGAAAAAGTGCATCGGCTAATGCGCTCCTATGCCAGAAATCAAGGCAGTCAGATACCGAATACAGTGCTTGCGCAGGATGTATCCGCAAATGACGAAGTCTCTATGAGTGATGAGACAGTAGCCGCTTATGTCAGCGCGCTCCGCAAAATCTTCGTTGTAGAGGATATGCCGGCGTGGAATCCGAATCTTCGCTCCAAGACTGCCATCCGTTCTTCTGACACCAGATATTATATTGACCCATCTATTGCTGCCGCGGCATTGGGCATCGGGCCAAATGACCTTGTGAACGACCTCAAAACCTTTGGCTTCCTGTTTGAAACGCTCTGCATCAGAGACCTGCGTGTTTTTGCGGATGCCTTGAACGGCGAAGTCTATCACTATCGTGACAGGGACGGGCAGGAATGCGATGCCGTTGTTCATTTAAGAAACGGGAAATACGGTTTGATTGAGATTAAACTGGGTGGCGATAGACTCATTGAAGAAGGCGCAAAGAGCTTAAAAGCAATGGAAGCCAAGATCGACACTGACAAAATGAACGCACCGTCGTTCCTCATGGTTTTGACGGGCACCGGCGACTATGCCTATCGCCGTCAGGACGGTGTATATGTCGTGCCCATCGGCTGCCTAAAAAACTGATTCAGAAAAGCTTAAATGCAGGTGCGGCTTATCGAAACAACGGAAAGCGAGTTCTATCTCCAGCAGGCCAACGCATAGCCTTATTCTTTGAATATAGCGGCGCAAAATTTGACCCTGGGCAGCAAAAAAGCAGACCTCTCAGTCTGCTATTAAAACTACGGCAGTATAGACTCCAAAACGGGTTTGACCCAAACGCTGACCCATACGGGGAAATCACCGGGCAGTACGGCGCAGTACACGGCAGCAATTTGGTGAAACAAAAGAGGGCTAAACAGCAGCTAACCGGCACAAAAGCAGCCTATTTAATAACCGACCGCAGCTCATAACCCGGAGGTCGTTGGTTCAAATCCTTCCCCCGCAACCACTATTTCCAACAACGTGTTTAATGTACTCTGTATATTGAACACGTTGTTATTTTTATCCCCTGAAACATCAATGCGCTTGATAAGCAGCTTTACGGCCTTTTCATCGGGGTTGTTCTTCAAAGCATTTAGCCATTGCCGGATAGTATCAACCGTGTAATCTTCGGGCGGCTCCGTCGCTTCCAACGCCTTTATTTCGTCCTTGATCTCCGTCATACGCTGGCCAATATCGGAAACAACATCAGATGGCAGCACACCGGATGACAGATTCTTCATCAGCGTATCATATTCTTTCTGCTTCTCGGCTATTCTCGCGTTCAGAACGTCATAGAACGCCGTCAGGCGGTTCTTGCTGTCGCTCTGGTATCTGCGCATGGCTGCGGTTATAAGCGTCTGGTTAGGCTCTGAAAGCAGCTCATGCAGGTATTTAATAGCGGCGCTATCCACATCCGACATAAGCACTGTAGGCCGTCCGCAATGCTTGGAGCAGACATAGCGGTAATAGGTGTGTCCGCTGCGTGTACCCTTGTAAACATGCATCTTTGCCCCGCAAGAGCAATAGACAAGGCCGGAACACATGTAGTCTGCCTTGCGGCCTGCGTTCTTTCTGCTGTTCATTATCGCTTGTGCCTCCTCAAATTGTGCCTTTGTGATGATTGCCGGGAAAGCGTCCTCTATCCGTATGGCTCCGGGCTTCTGACGCCGCTGGGCGCGTTCTGCGGTCTCCTGCGGCGTGTACAGATATACGCCGGTATATTTCTCATTCCGAAGCATTTCATAAATCTGCGTGTATCTGATGGGCTTCCCGCGCTTGCCGGTGATCCCGGCCACGTCCAGCTCGGCTATTATATCCTTGAATCCCGCTCCTTCTTGTGCAGCGGTGAAGATACGGCGCACATAGGCCGCTTCCAACTCGTTAATGACATACTGCTGATTTACCACATCGTAGCCGAACGGAGCATAACCGCCGTTGTGTAAGCCCTTCAGGGCGGTTTCCCTATGGCCTTTCTGCACTTCTGCCGAAAGGTTATCAAGATAGTATTCAGACATAGACCACATGAGCGCACGCATGATCTTTGCTTCGGCGGTATTGCCGAAGTCCTGCGCCACGGCTATCAGCTCTATATTATCCGCTCTAAGCCGTCCTTCGAGGTTCACATGCTCTGCAAGGCTCCGGGCTACCCTGTCATACTTGTGAATGAGAATGACGCTGAAAAGCCCTTTATGCGCGTCTCTGAGCATCTTTTGATACTGCGCTCTGGCTGCTGTCTTTGATTCCTTGCCGCTTATGGCTTCATCGGCATAAACGCCGGTCACGGTCAGACTGTGCCGTTCGGCGTATTCCGTGCAAGCTCTGATCTGCGCGTCAATGCTGGCTTCATTCTGCCGGTCAGACGAAAACCGGGCATATATTACAGCGTTTATATTCTCACATCCTTTCTCCGCTCATGCTTCTGCATGGGCGGTTTTATTAACGCTACGTAGATGTTTACGTAAATGTCTACGTAGATTCTACAGTAGAATCTACAATGTCACGTGACATCACGTGACCTGTCGCGCGACAGTCGGCGACGTGTCGGGCGACATATTGGCAACCATTTGGTGCCATCATTACCCTCTTTCGGCATTTTTCCGTCAATTCTTTTCGTCATCTTTTTTGTCGGGCGATGGCTGACGTTGATATTTGCTGTTTGAAGCTAAATCT
>CAKTPC010000012.1 GCA_934590505.1 uncultured Oscillospiraceae bacterium
CGAAGCCTATCGTTGCAATTCCCGGGTCTATTCCGAGTATCCGCATAGTATCACGTCCCATTGGATTTTAACACATTTGCTATTTTCCCGCAACATAAAAAAGCCGGTACGCGCTGCGTACCGGCTGGGCCTGATTCGATTATGCTCTGGGGTGCGCCTTGTTATATACATCCTTGAGCTGCTTCTTGACCAGCTGAGAATACATATGCGTGGAGGAGATATCGGCATGCCCGAGCATTTCCTGTATCGCGTGTATATCGGCACCGTTTTCAAGCAGGTGTGCGGCAAAGGAGTGGCGCAGCGTATGCGGTGTGATATCCTTTTCAATCCCTGCCTTCTTCTGATAATGCTTGACTATCTTCCAGAAGCCCTGACGCGACATGCGCTCACCGCTGACGTTAACGAACAGCGACTGCTCGTCCGGCATGAGTATCATCTGCGGACGCACTAGCGTGATATAATCGCTCAGCGCTTTGACCGCCGCCGGGTACATCGGAATGAATCTCTCCTTGTTCCTGCTGTGGCAGCGAATGACGCCCGCGCCGAGATTCACATCTCCGATATCAAGATCGATAAGCTCTGTTACTCTTATGCCCGTCGCGTAAAGCAGTTCAAGCATGGCCTTGTCTCTGAAGCCCTTCGGATCTATGCATTCAGGCTGCTCAAGCAGGAGCTCGACTTCTTTGCTGGTCAGTATCTCCGGCAGCTTCTGCGTGCTTTTATCGGGAATAAGTCCCTGAGCGGGATTCACGGTAATGATCTGCTTTATGAACAGATGCGTATACAGGCACTTTATAGATGCAATGCTTCTGGACACGGTCGCGACCGATTTGCCATCGGATCTCAGCATTGCGATATAGCCCTGAAGATCCTCGCTCGTGGCTTCTGCAATGGTGTTTTCCGAATGGCTGTCCAAATATTCGCCAAGCTGGCGGATGTCCCTGAGGTAGGAACTGAGGGTGTTTGCGGATGCTTTCTTTTCTTCGGTAAGATGCTTTTCAAAAAGCTCTATGCATTCCGAGTTCTGCATTCAAACGCCCTCCTTTCAGTTTAAGATATCTATATTCTCAATATGTACCGGATCAGCAGCGCTGCGGCCGCAAGCCCGGCAAGCATAATTGCATACGTATAAAGCGTCTGTTTCCTGCTGTATGTTCCCACCTGCCGCATCGCCTCTCTGGCGATACCGCTTTGAGCCATCCCGTATGAGCACACGAGGAAATGGAGCGGTATGAGCACAGCCATGATACCCATGTGTACCGCGGCTTCTTTCACCGACAACTCCGTAACGGCGGAGTACATCTCAAATGAGGCCGCGCAGCCAAGCACCGTGGTCGACAGCGGCTGTACCATAATGCAGCAGGCTGTCCCGCATGTCAGTGCCCCGACCGAGAAGCTTGCAGCCGCCGCGATGACGGGCATATCCTCCGCAAAACGAAAAGGAACATTCGGGATCAGATATATCAGCGACAGCAGAGAGCCGCACATGAAGGAAAACAGCAGCGTAATTGAATGTGTACCGCATTTTTCTCTTACCATGCAAGTCAAAATGTAACCTTTGGTAACAGTTGCGTGATTAACATAATCAACTCTGGTAACAATATATTACAAACTTGCAAAATAATCAAGTCCTTTTTTTCAAAAAATCAAAAATTTTTCTCGTTTATGTTAACTGTTGTTACGATTCGTTTCCGCAAAGCATTGTATTACGGGAGAATAAACGCGAAAACCTCTTTATGCACTTCCGTTATGTCAAGCACGGGGACGCGGGGCATAGCGCTTGCGTTTGGATGCGGGCCCTCTTCCGAAGATCACTGCCCCGGCTATGCTCCCTGCGAATGTGAAGCTGACGACACTGAGCACCGCCGACGCTTCTGTTTCCGCACCCTTCACGATAAAGCCAACCGTAAGCAGGACGGTCGTAATGACCGCTCCCGTCAGTGCGCCTATATACACTGTCCCCTTTTTACCCTTCCCGGCTGCGGCTGCCCCGGCTGAAAAAGCGCTAAGAAAGCTCAGCACCGAGCAGACGTATCCCATTATGTACTCCCCGCAGTCGGACGCGTTTATCACTGCCGATGCAATAACCAGCAGGACGATCGCGCTCACTGTCCATGCCGCCGCGGCTCTCGCTGCGGATTTGCCGTCAAAGGCACTGCTGCCTGCAGATAACAAGAAAACACCTCCCGTTAATAAGATCAATCAATCTTATTAACGGGAGGGTGAAATGATTCGGGTTATATTACTTTTTCTTGCCTTTATTGGCGCGTGCCTCGGCTTCGGCTGCTTCCATCTTAGCGGTGGTGGAAATGCCCCACTTCTTGATCTGGATGCGGACTCTGTCCTCACCGGTCTCAAAGGTGACGGTATCTTCAGTTACCTGAACGATCTTGCCGGTCATGCCGCCAATAGTAGTGATTTCATCGCCAAGGCTCAGGGAGTTGCGCATATCTTCAACCTTTTTCTTTTTCTTGTTTTCCGGACGGATAAAGAAGAAATAGAAAACGACAAACATGAGCACGAGCATAAGGATGGTGGAGCCGCCTGCGCCAGCAGTGGAGGCTCCGGTAAGGATAAGATTCATTTTGGGTTTACCTCCGAAAAAAGTATATTTGTATTATATATGTTAGTTCGCCAAAATTCAAGATACTTAGATGCGTTTATCGAGAATTTCCGTAAATTTGTTTCTGAAGCCGTCGAAATCCCCGGAGTCGAGACTGTCGCGTATGCGCTGCATAAGACTGTTGTAGAAATAGAGATTATGCGTCACAGCAAAGCGCATCGCAAGCATCTCCTCAGCCTTGAAAAGATGGCGTACATACGCTCTCGAATAGCGGCGGCACACCGGGCATCCGCACTGCGGATCTATCGGCTGCTCATCTCTTGCGTACTTCTCGTTCTTTATATTGATAACGCCGCCCCATGTGAACAGGTGCCCGTGCCGCCCGTTACGTGCGGGCATGACGCAGTCGAAGAAATCAACACCGCGTGCGACCGACTCAATGATATTGGACGGCGTACCGACGCCCATGAGGTAGCGCGGCTTATCCTTCGGCATGTACTCCTCCACAGCTTCGATGGTGTCATACATCTCCTCATGAGTCTCGCCCACCGCGAGCCCGCCTATCGCGTAGCCGGGCAGGTCGAGCTCGGCGATCTTCTTCATGTGCTCGATGCGGATGTCATGGAACACGGTCCCCTGATTTATTCCAAACAGCATCTGCCCGGGGTTCACCGCATCGTCCATCGAGTTATACTCTGAGAGCGCCGCCTTGCAGCGCTGGAGCCAGCGATAAGTCCTGTCGCACGAACGTTGGACATATTCGCGCGGGGACGGGATCTTGATGCACTCGTCAAAGGCCATCGCAATGTCCGAGCCGAGGTTTGCCTGGATGCGCATGCTCTCCTCCGGCCCCATAAAGATGTGCCGCCCGTCAACATGCGAATTGAACTTTACGCCATCCTCGGTTATTTTGCGCAGCTTCGCAAGTGAGAATATCTGGAAGCCGCCGCTGTCGGTCAGAATAGGCCCGTCCCATGTCATGAACTTATGCAGCCCACCCATGTCCTTTATCAAATCGTCGCCGGGACGCACATGCAGATGATAGGTATTGGACAACTCGATCTGACAGCCTATATTCTTAAGATCAGCTGCGCTCAGCGCGCCCTTTATCGCGCCTTGTGTGCCGACGTTCATAAACACGGGCGTCTGCACCGTGCCGTGGGGAGTTTTGAACTCACCGCGGCGGGCATGTCCCTCCTGCTTTATCAGCTTATACACGAAATTCCCTCCTCACAGCAAAAGCCGCTTTGCCAAGGCTTCATAAAAATCCCGGATAACCGCTGCTTTCGCAATTATCCGGGACTACTCTTGGAGCTGGTTTAGAATATAAATATAACACGAACTGAACGTACTGTCAATCCGGGCGGAACATCTGCATCATCAGGAAGTCCTGATCATACAACGATCTCTGCCTTGCTTCCGCCAGACCTGTCCTTGGTGACAATGATCTGCTTGTCGATCTGCTGCTTGAGTTCACCCACATGGGAAATAATGCCGACCAAGCGGTCGTTATCGGCAAGCGAGGTCAGGGCTTTCATTGCCTGAGCAAGGGAATCCTCATCAAGTGAGCCAAAGCCCTCATCGACGAACATCGTGTCCAGCTTGATCCCGCCGGCAGCGGATTGTATCTCATCCGCAAGGCCGAGGGCAAGCGCGAGCGAGGCCTTGAAGGATTCGCCGCCGGAAAGTGATTTAACGCTTCTCTCGGTTCCGTTATAGTGGTCAATGACATCAAGATCCAGACCGCTCTGTCCCTGCTTGTTCGCCGTTTCCTTTCGGCGCACCAGATCGTACTGACCGTCGGTCATTATCATAAGGCGCGTATTGGCACGGGCAATGATCCTGTCAAAATAATTCATTTGAATATAAGTCTCCAGCATCACCTTTTCTTTTCCGGAAATATTTCCGTTTGCGGTGTTGGAAAGAGCTTTTACCCACGAATATTTTGTCTCGGCGGTGATTAGCTCCTCGGCTTTCACCTTGATACTCTTCAAAATTCCGGTATTTGCCGTCACTCTGCTATGTACGGATTTCTCCTCCTGATTTATCTTTTTGAGCTTATCTTCAAGTACGCTCTGGACTTCGGTTTCCTTCTCCCAGGAGACATCCTCGTCGCCGTCAAGCCTCTTCAAAATCTCCTCTTTTGCAGATTTTAGAGACGCAAGCTCTAAGTTGCATTGCTCCAGCTCTTTCTGAACCGCTTCATAAGTATTTTTGATCTGGACTATCAAAGCATTGAGCGTGTATATCTCCGCCTCTGCCTTTTCCTTGGACTCAAAGTCGAGCTTTTCCTTGAGCTCGGCAATTCTGCCCTCTGCGGCTTGAAGCTCGACCTTTTTTGCGCTCACTCCGCTTTTGAGCTCGGCGCTGTCCGCGCGCGCTTTTTCCAGAGCGTCAGTCTTTTGCGGCAGCAGCGCTTCTATCTCGGCCTTACGCGCAATATTTTTACTTTCAATCGATATCTGTGCCCCGATTTCGTTTGCCTTGTTTTCAATGTCGGCAAGGCGTTCTGTTATTATAGTTGAGACATCATCCGAAAACGGAACACCGAGCAGCGCCTCCGTCTCGGAACGAGCGCTGTTTTCCTTTTCCTCCAGCGTCCCCTTGAGATTGCCGGCAGTCTCACGCGCAGAGTTTGCGCTGCTGTTTGCAGCGTTAAGCTTCTTCTGAAGCTGGTCGAGATCATCCTTCGTCGGCGCATTATCGGGCTTGACCGCTTTATGAGGATGCTCTGTCGAGCCGCACACCGGACAGGGCGCACCAAGTTCCAGCGTATCTGCCAAAATACCTGCCTGCGAATCGAGATATATCTTGTTCTTATGCTTTAACTCGTCATCAAGTATGGCAGCTGCCGACGCCTTTTTGTCATACTCATTGAGCGCCATATGGTATTTTTCGCGTGAGACCTTGACTGCCACAATATTTCTTCGAAGTGTGTCCAGCTTGGCAGATCGGTCGTTGAGATCGCGCAGTTCGGCATCCAGCTGGAGCTTTTTCTCCCCGGCTTTCTGCAAGGCTTTATCCTCGGCAGTAAGGGCCGCAATCTCATCGGCCAGTATCCTCACCTGCTCGTCTAGCTGAAGCAGCTTTTTCTCACCCGCGTCTATAAAAGTACGCGCACTGACGACGATGCTTTGCTTTGCTGCTGCCTCATCATAGTCGGGAAGCGATGCCTTGATCCTCGCCGACGTTTCGCTGTGCTTTTGAATCTCCGGCTGCCGCGCTTTTTCTTCCTCGCACTTTGCAAGAACGAACTCCCTGCGCTGAGACAGGACTGAATAGGCGTTTTCTTTTTCCTCCAGTTCCTTCTTCGCGGCAGCGATATCCTTCGCCTTGGAAATACGAGCCTTTACCCCGTCAAGTTCCTTTTGAACGCTCTCGTGCAGCTCACCGAGTTTTTCTTCTTCAGCCTCGTCTTTGATGATCAGCTTTTCAAGCAGCGCAACAGTGTCCTCCATGGGCAGGCTTCCGCCCTTTGCTTTCTCCACCTCGATGGACGCCACGTTATCCCTATCGCACATAACGCCGCCGATATACTGAGCAATGCTCGCCCTGATAGCAGTACACTCATCGTTGAGCGCTTTTGATTCCTTCTTCAGGCGCTCCTGCAGCTCGGAAAACAGCTCCGTCTTAAAGATATGGCGGAAAATCTCCATACGCTCCTTCGTCGGGGCAAGCAGCAGCTTCATAAAGTCGCCCTGCGCGATCATAGCAATCTGGCAGAATTGGTTCCTGTCGATCCCAATCACATCATTGACCGCATTATCGACTTCCCTTATCTTCGTTATGACCTTACCGTCGGGATAGATAAATTCAGCAGTTCTTTTTTCAGGATTCCTTTTTACGGTATATTCCTTGCCGTAGTAGCTGAAGCGAAGTTCGACCTCGGTGGGAGTACCGTCAGCGGCATATTTTGAGCGCAGCATCGACGTTTCGCGGTTGTTGCCGCTCGGCGCGCCGTACAGCGCATAGGTGATGGCGTCGAAAATCGTAGTCTTTCCCGCACCGGTGTTGCCGGTGATAAGATACAGGCCGCCCGTTCCGAGCTTATCGAAGTCAAGCTCTGTAACGCTGGCATAAGGGCCAAAAGCCGAAATTTTAAGTTTTATTGGTCTCACTATTCGTCCTCCCAAATCTGCTCAATAATGTCAGCCATAAAAGTACTCTGCTCATCGCTCATCGGCTGCCCGTTCTGCTGCTCGTAAAACTCGCTGAAATGCTCGAAGGGAGTTTTAGCGGTGGTGTCTGCCGCGCCGTTTATCTCCGCAAAATGGCGAGTGCGCGTATTGTCATAATCAAGCTTCATTATGTTCTTGTAAATAACACGCAGCTTTGCGAGGACATCGGGTATGTCCTCCTCATCGGTCAGGGTTATGTGCATATAATCCTCATTGTACGAAGTGCCCTCATAAAAGCTCTTGAGCGTAAGTTCATTATAAGTACCCTTGATTTCAACGAGCTCGCGTTTCGGTACAAGCGGAATAAAGGACAGCTCAATATTCCCCTTTTCTTTCATGTCCACAACGGTGATGCTCTTTGTATCCTTCGCTTCGGAAAAAGAATATTTAAGCGGAGTACCGCTGTACCGCACATATTCGCTCGTGCATTTCTGTGCACGGTGAATGTGTCCAAGCGCAACATAATCAAATCCGTCAAAAACGCTGACGTCGACATTTTCCGTACCGCCGACGGAAATATCCTCTGACTCTGCAAGCGTGGCGCCAGTCACGAACTGGTGCGCAACGAGGATGTTCCGCTTGGCTCGATCGATATTCATGCTCTCTACCGCAGTGCGCAATGCATCGGTATAGGACATGATCTCATTGTCAGGGAAAAACCGGCGGACGATAGGAGGCTTCACGAACGGGAGCAAATAGACCTCCACTTCACCGAAGCTGTCAGACATTGTTATCGGCTCAATGTGCCCGCTATAGACAGGAGACATATAGATCCCGCTTTTATCCATCAGCCTGCCGCCGAACGCAATGCGCTCTGCCGAATCATGGTTCCCGCTGATGACAAAGACCTTTAAACTCCGCTGCGAGAGCCGGACAAGAAAATCGTCAAACAGCTCCACTGCCTCGCCCGATGGGATAGCTTTGTCATAGACATCCCCGGCAATAATGATTGCATTCGGTTCCTGCTCATCAATGATGTTTATTATTTTTGTCAGTATGTATTTCTGATCCTCCATCATGGAAAATTCGTTTACGCGCTTACCCAAATGCAGGTCAGATAAATGCAGAAATCTCATTTGCATGCGCTCCTTTCACTAATGTGTGTCTCTTGTTAATTGTTGGTAAAGCTCAATATCAGAACAATCCTTTATGAGCAGCAATATATTCTGCGGCATCTTAGGCACCCGCTTCCAGCTTCTTCACAAGATATGACAGTTCTTCATGCTTATCCGCATCAACAGCATCTGCGATGTCGATAATAGATTGAACTCTTCTTCTATCATGTCTAAGACTTCATTCCATCTGTGTGTGAAGCTTTCAAGAAACGAGCTGGAAACTTCATCTCTAATAGTATCATCGCAAATGACCTTAACACCCGAAATATCATACGGGCTCAACGCCCAAACCAAACTTTTCACCAGATGAGCGCGATAGTTTTTAATATGCAAAAAGGCATTGCAGATAAAATATCCGCAATGCCGATAACTAACAGCTGCTGCAACTGGCTGCCTATTTATTTGCTTATGTGGTTTCCACCAGCTTTGCTTATATCTAACTAATTTTAATTATACTCGAAGCCTTGAGCAAAATCAATCCCTCTTAGCGGATTTACCCCACTCTTGCAAAGAAAAATCCCGAATCATCACCTTTCGGCACGATCCGGGACTATGCTTGGAGCTAGTAATGTGACTCGAACACACGACCTGCTGATTACGAATCAGCTGCTCTACCGACTGAGCTATACTAGCATTGATTGGCTTAGTAATAATAGCAAAAACACGCGAACTTGTCAAGGGAAAAAAGCCGCTGTCGGCCATCAAAAACCGCCTTCATGGTTTGGGAATGTACGTGCATTGGCTTCGATGATGTTAATATAACTATTTGTATAATTTAGTAAACTTGCGACATTTAGTGTACAGCTGCCGCCAATCATGTCAAAACACGAGTTGGGGTAAAACCGCTGTATTTTCAAGGCTTTTCAATTGACGTACATCTGCGATTATGCCGGTTTCAAAAAGTTACATAACTTCGGCAAATAAAAATTCTGCAAATAGTTATCAACATTTTCAACAGGCTTTTCAACACCTGTTAACACCTGATGTCTCAAACTTCTGCAGAAATTTTGGCGATTTTTGTCGAAACCGCAAACATGGTTCTGTTATGAAAAAGAAACAGTTTTTTATTTACATAATGTTGGAAAGCATCACGGATAAAAAGCATTGCCTCACAAGACGTATCAATACTTGAACAGGTGCATCACACCGGAATCCGCGAGGGATACAAACTCATCATTGGCAACGATTATATGATCCTCCAGCGTTATCCCAAGCAGACCAAGCGAGCGGTACAAGGCGCGGGTAAAGTTGTCGTCCTCTCTTGACGGAAGCGCCACGCCGTTCGGATGATTGTGCGCAATGATGACTGTAGTTGCCTTCACCTTCAGCGCCGTTTCGACCATGCGGCGTATATTTGCGTCGACGCAGTTCACCACTCCCCTGCCCATTTCACGGCAGCAGATAACACCGCGCTTGTTGTCAAGGCAGAGCATCATGACAATCTCATCCGGCTCATCGAGAAAATACGGCAGAAGATAGTTCCCGGCATCGGTGGAGTTTCTTATTATCTTGTTTTCCTTCGCTTTCGATACATGCGCCTTTTTGACGATCTGCGGGACCATGAGTATCAGTGTTGCCGCGTTCTCGCCTATCCCGGGTATGCTGGCAAGCTCCTGCATAGACGCTTGAAACACCCCGCTGAGACTGCCGAATGCATCCAGCAGCCTGTGTGCGAGCTCGTTGGTATCACGCCGCGGGATTGCATAGCAAAGCAGCAGTTCCAAGGCATTGAGCTCATTAAAGCTTTCCAGCCCATGCTCCGCAAAACGCGCTCTGAGTCTTTCTCTGTGCCCGTCATGTACACCCATAATAAAACTCCCGGCAGTTGTTTATATCAAATGTCCATTGTCGCGTATGCGTTGAGATCGCTGCCCGCCGTGTGTCCGGCCAGATACTCATAATATCCCTGTGCACCTATCATCGCGCCGTTGTCACCGCACAGCCTGAGAGGAGGAACATACAGCCTGCACCCTGCCTTTTCGGCGGCTGCGGTAAAGTCGGCCCTTATCCTGGAGTTTGCCGCGACACCGCCGGCAACGACGATTTTTTTGTAGCCGAGCTCCTTTGCGGCCATCATCGTTCTGGGAACAAGACTGTCGCTCACGGCCTTGGTAAACGAGGCGGCAAGCGCGGCACGGTCAATTTCCTCACCCTTCTGCTGCGCGTTATGTACAAGGTTTATGACCGCCGTCTTAAGCCCTGAAAAGCTCATGTCATATAGATTGCCATCAACATGCGCTATCGGGAATACATAGCGGCTGTCGTCCCCGCCCTTTGAAAGATCGTCTATGGGTTTCCCGCCGGGATAAGGCAGGCCGAGCACGCGCGCGGTCTTGTCAAAGCATTCGCCAGCCGCGTCGTCCCTTGTGCTGCCAATGATCTTCATATCGGTATAGCCGCGCACGTCGACAAGCAAAGTGTTCCCGCCGGATATCGCAAGGCAGAGAAACGGCGGCTCAAGCTCCGGGTACGCAAGGTAGTTTGCAGCAATGTGGCCTCTTATGTGGTGCACAGGTATAAGCGGTTTATTGAGCGCAAGCGCGCATGACTTCGCAAAGTTTACGCCCACGAGCACAGCGCCTATAAGTCCCGGCGCATATGATACGGCAACGGCATCGATATCCTTCTTCTCTATCCCTGCCGCCTTGATGGCGCGCTCGGAGAGAATGGATATCGCCTCTATATGGCAGCGCGATGCGATCTCCGGCACGACCCCGCCGTAAACGGCATGGAGCGAAGCCTGAGACAGTATCTGATCGGTCAGAATCTTTCTGCCGTCCTCCACAACGGCGACCGCGGTCTCATCGCAGGTCGATTCAAAAGCAAGTATCTTCAAATCATACGCCTCATTTCAAATAGCAAGTCATTAATACGGCGTCCTCCTTCGGGGCGTCGTAATAGTTTTTCCTTTTTCCGACGGGGTGAAAGTTGTGCTTGGCGTAGAGCGCGATCGCCGGTGCATTGCTCTCCCGCACTTCGAGCGTCAGGAATGCAAGCTCAAGCGCTGCAGCTTTTGATGCAAGCGCATCTATAAGCGCATTGCCTATCCCCTGCCGTCTGGCCTCCGGATGCACCGCAACATTGGAAATGTAGCCTTCATCCAGCACGTACATGAGCCCCACATAGCCCAGCACCCTGCCGCCATCTACTGCGGCAATGAACTCGTGCTGCGCATCGCGCATCTGGCTCCTAAGCTGCTCCGCGGTCCACGGACGCGAAAAGCATTCGCGCTCGATCTCTTCGATCTGTGGGATATGCTCCGCGCTCACGTCAACGATCCTAAACTCCATCAGTGCGCCTCCGCCCAGCTGTGTCCGACGTGTGCATCGACCGTAAGCGGAACAGACAGCGCCGCTGCGTTTTCCATCTCGTGTGTCAGGATGTCCTTGACTCTTTCAGCTTCACAGTCCGGGCATTCAACAATGAGCTCGTCATGCACCTGAAGAAGGAGTTTTGCTTCAAACCCATCCTCTGCAAGACGCCGGTGAACGTTAACCATGGCGATTTTGATAATGTCCGCGGCAGTGCCCTGTATGGGCATGTTCAGCGCCACGCGCTCGCCGAAAGAGCGCACGTTGAAGTTGGAGCTTTTAAGCTCCGGTAGATATCTGCGGCGTGAGAACAGAGTATCGACATATCCGTCTGCTTTGGCCTTTTCTACGATGCTCTTCATATAATCGCGCACGCCGTGGTATTTGTCAAGATACGCTTCCATATACGCCTTTGCCTCGCTGGGATACACTCCGATATCCTGCGCCAGCGAAAATGCGGATATACCGTATACTATCCCGAAATTTACTGCCTTTGCCCTACTGCGCAGAGCGGGCGTCACCTCATCCAGAGGGACACCGAATACACGCGCCGCCGTCACGGTGTGGAAATCCTCTCCGCTCAGAAAAGCCTCCTGCATCGCCTTGTCACCGGATATGTGCGCAAGCAGCCGCAGCTCGATCTGGCTGTAGTCCGCATCCACCAGCACCTTCCCCGGCGACGCGACGAACATTTTTCTTATCTGTGCGCCGAGCTTCTTGCGCACGGGTATATTCTGCAGGTTCGGCTCGGTCGACGATAGCCTGCCTGTCGCTGTGACGGTCATCTGGAAGTTAGTGTGTATCCGCCCGTCCGGTGCTATCACCTTCAGCAAGCCGTCGGCATAAGTGGACTTGAGCTTTGTCAGCATGCGGTATTCAAGGATCTCGCCGATTATCGGGTGCTTGTCCCGGAGCTTCTCCAGAACATCCGCATTGGTGCTCCACCCGGATTTCGTCTTTTTCCCCGATGGAAGCATAAGCTCCTCGAAGAGAACTTCCCCGAGCTGCTTCGGCGAATTGATATTAAATTCGTGCCCAGCATGTGCCCATATCCCGGCCTGCATCTGCGTAATGCCGTCGTTCAGGCTCTCGCCGAAATCGTATAATGCCTTGCGATCCACATAGAATCCGGAGGCTTCCATATCCGCAAGCACTCTGCACAGCGGCAGTTCTACCTCGTAATACAGCTTTGTCATGCCGAGCTCGTTCAATTTGGCGTTAAGGATGGAGTACAGCTCAAATATCGCCTGTGCTCCGTCAAACTCACGGTTCAGGTATTTCGCACTTATCCTCGGCAGCGAATAGTCCCCATCGTTTGCATCGAGCAAATATGCCGCAAGCGCCGTGTCAAACGCGAAGCCTTCGACCGGGAGATTATCCTTTATAAGCAGACCCATCAGGTCTTTTATGTTATGGCCAAGCTTGTTGACTTCATCGGAAAAAATGGTACGCAGCAGTTCATTGTATTTCTCACCGGCGACGCTCCATTGCGCGCGGTATACTGTCACACCGTCGCATATCTCAACAGCGTCAAGCCCATCAGTCGGCACGATTGCTATGTGCTCCGCTTTCCTGACTGCCGCAATGAGCGCATCCATCCCGGCCTCATCTGCGACGACCTGCTCTGTGAGCTTCTTCGACGCACCAGCCTCGGCCGGCACTGTCTCCGTTTCGGTAAGCCCCCATTTGTCAATGAAGCGCTTGAACCCGAGCCGCTTCATCACGCCGTAAAGCTCCGGGGTATAGCTGTTGTTCCAAATATTTTCCTCCGGCTTAAAGCTCAGCGGCACGTCCCGCACAATAGTCGCAAGCCAGTATGACTGTCGTGCGCTATCCTTGCCCTCTGTGAGCTTTTTGCGCACACCTTCCTTTATATCGAGTGCGGCGAGCGACGAATAAATCTTGTCCACCGTGCCGTACCTTCTCACAAGGTCGAGTGCGGTTTTTTCCCCAATGCCGGGTACGCCCGGAATGTTATCCGAGCTGTCCCCCATTAGAGCTTTCAGATCGACCATCTGCGCCGGGGCAAAACCGTATTCCGCGCGAAAGCTTTCGGGGGTATAGAGTATTGTCTCCGTCTGGCCCCTGACGGTTTTCACGTTGCAGACCGACGTCGTCTCGCTCACGAGCTGCAGACTGTCCTTGTCGCCCGTGACAACTACGCAGTCCCATCCGCTCCTCTCGCACACTGCGGCAGCTGTACCGAGAATGTCGTCCGCTTCATAACCCTCGATCTCGTAGCGGCGTATGCCCATCGCGTCAAGCGTCTCCTTGAGCAGCGGCATCTGTGCCGCAAGCTCCTCCGGCATTGGCTTACGCTGCGCCTTATAAAAATCGCAGGCCTTGTTGCGAAAGGTCGGCGCCTTGAGGTCGAAGCTCACACACACAGCCTCAGGCTTCTGTTCATCGAGCATGCGCTGCAAAATTGCAAGGAAGCCATACACCGCATTTGTCGGCGTCCCGTCCGGAGCGCTCAGCGGCCGCACACCGTAGAACGCGCGGTTGACAATGCTGTTGCCGTCAAGTATCATCAGTTTCATTTGCTTCCTCATTTCTCCCCGCGCAGTCTTATTATCTCATCGCGCAGTTGGGCGGCGATCTCGTACTCCAGCATCGCGGCGGCCTTCTTCATCTTGTCCTCAAGCTGGTTTATCAGCTCCCGTTTCTCACGGTCGGTCATCTTGACGCCGTTTGCCTTAGAGGCTGTTGCCGTATCCGTGGATATCTCTATCAGGTCGCGCACGCTCTTTACGATGGTCTTAGGTTCAATGCCGTGGAGCGTGTTATACGCCATCTGTTTTTCACGGCGGCGCGCAGTCTCGTCAATGCAGGCACGCATCGACGGCGTTATCGTGTCCGCATACATTATGACCTTGCTGTCCGCGTTGCGCGCGGCGCGCCCGACCGTCTGGATAAGGCTCGTTTCACTGCGCAGGAAGCCTTCCTTATCGGCGTCGAGTATGGCGACAAGCCCGACCTCCGGGATGTCCAGCCCCTCGCGCAGCAGGTTTATTCCAACGAGCACGTCAAATTCGCCGAGACGCAGATCACGTATGATCTCCATGCGCTCTATTGTGCCTATGTCGTGATGCATGTACCGGCAGCGGACGCCTGAACCTGTGAGGTATGCGGAGAGATCCTCCGCCATCTTCTTTGTCAGTGTCGTCACCAGGGAGCGCTGACCCATGCGTATTTTCTCGTTTATCTCCCCCATCAGGTCGTCTATCTGTCCTTCTATGGGGCGCACAAATATCTCCGGGTCGAGCAGTCCCGTCGGGCGGATTATCTGCTCGACGATCTGTCCCGCGCGCTCGCGCTCATATTCTCCGGGTGTTGCCGAGACGTAAACGCGCTGATGTATCCTTTCCGTGAACTCCTCAAACTTCAGCGGTCTGTTATCAAAGGCCGAGGGGAGTCTGAAGCCGTAGTCAACGAGCGTTTCCTTCCTTGCTCTGTCGCCGCGGTACATCGCGCGCACCTGCGGGAGCGTGACATGGCTCTCGTCAACGAACAGCAGAAAATCTTTTGGGAAATAATCGAGCAGCGTCAGCGGCGGGCTGCCCGGCGCACGGTTGGATATCACGCGTGAATAGTTCTCAATGCCCGAGCAGTAGCCCAGCTCCTGCATCATCTCTATGTCATAATCGGTGCGCTGCTTTATGCGCTGCGCCTCCAACAGTTTGCCATTATCAGTGAAGTATTTGACACGTTCATCACACTCTGCCCTGATGCGCTCGATAGCCGCCGCCATCTTTTCCTTAGTCGTCACATAGTGGCTCGCGGGATAGATCGCGGCATGGCTCAAAAAGCGCGTCGCCGCGCCGGTGACAACATTTATCTCGCTTATCCGGTCTATCTCGTCTCCGAAGAACTCAACACGGATCGCCTTATCGTTGGAGTACGCCGGGAATATCTCGACCGTGTCCCCGCGCACGCGGAACATATTACGTCCGAAAGCGATATCATTCCTCTCATAGCGTATCTCTATAAGCTTTCTTAGCAGCTCGTCAAAATCCCGCGTCTGCCCCGGGCGCAGTGAGATGACCATATTCGCATAGTCGATTGGGTCACCCAGACCGTAAATGCAGGAGACCGACGCGACCACAATAACGTCCCGTCTCTCAAACAGGCTCGATGTCGCGCTATGGCGCAGGCGCTCTATCTCATCGTTTATGGAGCTATCCTTTTCAATAAAAGTATCCGTGTGCGGAATGTAGGCCTCGGGCTGATAATAATCGTAATAGGAAACGAAATATTCAACAGCGTTCTCCGGGAAGAACTCTCTGAACTCACTGCACAGCTGCGCCGCAAGCGTCTTGTTATGCGCGAGTACAAGCGTAGGACGGTTGATGCGGGCGATCACATTGGCCATCGTAAAGGTCTTGCCCGAGCCGGTGACACCGAGCAGCACCTGTTCATCAAGACCGTTCTCGATTCCGCTGACCAGTGAATCTATAGCCTCGGGCTGGTCGCCCATTGGCTTATATTGTGATACCAATTTGAACCCGTCCATAAACGCTCCTGCATTCAAATAAACTCAATCTAAGCTATTATATCACTCCCGCACCGATTCCACAAGCCAAAAGGATATCTCAGTCTGCAAATACACGTATGCAATAGCAGAGAAAGCCTGCAAATTGAGCTTTCTCTGCTATTCCTGCAAAGTAAACGTTCGTTCAATACTGCTCGTTTACCAATTTTTATTACCTGCCTCTTACAACCTCAAGTGCATTTATAAGCAGCTGCGCAGCCTCCGCGCGCGTAAGCTCGTCATGCAAAAGCGTTTGACTCTCAACAATGCCCACCGCGCTGAGGTTTGCACATGCCTGCGCTGTCTCCGGTTCCCATTCACTGTCAAGTGATATATAATCAATGTCCTTCAGCCTAAGCGCACGGTTAAGCATGCTCATCGCTTCATTTCTGCTGATCGGTTCATCGGCACGAAACACACTTTCATTTTCTTCTCGGCCGCTCACGCCGCGCATTACAGCCGTCGCGACATACTGCTGCATCCAATACGGCATCGCGTCCACGTCCTCATAGCCTGTCGACATCACCCCGTCTATCAGCGGCTCGCCAGCGGTCAGCATGCACATACTAAGAAATTCACCGCGGCTCACGGTCTTTTCAGGGCCGAAGCAGTATTCGCCGCCTATCATTTCGGCGGTGAAAATATTGTTCTCGCTCAGTGCCACAGCCGCATACTCCTCCGCACGGCCCACCATATCCTCGTAGCAGACATCCTTCTTCTGCTTTTCGATGCGGATTATTACAGTCGCTTCCTGGGATACATTGCCCTCGGCGTCGACTGCCTTGTATCCGAAATAGTCCTTTCCTCGCTTGTTGTCGTTCGGCGTATAGGTGAAGCTGCCCTCCTCACCCTGCACTATTTTGCCCTTTACCGGCTGGGTCGTTATCTCGTATGAAACGACATCATCATCCGGATCATAGGCCGACATTTTCCCGCCAACGGATACATTTTTGTATGTCTTGATCTCAAGGTTTTCGGCGATCGGCGCAGTGCCTGCCGCAAGTGCGGGGCTTGCCAAAGAGATGCACATGAGCAGCATTAGCGCCGCGGCAGTCAGTGATATCAGTACTTTTTTCATTGTATATTCCTCCTTTACCGTTTGGAGATATTTTGTGCAGAATTATCCCCGGTATGCAAATAAAGGTAGACCTGGAAATACATTTGTGGTAATATACAAACACCATCACTAATATAACAGTAGGAGTAAACGATATGGAGATCAACGCTGCCGCTGCGTGGCTTAATTCCACGTTCGGCAATCTTGACGTCAGTGTCGCATTGGCGGTACATAAGCTGTATGACATGGCCGGCGGGTTCTTTACGCCGTTCTTTGAAGTGATTTCATTCTTCGGCAAGGGCGGTATATGCCTTATTCTTCTTTCCTTGGCGCTGCTGTTCTTTAAGAAAACACGCCGCTTCGGCACCGCAATGTGTATAGGTCTTGCGATAGGCGCTCTGATCACAAACTGCTGCCTGAAGATCGTGATCGCGCGGCCGCGGCCATATGTTGACCAGAGCGGTATACTATATCAGCTGTGGCTGCTTGTAGGCCAGAATGTCGAGAGCGACAAGAGCTTCCCCTCCGGGCATACAACAGCTGCTTTTGCCAGCATGGTCCCGCTTTTCATATTGGGCAATAAGCGCTGGAGCTGGGTTGCTCTGCTGTTCGCGTTCACGATGGGCATCGCCCGTATTTATCTCGTAGTCCACTATACCTCTGACGTCATCGGCGGCCTTATAGTCGGCACCTTTGCTGGGATAGTCGCCGTTATAATTGCAAAGAAGCTGCCGCAGAAATGGTATGAGCTTGACTTCTATAAGAGCAAATCAAGCCAACCGCCAGACAGTCTGAGCGCATAAACATAGTAAAACCCGAACCTCAACTGAGGTTCGGGTTTTGTCGTAATGTATGTGACGTTCAGTACAGCTTTGCGCCTGCCGGGATGTGCGGATCGACCATCAGCAAATGCAGCTTTTCTTCGCCGTTTTCGTGATGCACAGCGGAGATCAACATACCGCAGGAGTCGATACCCATCATCGGTCTGGGCGGAAGATTTGTGATGGCGATGCAGGTTTTTCCTACCAGATCTTCCGGCTCATAGTAAGCATGGATGCCGCTGAGTATGGTGCGTTCCGTATCGGTGCCGTCATCCAGCGTGAACTTGAGAAGCTTTTTGGACTTCTTCACAGCTTCGCATGCAAGCACCTTGACCGCTCTGAAATCGGATTTGGAGAAGGTCTCAAAGTCTACAAAGTCAGAAAACAGCGGCTCGATCTGAACATTAGAAAAATCGATAGCTTCTTCTTTCGCTTCAACAGGAGCCTGAGCTTCTGTGCTGGAAACAGCTTCCTGCTTCTTCTCCGCCTTCGGCATATCCATGGGCTTCATTGTCGGGAACAGGATAACATCTCTGATAGAACTGCATCCCGTGAGCAACATCACGCAGCGGTCGATACCGATGCCGAGCCCGCCCGTGGGGGGCATGCCGTATTCAAGCGCGTTGATATAATCCTCGTCCATCATGCCGGCTTCATCGTCGCCCTTAGCTCGCATTTCTACCTGTTTCTGGAAGCGTTGCTTCTGATCGATAGGATCGTTGAGCTCTGAGAACGCATTGCCAATTTCGCTTGCGCAGATAAAGAGCTCAAAGCGCTCGGTAAGGCGCGGGAACTTCGGGCTGCGCTTTGCGAGCGGCGAAACATCTACCGGGTGCATGGTGATAAACGTCGGCTGAATGAGCTTTTCCTCTACCTTCTGGTCGAAGCACTCATACAGAGCGTGCCCCCAAGTCGGCTCGACCTTCTCCATATCAACGCCGATAGCCTTTGCGGCGGCGACCGCTTCTTCATCACTTTCGATCGCCATGAAGTCGACACCGAGATATTCCTTTACGGCTTCGGCCATGGTCATGCGCTTGAAGCCGGGAGCAAGGCTGACGTTCTGTCCCTGCCTCTGGACATCATAAGTGCCGAGAATCTCCATCGCCGCGCCGGACAGCAGATCCTCAAACAGATCCATCATGTCGTTAAAGTCGGCGTATGCCTCGTACAGCTCGACCGTTGTGAACTCAGGGTTGTGCTTTGTGTCCATACCCTCGTTGCGGAAGATGCGGCCTATTTCATATACACGCTCAATGCCTCCCACGATAAGGCGCTTGAGGTTGAGCTCGGTCGCAATGCGCAGGTACATGTCTATGTCAAGGGTGTTGTGGTGCGTAATGAAGGGACGCGCGGTAGCGCCGCCGGAGATCGTATTGAGAACAGGCGTCTCGACCTCCATGTAGCCGCGGTTGTCGAGGAAGCGGCGGACATAGCTCACGAACTTTGAGCGGATGACAAAGTTGCGGCGACTGTCATCATTGACTATAAGGTCGACATAGCGCTGGCGGTACTTAAGCTCCGTGTTGGTCATGCCGTGGAACTTCTCAGGCAGCGGGCGCAGAGACTTCGAAAGGAGCTCAACGCTTTGCACATGAACCGATATCTCCTCGGTCTTTGTCTTGAACACATAGCCGGAAACGCCGATAATGTCGCCGATATCATACTTGCGGAAGTCCGCAAACTCCTGCGCACTGACAGCGTCAGCACGGACATAGAGCTGTATCTGGCCCCTGTCATCCTTGATGTGGCAGAAGATGGCCTTGCCCATGCCGCGCTTGGACATAATGCGTCCTGCAACGGAAATGGTCTTGTCGGCAAATGCGTCATAATCGGCTTTGATCTCCTCCGACCACGCCGTTCTTGTAAACTTAGTTTTGGTAAAGGGGTCCCTGCCCTCCTGCTGGAGAGCCGCCAACTTATCGCGGCGTATCTGCAAAATCTCGGACAGCTCCTGCTCCGGTGCTGGCTGCCTGGTGTTCTCTTCGCTCATGTCCTACCCCTTGCCTTTAATTATTCTCTACGGAAATTATCTCAAACTTGATGTCGCCAGCAGGCGCGTTGACGACGACGGTCTCACCCGCCTTATGGCCGTGCAGACCGCGGCCAAGGGGAGAGTCGTCAGATATGCGTCCCTCTCTTGGATTTGCCTCCTGAGAGCCGACTATCTCATAAGTCTCCTCAAAGTCCTCCTCGATATCGCGCACCTTCACGACACTGCCGAGGGTAATAGCATCCTTCGGCGTGTTCTCGTCCATATTGTCGACGATCTCAGCATTCTCGATAAGGACCTTCAGCTCGGCTATCTTAGAATAGAGCTTGCCCTGCTCGGTCTTAGCTTCATCGTACTCACTGTTTTCGGACAGATCGCCGAAGCTTCTTGCTTCCTTGATCAGCTCAGAGACCTCTTTCTCTCTCACTGTCTCCAAATAATAAAGCTCATCCTTGAGCGCGTCAAGACGCTCCTGACTCATTTTGAATCTGTTGGAATTAGGCATACGTTTCGATCTCCTTCTGCCGCCTCATTGATCCTGAGGTAAATTTATAATGGGAAGCTTGTACATTATATTAATTTACGCAAGGCTTGTCAACTCAAAAGCTTCAAGGCCTGCATAAGCTGCTCGTCATTTGAGGATGCGCCGACGCCGGTGCTCTCGCCGACGGTGCCGGCGGTCGTGCCGGTTGCGGAAGCATCAGAGTTATAAAGGATAAGGTCAGGCACAACGCCGCCCTTGGCGCTGATATCGGTGCGGTTGCCGGTAAGATATGTACCGGTCGAAAGTCGGAGGGCGCTGCCGTCCTCAAGTGGGATCGTCTCCTGCGTTCTGGTTTTGCCGGTTGTTGCCTCGCCAAGCACTGTCGCCCACTGGTACTCCTGGAGCACCGCTGCGCACACCTCAGCCTCGCCGAAGGTCTCTGCGTTAACAAGCACGCACATCGGAAGCTGTATACACATGCCGTCCGACGTCGTTACCTTCTCCTTACCCTGCTTGTCGGTTTCTATAAAGAGAGTACCGTTCGGAAGCAGATAGTCAAGGAACTTCGCACACTCAGTGTCAAGCCCACCTGGGTTGCCGCGCAGGTCAATGCACAGCGCAACCGCTCCCTGATTGAGCAGATCCTCGACTGCCGCTATCGCGTCGTCGCCGCTGCCGGCTTCAAAATTCAGGATCTGTATATAACCGGCCTCGGTTTTTTCAAGACGGTAATTGACGGCGCTCTGATAGACACCGCTGCAATCAACCTCAATGCTGTTCTTGCGCCCAAGCCCGAGCGTGAACTTTCCGTTCATCTTTGAGCGTATCAGCTTGCGCGCTTCATCCAGCGACATACCGGTTATATCCTCACCGTCAACGGAGGTTATCACATCGCCCGCGCCAAGCCCGGCAAGTCCCGCCGGAGAGTCGGCATTGACGGAAACAACCTGAAAGCTCCCATCGTCCTGCTTCATTATAGACATGCCGATGCCCGCATATTCATTCGCGGAATTGAGCTGAAATGTCTTGTATTCATCCGCAGACATATAGTAGCTCCACTTATCAGCAAGCCCGGAAACCATAGCCGCCGCGGCGTAATCGCCAAGAGTCTGTCTGCTGACCTCGTCTATGTACTGGTCCTCAATAACATCTTTGATCTCAATATACCGTTTAGCTTCATCAAAATCGTCTTTGCCGCCGACAAGGTCGAGCATATGCTTATATGTGATCCCGATCGCGCCGCCGACGAAAATAATAAAAGCGAGCAGCACATACTTGAATCTTATGCGTATATTGAGGATCGCCGTCAAAACGTTGACAACGGCGTTCATTAGTCTGGTGCCCAAACTCATACACAACCTCCGGATTGCTTGCTGTTTTACACACGCGGGGGCTGCTGCCGCAGCCCCCCGGTTTTGCTTAGAAAATTATACTCCTGCGTCCGCGGAGATCGTAAGCCCGGAATAAAACTGTTCCGGGTCGATACGCGTGCCGTTTTTCAGGACCTCGAAGTGGAGATGCGGTCCAGTAGAGTTTCCTGTACTCCCGACATATCCGATGGTATCACCCTGACTTACGGCCTGCCCCTGACTTACCGCGATAGAGGACATGTGACCGTACAGCGTCACATAGCCGTTGCCGTGGTCTATCATGACGCAGTTGCCGTAGCCGCCGTTCCATGACGCCAGCGTTACTGTCCCGCCGTCGGCTGCATAGATGCTTGTCCCCTGATTGGATGCAATGTCTATACCGGTGTGCGTTTTCTGCTGTCCGGTAATGGGATGAATGCGCAGGCCGAACCTGCTCGATACGTAGACATACGACGCAACAGGCCAGATAAAGCTGCCGTTGCCGACCGCTCCACCGCCGCCGGAGCTGCCGCCGCTATTGGCCTGCTCGGCGCGCCTCTGTGCCTCAAGCTCCGCGACAAGCTTGTCTATATTCGCGTTTGCAGCATCCTCGGCAGCCATGATCTCGTCATACTCTGCCTGACGCTTCTCAAGGTCGTTTTCGATATCGAGGATAAGGTTTATGGCTTCCTCAATATCCTTTTCAAGCTCGGCCTGTTCGGCGCGGAGCTCTTCCTGCTTGGCGTTTATATCAGCGCGGTAGGCCTCATAATCGGCCTTGACCTCTTCGGTGTTCTCTCTGGCCGCGATATACGCGTCCTCGAGATCTCTGTCGCTCTGCATTATCTCACCGATATCGTCCATCGCCGTGAGAAAATCGCCAAGGCTGCTCGTCTTGAGCACCATCGCCAGATAGCCTACGCTGCCGTTTTCCTCCATGGCACGCACACGCGCACGGTATCTTTCAAGCTGCTCGTCCTCAAGGCGCTGGGCTTCGGTAAGCTCCTTCTCCTTGTCGGCGATCATCTCATCATACATGGCGATCTCATCGCTGTTGAGCTGAATCTGCTGGAGCGTATACATGTTGCGCTCATCCATGGCCTGCTTCTGTTCCACAATGCTGGCTTTGTCAGCCTCAAGCTGTTCAACAACAGCCTGCTTTTCCTGACGCTGTGCCTTAATCGCGTCGCGCTCAGCTTTGAGCGCGTCTATTTCGGTCTGCGTGACCGCATAGGCGCTGACCGGTGCCGTATCAACAACGGCGGCAGCCGTGAGCACTACGCAAAGCGACAGCGCTATCAGGCGTAATGTCTTTCTTTTCATAGTAGTACCTGAATTGCTTCAGCAATTGTAATATGTAATTCCGGAGAAATAAGCAGCCGGATCTACTCTTCCGTCTCCTACGTAAACTTCAAAATGCAAATGCGTACCCGTGGCTCTTCCGGTTGCACCCAGATACCCGACCGTCTGTCCCTGACTGACATAGTCGCCCGTGGATACCGCGAAGCCCGACATATGCGCGTATACCGTAGAGGTGTCTCCGTGGTTGATTATTACATAGTTGCCGTACCCGCTGTCAGAGGACGCAGTAACGACAACGCCGCTTGCAGCAGCGACAATAGGCGCACCATCGTTGCCGAAGCCGTCAATGTCGATACCGGCGTGGTAACGGGTCTGTCCGGTGAAGGGGTCGGAACGATTGCCGTAGCGCGAGGTTACTCTCGTGCTGCACGGAACGGGCCACATGAAGCCGCTGTCACCGCCGCTTGCGCCGCCAGTGTTGGCGCTGTTCTGCGCCTCGTTTATTTCGTCCTGGCTGTACGGCGGCTCCTGACCGCTCGCCTGGGCCTCCTGGTTTGCACGGTTCATCTCTTCAACCCGAGACGCTGCATTCTCTGCATCGGACTTTGCCTGTGCAGCCTCCGCGGCCTTCTGCGCGTTATACTGGGCGATCATGTTGGTGATAGACGCCGCGGCAGCCTGCTCTGCAGCTTCGGCAGCTTCATATTCGGCGATAGCCTTCTCTATTTCGGATTCGAGGCTTTTCAAAGTCTTGTCCGCCTCGGTGATCTGATTGCTTATCTCCTTCTGCTCCGCCTTCAGCTCAGTCTGCGTAGCCTCATATTCAGCCTTTTCCTGCTCATACTGGGCCTTGACTTCTTCAGTCTGCTCACGCGCGGCGACATACTGAGCCTGAAGTGTTTTATCGCTCGACATTATTTCGCCCATGTCGTCAAATGCGGTAAGAAGGTCGGAGAAGTTGTCCGCCTGAAGGATGAGCGCAAGGATATTGTATCCGCCGTTCTCCTCCATCGCGCGTACACGGCCGCGGTATCTCTCGAGCTGGCGCTCTTCTTTGTTCTTCGCTGCATCGACCTCTTTTGCCTTTTCGGCGATCAGCTCATTGCACTGGTCGATTTCCTTGGCAATGATCTTGAGCTGCTCATTTGCAAGCTTTTTCTGCTCGTCAAGCGCCGCTTTCTGTTCAAGGACGTTTGCCTGCTGATCCTTGAGTGCCTGCAGCCGCTCCATGCAGTCCTTGACCTGATTTGAAAGCTGCTCCTTCTGCGCCTTGAGTTCGCTCAGCCCCTCCGGTTCATCCGCAAACGCGGAAACCGGGATCATGCTGACCACAAGTGAGGCAAGCATCAGCACTGCCATGATCACGGCAATGACCGATATGATCTTCTTGTTATTCATTAATAGCTCCTTATTCCAAGGGAACGGTCAAACCTTCAGATAGTTCCTGATAGCGTTCACGCCGCCGAACGCGCCGACCAAAATTCCGACAGCCATGTATACGATAAACACTTCGAGCGCAACGCTGTGGAAGGGCACGAAGGTTATGAAGCTCTCGGTAACGGATGCAACGAGCTTCCCGGTAACGAGGTTATAAAGCCCCCACTCAGCGAGGAAAGCCAGTCCGCCGCCGAGGATGCCGAGCACAAGACCCTCTACCACAAACGGAAGCCTTATAAAGCTGTTCGTCGCGCCGACCATTTTCATGATCGCGATCTCGTCACGCCGGCCGAAGGTAGCAAGCTTTATCGTGTTCGACATGATGAATATCGACACAAAGACAAGTATCGCTATCAGCACGAGCGAGATTACGCTGACGACATTGCGGATCGTGACAAAGGTCTTTGCATATTCAAGATGCGCATTGACCTTGACGATGCCGTCGACCGCTTCAAGTGCAGCCTTTGTCTGAGACATGAGTGCGATGTCCGTCAGGTGGATAACAAATCTGTGGCGGAACACGGATTCATCAATGCCCTCGCGGAAGTTCTCATCGTACTTGTTCATGAAGTTTTCCATCGCCGCGTCTCTTGAGACAAACTCGACGGAGGAAATGTTGTCCAGCGCCTCAATGCTGCTCTGGATCGCTTTTGCCTGATCCTCATCCGAAATCTTCTCGTCGACGAAAGCGACGATCTCATTCTGGTTTTCAAGGTCCTTTATCAAGGCGTCAATATTGACGGACAGCAGCGATACGCTGCCCATGATAACAAGGCACGCCATGATGATCGTAACCGATGCGAAGGACATGAAGCCATGGGTCGTAATGCTTCTGAAGCCCTCGCGGATAAGATAGCCGCACCTACTCAATCTCATAACTGTAATACCCATCCATTCCGTCACTGATCAGGTTGCCGCCGTCAATGGTAATGACGCGCTTTGAAAACGCGTTGACCAGTTCCTTCTCATGGGTCACGACCATAACGGTAGTGCCCATCTCGTTTATCTTTTCAAACAGAAGCATAAGCTCCAGACTGCGCACGGGATCAAGGTTCCCGGTAGGCTCGTCTGCGACGATCATGCGCGGGCTGTTGACAAGCGCCCTTGCAATGGCGACACGCTGCTGCTCACCACCGGAGAGCTCGTTCGGCATACGCTTACCTCTGCCCTCAAGCCCGACAAGCTCCAATATGTACGGCACACGCTTCTTGATCTCGGAGTTCGCCGCGCCGACGACGCGCATCGCAAATGCAACATTATCATACACGTTCATGTTCTCGATAAGCCTGTAGTCCTGGAATATGACGCCGAGCGTCCTGCGGACCTTCGGCAGCTTCCTGCGCTTTATCGTGCCCATGTCAAAATCGTTCACGATTATCTGGCCGGACGTCGGACGCACTTCGCCGGTGATGAGCTTCATGATCGTGGTCTTTCCCGAGCCGGACGGGCCGACAAGAAAGACGAACTCGCCGTCGTTAATGGTGAGGCTGACTCCGTCGAGCGCAACGGTGTTGCTGCTCTCGTAGACCTTCCTCACGTTGTTCATTTGAACCATAAGTCAATTGACCTCCAAAGCTTTTGTTTCCTGCCGGTATATATTGTCCTCCTCACACCGGCAGCGCTTGCGATCTATAGCACCTCAGTACTTGCTGTTGTTAAGGGAATCGAGGTACATTTTAACCATCATAGCGACCTTAAAGACGATAGCATGGTCGAACTCGCGCAGATCAAGCCCCGTGATCTTCTTGATCTTTTCAAGCCTGTACACCAGCGTGTTGCGGTGGACGTACAGCTTACGCGAGGTTTCGGAGACGTTGAGGTTATTTTCAAAGAACTTGTTGATAGTCTCCAGAGTATCCTCGTCCAAGGTTTCTATGGGATTTTTCTTGAATACTTCGTTCAGGAACATCTCGCACAGGGTGGTAGGCAGCTGATAGATAATGCGCCCCAGACCGAGAGTTTCGTAGTTGATTATTGTCTTTTCGCTTTCGAATACGCGGCCGACCTCAATGGCGACCTGTGCTTCCTTGTATCTGTCGGCAAGCTCGCGCAGATGGTGCGCGTTAGTGCTGATGCCGATGACGCACTTTATGCCCATCTCTTCTGCAAGAGAGTTCTCGATAGTATGTGCTGCCTTGAGTATCTCCTCGGGGCAGTTGGTATTCGGCAGAGCCTTGACGAGAACTATATCAGTTTCGTTGATGTTCAGCACGAAGTCCTTCTGCTTGTCCGGGAACAGGCGCTGGATAAGCTCCACCGCGGCAACATCGGAATTTTCCGTCTGGCGAACCAGCAGAACGACACGCGGCTCATCGGTGACGAAGTGCAGCTCCTTTGCGCGGACATAAACGTCGCCAGGCAGGATATTGTCGGAGATGATGTTTTTTATGAAGGCAGCCTTGTTGTGCTTTTCCTCATAATTGTTCTTCGCCTCGTTGAAGGCCACCGCCGAAATGGAGCATATAGTTCTGCTCAGGGAGTCGCTGCCATCGGTAAATGCTGCATAGTCAAACTTTGCGCCGGGCGAAGAGAGGGCGCAGTAAGTTCTTGTTCCGGTAGAAATGGGATGCTCAGTCCCGTCAAACTCGTAGAGATGAAAGTCGTCCAGTCTGGAGCCTATCATGGCAAGCTCGCTGCACGCGACTACAAAACCCTGCTCGTCAACGACTCCTATCGTTCTGTCAACGGCATCCTTCAATTGAATGATCACATTCTGAAAAATTCTGCTGGACATATTTCCTCCCTCTTCTGCCGCTGCAAGCAGCTGTGCCGTACATGCGATCCGTCTGCGGCTCTTTCGGATCGATATGCACGCTGCCCTTCCGCCGAATAAAGCTGGCGGAGCGCCGTATGCCCCGGCGTTTCTCCCTCGCGCCGGTTCGTTTTTGCTGGAGCTGCCCGCCATATACGGCAATTTGCCGTATATGAACTTCGGCCAATGGTCAATTTACCATACTCCGCCGATTTTCTTACTACATAATAACTCCGTTTTATGTAATTTTCAATATAAATTCTCGCTTTTTTTTGTGAACTTTTTTCGTCCTATGTTCTTAACAGTCAAAAACAGCTTGATTTTCAAGGGTTTAATTAAACTAATTGTCCAGAACAAAACTGCCCAACACCTTGGCTATGTCCTCGCTTCCTAGCTCCTTTACCTCTCCCGGCGCAAGGGCAGGGTCAAGCTCCAGGCTGCCGACAGCGAGCCGGCGCAGCTTCACAACAGGCTTTCTTCTCGATGCCAGCATACGCTTTACCTGATGGTACTTGCCTTCCATGACGATAACATGGCAGCGGTTTTCGCCCAGCGGGACGAGCTTTGCAGGAAGGCACTTTGTCCCGTCCCCAAGAATCAATCCTGCCTCGAACGCAATGACGTCGGTCTCATCCGGAACACCGTCAACCTCGGCGTAATAGAGCTTTTCTATGCCCGACTTCGGTGAGATCACCCGGTGGGCAAAATCACCGTCGTTCGTGAGCAGCAGCAGGCCGCTCGTGTCCTTGTCGAGCCGCCCGACAGGGAACAGCCCGATGCGTCGGATATCCGGCGGCAGAATATCAAGCACCGTTTCCTGACGCTTATCCTCCGTTGCGCTCAGAACGCCCTCGGGCTTATCCATCATGAAATACCGCAGCCGGCTCGTGCACAGCGCAACGCCATCCACGCATATGGTGTGCCCCTGCTCCTCTATCTTCATGTCAGACTGCACTGCCGCCACGCCGTCGACCGTGACGCGTCCGCTCTTTATCATCAGCCGCAGCTCGCTTCTGGTTGCAACCCCCAGCTCTGACAGCAGCCTGTCAAGTCTTTTCACCGCCATAGGCCGTTCCTCCGCAGTGTCGAAGATTTTTGCCCGACTATTATAGCATACCTGAGCGCAAATTTGAATAGCTTATCTCAGGGCGACTGCATCTGTATGCGGCTGCCTTTGCAGCACACTCTGTTATCTCCATCTGCCGCTTATGGAGATCCGTTTCCTCCGGTGCTGACTTTGCAAGCGGCAGAATGGAGATAAGCTATGGCGCAAAAGTGTTCAGGGTTTACTAAGAAAAAAGCCCTCTTTATTGTCTTGGGCTCGGGTATTCTCATACTGCTGCTGATAGGTCTGCGCGCTGTGTTCACCCACAGCCCGGAATTTGACCTTTCCACGCTCGACGGGCGCGAAGCCTTCCTCAACTCCCTCGGCTGGGAGATCGACAGAAGCACCGAGGAGTTCAG
>CAKTPC010000013.1 GCA_934590505.1 uncultured Oscillospiraceae bacterium
CCCGCGTCCGGTCCCATCATCAGGCAGCCGTGGTCGCGTGCGTATACCTTGAGGTCATGCTCCTGTTCGAGGGACACGTCCGCCGTGAACATGAACACATGGCTTCCCTTGTCGATGGCCTTGTACGCCTCATCGAGCGCGTATTCCCCGGGCAGCGATATCTGGACAACGTCAAATTCGCCCTCCGCGAGGTCACCGGCGCTGTGATATACCTTTTCGCGCTTTCCGCGTCCGGTGGAGAGCGACTCCTCAACGAAGGCGCAGGCCGCGCGCATCGGCTCTTCGCTCTGTGCGTCAAGCGCTATCATAACGTCGTTCGAAGTTGCGTCCGCGGGCAGCTCGTAGCCGAGCTCGCGCAGCAGATTGACATTCTGCTTCGTGCCCATGCCGCACTCCGCGCCGTCGATGCCCTCGCGCTCTGTCAGCTCGACCGCGACGGTCATCAGCGTGACCGAGTCGACATATCTGTTCTTCAGTAAATATACCTTTTTCAAGTTGATTACCTCACTGACGCCGGGTCACCCGGCCATATATGATCATATAAACTTCCATGCCCCGCCCTTTGCCATACTTCCGACGTTCAGCGAGAACAGACGGAGCATCGGCGGATAGTCGGCGGCAGGAAAAACAAATTCAAATTTATCGAGTCTTGCTTTGATCTCCTCATCGGAGAGCAGGACATTCATCTTTCTTGCGGCAACGTCTATTTCAATAGTGTCGCCGTTTTCGATGATCGCAAGCGCGCTGCCAAGAGCGGCCTCCGGAGAGCAGTAGCCCACCGAGAGTCCGGCGGAAGCGCCGCTGTAGCGGCCATCGGTAATGATCGCGCAGGATTCAAACAGGGCTTTGTAGCCCTTCAATTCATCCTGGAACGGGAAGGCCGTCGTGCCGAAGCGCGCCTTGAGCCCCATAAAGCGCAGCACACAGGCGTCGCCGGGCTTTATCTTTCCGGCACGCAGCGCGTCGCGCGCCTCGTCCAGAGAATCAAATACATTCGCAGGCCCCCGGAATTTCATAAGCTGCTTGGGCACGCCCGCGATCTTCAGTATCGCCCCTTCGGGAGCGATATTGCCGTACAGCACGCCGACCCCCGGCTCCGAGGTCACAGGCGCATCGAGCGTATGGATGACCTCACGGCGGTAGACCTTTGCATCGGCAACGTTTTCTTTCAGTGTTTTTCCGGTGACTGTGGGGCAGTCCCCGTTGAGCTTTGGCATAAGCTCCTTGAGTACGGCGGGCAGTCCTCCGGCAAGGTCGAGGTCCTTCACGGAGTACGGGCCGCTGGGCGCGATATGCGCAAGCAGCGGGATCTCGTTCGACGCATCGTCAAAGAACTTCCACCACGGTTCGTCATACCCGGCCTCGGTACCGATGGCGGGGATATGAAGGATGAGGTTCGCCGACCCTGCGAGCGCCATATCGACTTTTATCGCGTTTTTAATGGATTCAACGGTGATGAAGTCGCGCGCGGTCTTGCCCTCATGGACAAGCTCGACGATCCTCTTGCCCGACCTGTACGCGATCTCATAAAGCTTCGGGCTGACCGCGGAGGTGGTAGAGTTGCCGGGCAGGGACAGGCCCATAGTCTCGGCCACGACGCACATGCTGTTTGCCGTGCCGAGGGTGGAGCACGCGCCGCAGAGGCTGAACGAGCCGCCTATGAGGTCCTCATACTCGTCCTTGCTGATCGTGCCGTCCACAACGGCCATGACCTTATCGAGAGCTTCGGAATGGATGACCTCACGTCCGCGCACCTGACCGTCTGGCATATAGCCGCCGGTGACAAGGATGGTCGGAATATTGCAGCGGGCTGCGCCCATCAGGTGTCCGGGAACAATGGAGTCGCAGGTGCTGAGCATGACCATGCCGTCAAAGAAATTGCCCTCGACAGTCAGCTCTACCTGGTCGGCGATGCAGTTTCTGCTCGGGACCTCGATATAGCGCGGGTCCTTAAGGCAGACGCCGTCGCAGATGCCCGTGGTCTCGACCTCAAGCGGGAGTCCTCCGGCCTCGCGGATGCCCTGCTTCACTCTTTCAGCCAGCTTGTCCAGATGGACATGGCCGGGATTGAATTCATTCCATGAATTGACAACGCCTATGAGCGGCCGGTGCAGTTCCTCTTCGGTATAGCCCATGCCGCGCATAAGTCCGCGGCGGGTCTCCGAAGAGATACCGTAAGCAAACTCACTTCTGTAAGCGCCTTTTTTGTTCATATTCCGTACTCCCTTATTATATTGAAGTCTCTGCCGGGTTTCTTTCACCGTATCGAAAAGCCTGCCGGCCGGTCGACCGGCCGGCAGGCTCGCTGCTTGTGTGCTGTTACAGTATCAGATAAGATTATGCGCAGGCCTTGATGCTCTCATGAAGCTGGGGTGCGTTGCCGCCGATCTCGGCTGCGGTCTCGTCCCAGGTGGGAGCGAACAGGTCAACGAGCTCCTGGTAGTTCTCCCACTCGTCGATCGTGCAGCCGTACTGCTCGAACTTCTCGAAGTAGGAGTCCTCGGCAGCTTCCATTGCCTTCTGCTCATCGGCAGCGGCCTTCTGGACTTCCTCGCTGATTATGGTCTTGTAGACCTCAGGCAGGGAGTTCCAGAGCTCGGTGCTGATAACGACGGAGTTGAAGGAGAACATGTGGTTGGAGCGGAGGATGTAGGGGCAGACCTCGTACAGGGAGTACAGATCCATGCCTGCCGCTGCGGGCTCAGCGCCTTCGATAACGCCCTGCTTCATGGCCTGGTACATCTCGGGCATTGCCATCGGAGTGGGGGACATGCCAAGACGCTTCAGAGTGTTCATGTAGATATCGGCCTCGGGGGAGCGGATGATGATGCCCTTGCAGTCCTCAACGTTCTTCACTTCCTTGTTGGTGAAGCACATTGCGCGGAAGCCGGCGTAGAAGTAGCCGAGGACGGTGATGTTGTTTTCAGCCAGCGCTGCTTCGCAGTCTCTGACCTCGGGGAGCTCCAGGACCTTGCCGAAGTGCTCATAGTCCTTGATGAGGAAGGGCTGGACGAGCATGGGGATCTCAGAGGAATACTCGGTCATGAGGGTGGGGTCGAGGACGCCCATGTCAAGGCCGCCCATTGCCATGGACTCGGTCATCTCGACGTAGTTGCCGAGGGTACCGCCGTTGTGGTAATCGAAGGTGATCTTGCCGCCGGAGCGCTCTTCGATCGCCGCGATCATAGCCTCTGCGCCTTTGACGGGAGGAACATCGCCGCTGTCGTTCTGGCCGAGAGTGATGACAACAGGCTCGCACTCGTCAAGGAGCTCTGCCTCGGTCTTTTCGGCTGCGGGCTGCTCGTTAGTCTGAGCATCCTGAGCCGGAGCTTCGGTCGTCGCCGGGGCGGCGGCGCCTCCTCTCTCACGTTCGCATCTCAGAACCTGATTCTCATATACGAACAACTTGCTGATTATAGTATCGCCCAAGCGGCGGGAGTTGTCAATAGAATGTTATGTCTGTTTACCCTGTTTCTGTTATTTGCACAATTCTGCACCGGGGCTGTTTGTGCAAATTGCCATTGTATTTTCAAGGCTGCCTTTTCGCTTTTTATTTAGCAATCATATTCCGGACATTTACTAAAAGGTATTGCTTTTCTGCCCGCTATGGTATAGAATGTGTTTGTAGAAATTTTGAACGATTCATATATAAGAACGTGGGAGGCCAGTCGTGAACAATACTGTATCTGAAAACAACAACAGCCAGCACCGCTCAACCGAGCGCGTTGTTCTAATCCTCGAATTTCTTACGGAGACCGAAAACTCCGGCAAGACGCTTACCGAGATTGCAAACTACCTTAACGCCCCGAAGAGCAGCATTCTTCCCATTCTCCGCACGCTCGTCTCATATGGGTACCTGCACTATAACCCCATAGTCATGCAGTATTTCCTTGGGTATAAGCTCTATGAGATAGGCACGAAATATGTCGGTGACTCCAATATGGACGATGTTATCTTTCAGGTCATGTATAATTTTGCCTCTGCGAACGACGTTACCCTTATAATGGGCGAGCTTATCGCCGGTGACGTTCTCGTCGTGCAGCGGGTCGACCCTTTTGAAAAGCTGCGCCTGTACAGAGCCGTCGGCCGCCGCATCCCCGCTTACGCGGACGCTGCCGGCAAGATACTCCTCGCCGAAAAAAGCGACGCGGACGTCATGCGCCTCTACCCCGAGGGACTCACCGCGATCACGCCGAAGACCATCACGAACCCCTCCGTGCTTTTCGAGAGCCTCGATACGACGCGCCAGACCGGTGTCGCCGTCTCGAATGAGGAATCGACGATGTATGTCCGCTCCGTCGCCGTACCGATCAAGAAGCATGAAGTGACCTGCTACGGGCTTGAAGCCTGCTTCTCGATATTTGACTATACCGAGGAGAAGGAGCGCAAGATACTTTATGAGCTGTATGAGCTCAAGGGAAAGATAGAGGGCTTCCTCAAAATGCAGTAATACAGAAAACTGGCGGCAGAGATAGCAAAGCCCTGGCGCCGGTCTATTGTCATATCGTCTTTTTGTCCTTATTCGCGTGCTGCCAGCGTCCCGTCTATCACGAAGGCAGGTGTGTCCCCGTAATAGCCGCTGAAGGAGAAGCTTGTCCCCCGTGTGCGCAGCTCAATATCCGCATGGCTGTCGATGCACACCTCATGCATATACGCTATGCGGAAGCATGGTATGGCGTACCTGCTCATTATCCCGGCACCGAAGATGTTACAGCACCAGTCGATATAGCGCAGGTGGCTTGCGTGGCCGTTGATGTCAAGATCGGTATACGCCGGTGTGAATGTCAGCCGTCTCGGCTCCCCGTCCAGCTCCTGCGCCGCCGATGGGAGCGTGCCCTGTTCCGTGATCCCCGCCTGAAGGAGTTTCTCCGCGACCTCCGGGAGAATTGCTAGGCGTCTCGTGTCCGCGTCCATCAGGTTCCACAGGGCCTCCCCCGTGCCGACCCGTTTCCCCTCGCTGTCGGAGAACTCAAAACGCCACGGGTACAGCGCCTTCACCGGCTTCAGCGGGATTGCCCCGAGCGTGAGCTTCTCCCCAATATTTGGTATGCGCTCGAAGTTGACGTTCACGCGTGAAACTACCCAGAGCGCACCTTTCGCCGCAAGCGACGACCAGTCGATGCCGAGCGCTTCCCTCGCGTAATGCGTCGCGCGCTGCATCTCCGTGACGATCGCGCTCGGCCTCCACGCAGCCACGGTATCGCACTCATCCGCTTCGATAAGCAGCGTCAGCGTCGTTATCCCGTTTTCGGTCATTATATCATTTCCGTTCATTTTTTCACCATGCCTTCCGCTGTACCGCAGACGCGGCAACGGCCATCCAAGCTGTAATCATAGCAGATGCGTTCAAAGGAAATCAACACGGCATTCTAAAGGTTTTTCTTGCTATGCTCTACTTTTATAGAGACAGGGGCTGCTTATATCACAGACCCTGTCTCCATATATTTACTCAAACAGAATAAGAGACGCGTCGAATGATCTGATCCTGCCAGCAGGGGTCCAACTGGACGAAATGTCCGCTCCAGCCCCAAACACGGACAATAAGTCCCTGGTAGGCTTCAGGATTTTTCTGTGCTGCGCGGAGCGTTTCAGGGCTTACCGCATTTAGCTGCAGCTGGTGTCCACCCAGATCGATATAACTCTTTACTAGCTGAGCAACCTTTTTTTCGCCTTCGGTATTCTTGAATACTGTATCATGAAGCTCCATAGTCAAGGGGCCACCGTTGCAAGCCCGAATCAGATTGGGCCGGGCCATAGCCGAAATTACAGAGAGGGGGCCTGCATCAACCACCAGCAATGTAGGCGTGAAATTTGCAGAGTAAGGCTCCCCAGCCAGGCGTCCGTCGGCAGTTGCACCCAGATTCTTGGTATGCCAGGAGTAGTACATTGCCGTGCCGGTACCGGGTCTGAAAATTCCACCTCTTTCGTTTACACGGCCTTCCCAGGCATCGGCAAAGATATCGATGAGCTTGTCGAGGATTTCATTCGCCATCTCATCGCGTCCGGTCTTTGGTGCCTCTCTCCGCAGGTAGTTGCAGAGCTCCTTATCATTCTCGAAGTTAGTTTTCATTCCGAAGCAAAGTCTCTCGGGACTTACACTCTTGTCATCGAACACACACTGTTTCACCACAGCGAGCTGGTCCACCGCCGTAGTAAAGCCTGTTCCGTGCACTCCATAATTATTGTACTTTGCACCCTCTGAGATATCATGTTCCCAATTGGACATTAACGCAGTGTAATACGGAGCCGGTTCGATCCACAGGGGTTTCAAAGAGGCCTCCAGTTCATCCGCAACTGCAAATTCCGCTTTTCTGACATGGGCAATCAATTCGTCAAACGTGTCTGTGTTTTTAAGATCATTCAAGATCACATTTCGGATAACTTCCGCATGAGAAACCGCAGCAATATTAGGAATGTCCATTCCCACGCCAGGGACTATGAATTCCCAACAGGCGGCCACCGTATAGTTTCTTGCGTCTTCAATATCGTATCCCCAGTTCACCAACGCAGGAATAACCACATCGTCGTTTGCATACTGGGGGAATCCAAGTCCCTGTTTAGTCAGTTTTGTGCAGAATTCGTAAACGGACAGGGGCGTATTTTTGTTTACACGCAGATTGATCTTAGGGTCGATGCAACGGTTGTGGAGGCTAGCTTCCAAGCAAAGCTCCGTCAATTCGTTGTATGCGTCGGAGCCGTCTGGTTTGCATCCGCCGAGCATCAGACTTTGACCGTTGTTCCCAACGTAAGTTACAAACTGATCGCTGTCCCGGTTGAACGAATAGAAGAAATCCTCAATTAAAATCAGAGCCTGCTCCCTTGTCAGTTCACCGCGTTCGATATCTTTTCTGTAAAACGGGAGCATATACTGGTCGAAGCGGCCAACTGTATTATGATAGGCATTGCTAATCCAGAGACCGAAGTGGAGCACACGCATCATCTGCAGCGCCTCCAAGAATGACCTTGCGCCGTACCTTGCAGCGTGGGACAAACCAGCAATATTTAAGCGGTCTGTGTAAGCGATAATTGCGTCTATGCACTGCTGCGTTTCTGCAGGGGCCTTCTCTCGTCTGCACAATAGCCCGCTGTTAAGAACACCCTCCCAGTCGGCGCTTATATTGCAGACACGACCTCTTTCGTGAACGTAATGTCCGGCGCTGAGCCGTTCCTTTTCACTCTCCTGATAGATGTCAGGGAACCCTTTCACCGTGCAGTAAATAGGTATTTGGCTATCTGGCGAAGTGAGCGCACCATCTTCCTCCAGAAATAGTTTAAAACGAAGGGCAGCTCTTTGAGCAAGAGACAGTGAGGGATCCTGAATCTGTTTGGCAATTTCCTCTTTCCGTTCAGTACTCAATTCGGTCGGGGTTACTTTGAATTTATTCATGATATTCGTTCCTTTCTGAGTAATGGTCTGTTATAAAACAGAGACCGGAATTCCATTCTTCTGAAAAGCTTCGGTAAAAATGTTAGGGTCTTTATTTTCGTCGAACGCAGGCTTATATTCCATTCCTGCGGCTTTATATTTGCTCCCCGCCGCTTTATTGTAAGGCAGTAGTTCTACTTTCTCAAGGTTCTTGGCGTCGACAAGCAGTTCAGCTGTTTTGGCCATGTTCTCTCCCGTGTCATTAACGCCGGGTATCAATGGTACTCGGATACGAAATGGCTTATCCATTCCTTTTAAAACACATAAATTTCTAAGGATCGGCGCATTGTCAACACCTGTCCAGCATTTGTGCTGTACAGGATCTATATGCTTGAGATCCATAATTACCATATCCATTTCCGATACAACCTGTCTGAATACCTCTTCCTCAGCATATCCGCTGGTTTCAACCAACGCATGTATTTCAGGGAGAAGCTTGCGCACAGCACAGACAAAATCAGCCTGCATCATGGGTTCTCCGCCGGAGAAGGTTATCCCTCCGCCATTTTTTACAAGAAGAGCGCCTATGCGGCGAATGCGTGCAGCCACCTCTTCAGGAGTCATCCAAGTGCCTGCGATTTGTATACATCTGCCTGGACATATCTTTGCGCATTTTCCGCAGGCATGGCAATCACCCGGCGTTGGGCATACTTCTATGCACGCACCGCAATGCTTGCACATAGCTTGATAGCGCAGCCGCTGCGGCTCAAATGATAGTCCTTCCGGATTGTGACACCATACGCAGCGAAGCGGGCAGCCTTTTAAAAAAATAGTGCAGCGAACACCAGGACCGTCAAAAACGGCAAATTCTTCTATATCAAAAACTAAACCTCTATTCTCTGGCGCCATTGTATTCTCCAATCATAATAAAGTTGCCTTCAGTCAAGAAACTGGGACTGGTAAAAGAACTATCAGAATTCATCGTCCAGCATACAATCAATGTAGCCGTCTATTGACTGGCCGCCATCTACACGCAGAGTCTACCCCACAATATATGCGGACTTCTCCACATCGGATAAAAACATAACAGCAGGGACAAGATGCTTGGAAAACCCCTGAAAGCCTGTTGCGATTTTCCTGGAAAAGCCCCTGAGGTCTCTCTCAAAATATCGATCGGCAATTTTCGTGAGCACAAGACCTGGAGCGACATAGTTCACATTTATGCCGTATTTGGCGACTTCAATAGCAACGGATTTCGTAAACATCTCCAGTCCGCCATTAGCTGCTGAGTACGGCAGCATCTTGCGCTTTACCCATGTCACACTGCCATGTATGGAACCGATATTGACGATACGGCCAAGAATGCCGTTTTCTTTATTTCTATTGCCATTGCTAAAGACTGCAGCAGATTATTCTGCCGCAGTCTTCGGCATTCATAAAACTAAGTATAAACTTCAGAGTATTCGCTTAGGGGGGTTAGCGGAGCTCAAGAACCTGGGTCAGGAGATCTTCGAAGCCGTGTTGAGAGGCGCTTTCATTCCAGTATTCCTGGAAACGCTCAAGAATGATAGCCTTTTCTTCGTCAGTATAATAGTAGACATTGCAGTCGTACTCGTCAATGAGCTTCTGTTTCCAGCCTTCAGACTCATCGTTGATCTTGGAGTTCAGAGACCACATATATTCATCGTAGAGCTCTATGATAACGTTCTGGTCTTCGGCAGAAATCTTATCCCAAGTTCCATTGTTCATGATAACACAGTTATTAGAGGCAATGTGGCAGCTCTCAATAAGCTGTTTGGCAACTTCACCGTAGCTCTGGGTATACATGTATTCGTAGGTGGTTTCGGTGCCCTGAACGACGCCGGACTCCATAGCGGTGTAGATTTCAGAAAAAGAAAGGGGAGTGGGCGTAAAGTTCAGGCGAGAAAGGGTGTTCAGATAAACGTCGGTTTCTGGAGAACGTATGATGATGCCCTTGCAATCTTCCATAGAGTTAATCTCTTTGGTGATGATGCAGTTACGAAAGCCCATGAAGACAAAGCCCAGAATGCGCATGTTGGTGTTTTCTCCCACGTGCTGTCTGATACCGTCGACGATGTCGCTGCTCATAATATGCTCCCAGCTTTCAAAGCCGTCAAAGAGCATGGGCTGGCAGAGAAGATTGAGTTCTGGAAGATAGTCAACCAGAAGGGATGCGTCAACCAGGGCCATATCCAGAAGGCCGAGCTCGACGGCTTCAATTTCCTCGGTAAGGTTGGAGTAAAGCTGACCATTGGGGTAGACATCAATCTGAACGCGGCCTTCGGTCGCTTCGGTGATGGCCTCGGCCCAAGCAAGTGCAGTGGTGCCGGCGGTGGTTTCCGAATTGTTTGCATAAGAGAATTTCAGAGTGATGGGTTCAACGTCTTGGTCGGGGGTACTGGTGTCAGCGGGGGCCTCTTCGCTGGTTCCGCAAGCAGCCAGACTGAAAATCATCATGATTGCGAGAAACAGTGCGAGAATTTTTTTCATTACTTTTTCCTCCATAATATTTTTTCAAAAACGGTTGTCCCCGTTAATGTTACTTAGGCGTATCCCAGTAGGTTCGGCAGGAACGTTGCGATTTCGGGAATAAATATGATAAGCATTGCGGCAATTGCCATTACCCCAACAAAAGGAATGATGGGCTTAACGCAGTTTCCGAGTGGGATTTTTCCAACAGAAGAAACGATGAACAGAAGAGCACCAACGGGGGGGAGTAAGACCGCCGGTCTGTAAAGCCAGAAAAAATACCATTGCAAACTGAATCTGGTCAATTCCTAGCGCCTTAGAGATGGGCACAAGAATAGGAAGGAGCATCATCATGGTAGCCGTTCCGTCAATAAACATGCCAGCAATAATAAGCATAACGATAACGATCATGAGGAAGGCTACAGGGGACGCTGCATATGCAAGTACAAAATCTCCTACAAGTGTTCCAAAATTGTATCTGGTAAGCTCATAGCCCAAAATGGTAGCCATACCAATAATCAGCATGGGACCGCCGGAGTTAAGAACGGCATTATAAAGGCACTCCGAGAGCTGCTTGAATTTCAGCCTGTTTGTGGCGAACCCATACACTGTTCCGTAGAGGACGGCCAAAATACCGGCTTCAGTAGCCGTGCAAATACCGGAAAGAATGCCGCCCAGAATGATAATCGGCATCAGCAGGGCCCAGATTGCACCTTTGAATGTCTTCCAGAGGATGCCAAAACCCTCGAATTTTGTTTTGCTCAAATTATGCTTTTTTGCATAATAGCCTGCAATGGCCATATAACCTAAAGCAAGCAGAATGCCGGGAATATAACCCGCCACAAACATCTTTCCCACGCTTATGCTTGTCAGGTTACAGAAGATGATCATGGGGATACTGGGCGGGATAATGGGGCCCAGACCGCCGGCGGATGCAACCACGGCGACGGATTGACCTTCTGACCAGCCATCACGGCGCATGGGGCCAAGCGTTAGAGCTCCGATTGCTGCTGCATCTGCATTGGCAGAGCCGGAGATACCTGCCATAAGGACTCCGGAAACGATAGTAGTATAGGCAAGGCCGCCGCGCATCCATCCCACCAAGCGCTTTGCCAGGTCGACCAGGCGTTCTGTAATTCCAGTATGCTCCATGATCTGACCTGCCAGCATGAAAAACGGCATGGCCATCAATGCGAAGGAGTCGAATCCGGTGTGCAATTTTTGAGACACGATTACCGCAGACAGGCTGGGGTCGGTGACAATGCCGATAGCGCCGGCGACTCCCATAGCTATAGCAATCGGGAATCCTATAAACAGGCATATAAAAAACGATATAATGATAACAGCAATCATTCTTCACTGCCCTCCTTAGAATTCTTACCACGCACAAAATCACGAATGTCATGAACTACTTGAGTGCTCATTACCCACACTACCAAAGCGGATGCAACACTCTGAGCTGAATACAGCCAATAAATATGCATCTTTACGCCGGAAGTCATCTTGTTGAGTGTGCCAGCAATCAAAGTAACGCTGCCATAGAACCAAAACACTGCAAAGGCGACAATCGCAATTTTTACCAGAATGACAATAATACTTCTGGCAGGTTCTGGAATTTTATTTTGAACCAAGTCGAATGCCATGAAATCTTTTTTGTAAAACAAAACCGGGACAGAAAGGCACATCATCCAAATAAAAAAGAATCTGCTGAGCTGCTCTGTCCAAGAGAGCGGAGAATTAAAAATATAACGGAAAAGTATCTGGCAGGAAACAAAGATCACCGTACAAGCGAGCATAATGCGTAAAACTACACCTACAACTCGAATTACAAAATCCAAAGCTTTTGTCATAAAACACCTCTCATTAAAACGGAAGTCTCATCACTCGGCACGGAAACTCAGAGTTCTTGTGAAGGTTTCTCCAATATCCGCACTTTCAATGCCAAGCTTTGTTTCCCAGACCTGATTTGTGCCCGCCAGATCGGAGGTACCACACCAAGGCTCAATGCAGATCACGGCGTTCCGAACCGGGTTACCCCACAGACACATATATGGGAAGCCTTTTATACCGAGCTCTACAAAGTGCCCGGACTTCAGAGAAAGCAATGTTATGGTATCTGCCTCAACACCATCCAACAAAATAGAACCGCCGTTGAAGAAATCCTCACTCAGCTGAACATCCGTTGCATCTTCAAGGAACGGGGTCTTCTCGCCGGTCAGCAGCATAGTTCCTTTTTCAGTTGCAAATCTTTTGATGTTTTGTTTTCTGTCAAACCGGAGGACATAGTCGTTCCCACTTTCGCCAACCATCATCGGCAGATAGAATCCAGGGTGAGCGCCAAGACAAAAATACATCTTTCTGTTGCCCTTGTTTGACACTGCCAGTTCCTGGTAAAGCACATCCCCTTCGAGCCGGAAGGTAACATCCAAAGTAAATTCATACGGGTAGCTTTCTCTCGTATAATCATTTGCAGAAAGCCTCAGGGTCAGCAGATCTTCGCGGTGATTGACTACTTCAAACTGCTGATTGTATGCAAAGCCATGCATTGTCGCAGGACGCACCTTCCCATCGATGATTGTCCGATCCCTACAAATTCTTCCGGGATTAGGGAACAGAAGCATTGAACTGTGATTCCAAATCTCGTCGCCTGGCTGCCACATGATTTCCTGCTCGAGCTTCTTGCTAAAAATACTGCACAATTCCGCACCCAAAGGCTTCACTCGAACTCGTAAATGCTGGTTTTCAATTGTTAGCATGTTCTACTCACATCCTTAGAATTAATACTGCATATTTTAAAGGGAGCTTTCCCTTTTATGCCGTGTTGGTACTATTACCTTTTTAAAGTCCGGATACATGTTGACCCATTCACATCTTTTGCCAGAACACTGAATAAGCAATTTTGATTATCAGGTTCAGGATATTCGCTTCTGAAAAATACTCCTAGGCTTTCTTTTCGATAAACAGAGGCATCAGCAATCATGTGGATCAACATCCCTTTTTCAGCTATTTGGATTTTCAAAGTAATTCAGGAGTGCTTTTATCCCTAGCGGGCATCTGGAAACAGATTTCCTTCGCGGCCTTGGAGGCAACGGAGCATCCCGCCCCATCCCGGATCAAGGACAGTGAAGGGGATAAAACGTTTTAAATCTTATCTTCTGCCTCAGCCTCGGCTTGGCTGCTCGCTGTACCGGAGTACGAGGAAAGCACTTGCCTGGCAACCGTATCAGCTTTATTCAAATCCAAACCATTGACGACAACATACCCGGATGCATTTTTTCGGCTGTTGCACCAAAAACAAAAGTTTCTGCGCCGACGCAACTACCTATTCAATTTGTCAATTTGCACCGTGAAGACTGCCCATTGCTTCACCTACGGCATACAGACCCAGAAGTGTTGTTTCACAAAACTCGTTTACATAGGTGCCGCCGAGTAAAGTGTGTGCTGCCGGTAGGACCATCAGCTGCTTTTCAAGGGGATTATAATTCAAGCGCCACAAGGTGTCTGAATAAATACAGTGGGCATCAAGTTCCGCCCTGAAAAACAATGTGAGATCATACTCCAAAGGCGCGCCGCCATACTTTTGACTTTCAGCGTAAATGGCGCGGGACAGTTCATTTTTTGTACAAGGGACAGATCAGGGAAATATTTATGCAGGAACTCTTCTCACGAAGAATTTCTTATCACAGCACCTTTGTCCAAACATCCCGGAATTTTTTCATTTTCACATTCGCTTGCCTCCTATTGCTGCCCTCTCTCACGTTCGCATCTCAGAACCTGATTCTCATATACGAACAACTTGCTGATTATAGTATCGCCCAAGCGGCGGGAGTTGTCAATAGAATGTTATGTCTGTTTACCCTGTTTCTGTTATTTGCACAATTCTGCACCGGGGCTGTTTGTGCAAATTGCCATTGTATTTTCAAGGCTGCCTTTTCGCTTTTTATTTAGCAATCATATTCCGGACATTTACTAAAAGGTATTGCTTTTCTGCCCGCTATGGTATAGAATGTGTTTGTAGAAATTTTGAACGATTCATATATAAGAACGTGGGAGGCCAGTCGTGAACAATACTGTATCTGAAAACAACAACAGCCAGCACCGCTCAACCGAGCGCGTTGTTCTAATCCTCGAATTTCTTACGGAGACCGAAAACTCCGGCAAGACGCTTACCGAGATTGCAAACTACCTTAACGCCCCGAAGAGCAGCATTCTTCCCATTCTCCGCACGCTCGTCTCATATGGGTACCTGCACTATAACCCCATAGTCATGCAGTATTTCCTTGGGTATAAGCTCTATGAGATAGGCACGAAATATGTCGGTGACTCCAATATGGACGATGTTATCTTTCAGGTCATGTATAATTTTGCCTCTGCGAACGACGTTACCCTTATAATGGGCGAGCTTATCGCCGGTGACGTTCTCGTCGTGCAGCGGGTCGACCCTTTTGAAAAGCTGCGCCTGTACAGAGCCGTCGGCCGCCGCATCCCCGCTTACGCGGACGCTGCCGGCAAGATACTCCTCGCCGAAAAAAGCGACGCGGACGTCATGCGCCTCTACCCCGAGGGACTCACCGCGATCACGCCGAAGACCATCACGAACCCCTCCGTGCTTTTCGAGAGCCTCGATACGACGCGCCAGACCGGTGTCGCCGTCTCGAATGAGGAATCAGCTTGTTCAGATGGTTATTCTTTCGGGCATTCCATTCCGCATCCACCAAAAGACCGAGCCGGTCCTCAAAGGCCATGTTTTGGAACTGCGGATCGGCAAGTTGGTCACCGGGCTTGTGGTTCAGGTGCATGGTGGCGTTGACCTTTGCCAGATAATCTGCGTAATACTGGTTGACTGGTATGGAGTCTCGCCCGCTGCCCGGCACTGGTCGCAGTATGAAGCTGTCCGTATCAGTCAAAACATAAGAGGCTGAACTATGGGAGCCATATTCCCGCAAAACTCAGCCGTGTAGTCTGTTATTGAGATCATCCTGATAGAGGTATTGCTCTTGGGTATGCTGATTACAATCCTTGTCCGTGTACTTCCGGCAGCGCTGGCATCACGCAGGCGCTGAAGCGTAGCGTCAATGCGGATCGTCTGCCCTTTCAGAGAAAAATTCCCCCATTGCAGCGCGCAGAGCTCTCCGATACGGACGCTGGTAAAGAGCGTCAGCAGAACCCTGAACTTGCGTGTATCCATACTTTCTAGCAGATAAGAAACGAATCGGAACTGCTCCTCGCGGGATAATACCCGCATCCTTTTTACCCGGCTTTGGATAATCGATCTCAACGGCAGAGAACATACCGGGGAAAATGCTGCAGTATACTTTAAGCCCCGTGCAGCACAACAAGCACGTCATTCACTGTATTAGGGGCCAGTTCCTCCTCGAACAACAGTTCTTCTGTAAAACCGTCGATCAGACACCGGATGTAATGCCTATCGGGAAGCTGCCGCCAAGCTTGGGCTTGATATGTTTTCTCAGTGCGGTATCATATTAATATAGGTAGACTCCTTCACCTTAGGCCTTCGCAGGCGCTGCCACTCATCGCAGTAAAAAGAAAAGCGACGACGGGAATTTGTGCTCGGAACAGGCTTCCCACTGACCATAGCCGCTTTGCACTTGGTTACTTTTTCCTTGGCTTCCCGATAAGTCTTTCCATAGCAGAGGCCATATTTGATTTTGCCGGAGAGCTCATGTCCTTTGATATAGTGCGCTTCCCATCTGCCGTCTTTCCGCTTGAAGATGTTTTCGCTTTTGGCTATGTTGATATCTTCCTTGTCAACTGATGGTTGAAATTGTTGGGGTACACACATTTCACCCACAATACCAAGCCGCCTCGGACTGCTCCTTTGACTACGAAGAACCGTCAAGCGGATGCGTCCGCCGCAGGGATCACCAATTTGCGGAAGTCCGCCTACTCTCTGCCTTATTTAAAGTCCTCCTGGTGTTTCTTCGTGTACTACTCTGTCTTTCCATGTCCACACGCAGAAGCATTTTAGTATTTGTCTTGTGACCAGAGCTACTTCGCTTCGTCATACGCCTTGGCCAGCACTGCATAGTCAAGCTTCTTCGGCGCAAGTAGTCTGGAATATTCCACTTTCACCAGATACTCCGCCATAGACAATGAAAGACATGACGCTGACCATTAAACAGTCAACGTCATGTCTTTTTTGGTTCCGAAGTCTTCAGCCATGCGTAAAATTCCTCGGCTGAAATAATATCCCGGTCACATTTCTTTTTCTGTTCTGTTTCCCGTTCGCTCCAGTCGTAAAACTGTCTGTCCGTGATGCGCCCGGCCTTGATCCACGCAAAGCGCCTCTTGTATTCCTTGCGGTACGCCTTGAACACCGGAGCCTCCGACTGGCGTATCGTCCACTGCTTCAGCGCGCCGATCTCCCGGTAGCAAGTTTGACCGGACGGAACCGGGCGCTCGCAGTACTCCGCGCTCACGCGGCCTGTCTGTGGAAAGTAACGTCTGCAGTTTTTGCAGCGGCGGACGGTGATGCCGCGCTCAACGCGGCTCCGCAATGAGTAGTCGATCATGTCAGCGATGCTTCCCGAATACAAAACCGGAGAGCACTTATGGTATTCCACCGGCTCAAAGCTGAGAGGGATAGGATGGAACTTAAACTAGTCCGGATTATTCGGGATGTCGTAATAATAGTTCTTCGACGCCTGGACTTGCGGTTCGCGTCCGGCAGTGTCGACGTCCAACACCAAGTCAAAGAAAAAGTCCTGGCTGGAAGAATCAATAAAAGCGTAGCAGCTGTAAGCAGTTATGAAACTAATGTTCAGTCCCCTCCGTTGGACGTCTTGATTAGCATCGCATCGGTTCTTAATGTTTCATTAGAGTTGCCTCCAGAAGAACGAGAACCCATAAACAGGATTTATTTTATGGGCTATTCACTCCGGCGACTATCAACAGAAACTGTTGTTCCATACATGACGATTCAGCACCGGAAGTTTGCTCTATACGATTCTGCCTGTACAGTTGGTCATTGAGCAATTCTATCATGAGCAGATCAAGGCTATGGACCTTGCACGAGAGCAGCAGCGCATTGAAGACTCATGGCGCAGAGGAACGCTGCCTACTAACGCACGCAAGCCCCGCCTGTGTCCGCACGTGAGGCGCTGTGTGCGCTTTTATAGGAGCAGGTAGGGCGACGATACCCCGGCAGGAGAACGCGCGGCGTTTGAGGGTATTTTCGCGGAATTTTCGTCCGGACATGGCCGTTCGAAAATTTCACAAGATAAAGCCCGCTATCGGTTTGAGCGGCGGGCATTCACAAAGCCCCGCAACGCGGGGCTTTTCAAGCTACGAAGGGTGCTATCAGTTTCAAGAAATCGCAGGATTTCCGCTATCTATACGCCCCCAAACGCCGCTGTACCAACGATTTTACCGCTATCTGCAAGGAGAGGATATCAATAAAGCTCTGCTCACAAGTCTGCGAAGTATGCTTGATATGAACGATGAGCGCGTGAGGTAGCTGCTGTTCAAGCTGTCAATTTAGGAAGCATGATGATGCATGTCATTGCTCTGCACACTTCAAGGATGATATAGGTGACCTCTGCGCTCTGCGTGGGTACGCCGCCGGACCTTACGGCTCGGCGGCGTATGAAAATTATAGGTATTTGCAAGGATGTGCCTGACGGCCATCTTAGCTTCTTACTTTGTGATTGCCTTGAAGGCCGCGGCCTGCGCCTTTATGCCGCGCTCTGCCGCAAAGCGCTCGATGGAGGAGGCGCCGAAGAAGCCGTCGATCTCGGGGATCTGCTGGATGATATACGCAGCATCGCTCGGCTCGGCAATGGGACCGCCATGGCAGATGACCATAATGTCGGGGCGCACGGAGCGGCCGGCGGCGATGATGGCTTTGATCTTCTCTACGCAGTCATCAAGGGTGAGCGCGGTCTTGGCGCCGATGGTGCCCTTGGTAGTAAGACCCATGTGGGCAACGAGTATGTCCGCACCGGCTTCGGCCATGGCCTTTGCCTGCTCAGGATCGAATACGTAGGGGCAGGTGAGCATGTCAAGCTCATGTGCCTTTCTAATCATCTCGACCTCAAGGCCGTAGCCCATGCCGGTTTCTTCGAGGTTCTGGCGGAAGATACCGTCGATCAGGCCGACGGTCGGAAAGTTCTGGACACCGTTGAAGCCCTGATCCTTGAGCTGCTTGAGGTAAATGTCCATCACGCGGAAGGGGTCGGTGCCGCATACGCCGGCGAGAACCGGAGTGTGCTTAACGACGGGGAGCACCTCTGCGCCCATCTCAACGACAATCTGGTTTGCATCGCCGTAGGACAGCAGTCCTGCGAGGGAGCCGCGGCCAGCCATACGGTAACGGCCGGAGTTGTAGATGATGAGCATATCCGCGCCGCCCGCTTCGCTGCTCTTCGCGGTGATGCCGGTGCCGGCGCCGACGCCGACGAGTATCTTGCCGTTTGCGATCTCTTCTTTGAACTTAGCGATTATTTCACTTCTGGTCTGAGTGTTCATGTTGTTTCTCCTTAGATATTAAATTTTATATGCCAAACAGCCTTTCCTGACTGTTTTCGCACTTGGTTTGCCTTCACGCGAGAAGGCTGGTCAGCTCGTTGATGTCGCGAAGCCTGTCAAGAGACTCCAGACATCCGATGATCGCGTCCGTCCTTTCGGCCGGATAATGCGCGCCGAAGCACTGGCGGAGCTTTGCACGCATGGTCTCGCCGCTTATCGGGTTCATCGGGTCCCCCGAGGCAAAGCGCCCGGACTTTTCAAAGCTTCTGCCGTCTACGGTCTCGACTTCGACCGCCGTTCCGAAGCGCGCGTCCTTTATCTCCGGGTCGAAGCTCACATCGACCTTGTCCATAAACCGTACCGCTCTGTCATCCAGCGAAACGGACGCGTCAAAGTCCGCGGTGCTCAGCTCCCGTTTATAGAGCATGAGCCCAAGGCAGTATCTCATGCTGAATTTCGCCTGCTCAGCGGTAGCCGGGAAGGGATACTTATCCGTATCCATAGCGGCTTGATCGACGCGGCAGCGCACGCGCTTTATATCCTCCGGCCGCAGAGCGTTCTCCCGGACAATAGCCATAAAGCAATCAAGCGCGTTATGGTTACCGCGGCAGGTCGGGTACGGCTTTATTATCATGCCGGGTGCGAGGAAATCAGAGACGTGCCCGGCACAGACAGCTTCAAAATCTGAGACACTGCGGTCTATCCCGACGGACTTGTATATGCCGTTCTCTCCTTCAAATATCTTGTGGTTTGAATTGCAGCTGAGCCCCGCCATTTCCGCCGCAAAGACGGCGTTGTGGGCAGTCATCGCAAGGCTTATATCCTTTGCCGCAGTGCCGTAGTTTTCCTTGACGCAGGCTGAGGCCCCGGCAGCCATGCCTATCGCCTCGACAAGCTGCGCCTGATTCAGCCCCAGCAGCTTTCCCGCCGCGACCGCCGCGCCGACGGTGCCGACAGTGCAGCTTGTGTTCCAGCCCTTATAGTAACCGCTCCCGGGCAGCATTTTCCCTAGCAGCGAGTCCGCCTCAACGCCCGCAATATAAGCATTGAGTACATCGCGTCCGGAGCTGTGCCGCTGCTCGCCGAGCGCAAGGCACACGGGTACGAGCACCGCGCTTGCGTGACCGTTGAGCCCGATGCTCATATCGTCGTAATCCCGGCAGTGGGCGGAAACGGCATTTATCATCGCCGCCTCGTGCACGCCTGTTCTGAAGCCGCCTAAACACAGCGCCGTCGAGGTCGGCGCGGCGTTTCTTTTCGCCGCGGCCGAAGCCACCGCGGCAGCAGCAGCCGAGCCCGACCCGGCAGCGATGCACGCGACAGTGTCCGCAAAGTGCATGCGGGCAGCCTCAGCCACTTCTGCGTTGGCCGCACAGTCTCCGAGCCGTTCAATATAGCCGGCAAGAGTTTCCGATACTGTCATTGCCCTGCCCTCACATCAGCCGAGTATTTCCATTTCCCGTTCGATCCCGAGAATATGAGTGTATTCCTTCATGGAGAGCATACCGTCGACAAAGCTCTCGGTCGTGCCGGTCTCCTTGAACGTTTCCATCATATGCTTGAGGACTGCCGCAGAATACATCGTACTGGTAAGGCAGTTTATGATTATCTTCACGCCGAGGGCTTCAAGCTCGCGCACATTGTAGGCTTCTTCCTTGCTGCGCTCGAAGATGTTGAAGAGGATGGGAGCGTCGATACTGTCGACGACGCGCTTTATCTCGTCGAGGTTATCAAGGCCCTCTATCATGATCGCGTCCGCCCCGGCAGCGGCGTAGATGCGCCCGCGCTCTATGGCCTCATCAAAGCCGATCGCGCCCTTTGAGTCCGTGCGCGCGATGATGAAGAAGTCGTCGCTGCGTCTCGATTTCAGTGCAAGCTCTATTCTGGCGGCGGATTCCTCACGGGACACTACCTGCACCCCGCCCAGCGCGCCGCAGCGCTTCGGGCATATCTGGTCCTCGATATGTATCCCGGCGACTCCAGCCGCTTCAAATTCCTCGACCGTGCGCCGCACATTTCCAAGCCCGCCGTAGCCGGTGTCCGCGTCGCAGATAAGCGGTATGTCCACGCACGCTGCGAGCTGGTGGGCGCGCATCACCATTTCGGTCATAGTGGCAAGGCCCATGTCGGGCTTGCCGAGCAGGCTCGCCATTGCGCCGTTGCCGGTCATATAGACCGCGTCAAAGCCGGTCTGTTCGACGACGCGCGCGCCTATTCCGTCATATACTCCCGGCGCAATGACCGTGCCCGGGCGGCTCATCAGTTCTCTGAATCTTTTTGCTGCGTTCATATCCGTCTCCTTAGTACAGCAGGTTGGGCAGCCCGACGCTGAGCGCAGGGCAGTAGGTTATCAGAATAAGTATAACAAGCGATACGATCAGATACGGTATGACAGGCGGGATGATCTTCGCTATCGGCAGCTTGCCCACCTGCGAGCCGACAAAGAGGTTCAGCGCCATCGGCGGCGTGATGAGTCCGACCGCGAGGTTGAAGGTCATGATAACACCGAAGTGTACCGGGTCCACGCCGACGGCCTTTGCTATCGGGTAGATAATGGGTGTGACGAGGAGTATCGCAGCTCCGGTCTCCATAAGCATGCCGAGGATAAGCAGAACGACATTTATGAGCAGCAGGATGATTATCTTGTTGCTTGATATACCGGTAATGGCCGTCGCGATGGTCTGGGGCAGGCTCAGGAGCGTCATGACTCTGCCGAAGAAGGTCGCGGTCGCCATTATAAGAAGTATTTTTGCCGCGGTCAGGGCGGACTCCTTGGCGATAGGCATGATATCCTTTACGCCGATCTTCTTGTACACGAACATGCTGACGACAAGGCCGTATATAATGGCAACGGCAGAGGCTTCGGTCGCAGTGAAAATCCCGGAGTAAATGCCGCCGAGGATGATGACCGGCATCAGGAACGCGGGCAGCGCCTCGATAAAGGCTCTGAAGAAGGACTTTTCCGTGGCGTACTGCTGTGCTTCCTCCAGCTTCTTTGCAGCCTCATAATCATAGTTCTTCTTTATAAGAACACGGTTGAGGATAATAAAGGCAATGGTGGTGAGCACGCCGGGGCCGATGATCGCGAGAAAGACCTTGCCTACCGACACGCCTGCGGCGCAGCAGTAAATGACGGCCGGGACGCTGGGCGGAATGAGTATTCCCAGGAAGCCCGCGGCGCTTGCCAGTGCCGTGGCATACTCGGGCTTATAGTGATGGTTCTTCATTTCAGGGACCATGATGCCGCCGATTGCGGAAACCGTGGCAGCGGAGGAACCGGAGACCGCGCCGAAGAACGCGCAGGCAAGAACGGTTATGTTGCCAAGGGCCGAGATGGAGTTTCTGAAGCAGCGCTTTGCGAAGTTTACGAGCTTCTCGGAAACGCCGCCGTAGCGCATTATATCGCCGGCAAACATGAAGAACGGCAGCGACAGGATCGTGAAGGAGTCAATGCCGCCGAAGGAGGCCTGAGCCATAAGGCTTCCGGCATTGGAGCCGGTGCCGGTGAGGTACAGGATGCCGGCCAGGCCGAAGCACATGCCTATCGGCAGGCCGAGGAAGATCAGTATAAGAAGGATAACGATGAGAGTCATTTGCCCATACCTCCTTTTATCTGGAAGATGCTTTCGGTGACGGCATGGAAAATCGAGAGCGCGCTGCCGATGCACATCGAGCTGTACATTATCCACTTCGGCATCTTAAGGCCGCTGGAGAGCTGGTGGTTCACAAACGCATCGCGCGTCAGCCCCCAGGCGTAGTGCAGCAGGAAGGCGCAGAAGGCAATGACCAGCACGTTTATGATGATGTCATAGGCCTTGAAGTGCAGCTTGTCCCTGAAAATGTCCGGGAACAGGTCTATCGTTATATGGCACTTTTTCCTTACGCACAGCGCCATGCCGATGAAGCACATCCAGATCATGCAGTATCTCGTGGCTTCCTCAAGCCAGATTATGGTAAAAGAAAAAACATATCTTGTGATGACCTGAGTAAAGGCCATGACCGTCATTATTAAAAGAAGAACAGCGATTATGAAATGCTCGCCCTTTTCGAGCTTTGAGCAGATTTTTTCAAGCACTGCGGAAACCTCCCTTTTAGTATTTATGTACCGGAAAGTTCATGCATTTCCGTATGTGAATATAAAAATCCTGTCATTTTGAGCAGGGCCGCGAAACCGCAGCCGCGTGTACCCTATTCAAAATGACAGGCGTATTTCGCCGTGTACCCGTGCCGCAACGCATTCGCGCTGTGGCACGGTACGCGGTGGGTATTTACATCAGTTCGTCAACAGCCTTGACAAATGCGTCAACGAGATCCTGGTTGAGTCCGTCGACCTTGTCATACACGGTGCGGCCGCTCTCGACCCACTTTGCAAGCTGCTCGTCGGTCAGGATGGTGACTTCAACACCAGAGTCTCTGATCTGCTCGATGCAGCCGGAGACCTGCTCTGCGATCAGGGCGCGTGCTTCATCTCTCATGTTGTAGCACTCTTCCTGAATGATGGTCTGGTACTCTTCGGGGAGAGCTTCCCAGTAATCGTCGTTCATGAGGACGAGGGATGCGCCGTAGAGGTGGTTGGAGTTAGTGAAGTACTTAACCGTCTCGTAGTAGTTATCGGTGATGGTGAGCATTGCGCCGTTCTCCTGGCCGTCAACAACGCCGGTCTGCAGGGAGGTGTAAAGCTCGGTTGCGGGCATGATGGTGGGGATAGCGCCGAGCTCCTTGAGCCATTCAACAAGAGCTGCGGTCTCGGGGATACGCATCTTGATGCCGGCCAGATCCTCGGGAGCGACCAGAGGACGGATATTGTTGGAGAAGCAGCGGTAGTCGTTGTCGGTCCAGCACATGGCCTTGTAGCCTGCTGCGTTGACATATTCGAGGAGCATGTCGCCGGCCTCGCCGTCGAGGACCTGTTCGGCGATCGCGGTGGTCGGGAGCAGGTAGGGCAGGTCAAGAACCTGAACATCGGGAACGAATGCGCCCATCTGCATGGTTGCGACGATGCACATCTCGACCGTGCCGTTCTGGGTGGATTCGAGCAGCTCAGTGCCGTTGCCGAGCGTGGAGGCGGGGTACACATCGACCTTTACCTTGCCCTCGGTGCGCTCTGCGACCGCTGCGGCGAAGTCGTTTGCCGCGGTAGTCCACGGGTGGGTGTTCGGGGACATGAAGCCGATCTTGATGGTGTACTCGGGTGCGGATGCCGCAGGTGCTGCAGCGCTGCTGCCGGAGTCGGATGCGGCGGCGGTGGTGCCGGAGTTGGAGCTGCTGCCGCAAGCGGCGAGGCAACCGATGCACATGACCATTGCAAGGACAAGCGCAAGGATTCTTGTTGCGTTTCTCATTTGTTTCTCCTTTTTCTATTTTAATTCTGTTTTCAGAATCTTTTTACCGGAATCGATTCATCCGTTTTTCTCGACAAGCTCTATAAGCTTCTTTGCCGCGGCCAGTGCAAACTCGTCATCGTTTATGTTGTTGTCCATTTCGATGAGCTCGACGTTTGAGCCGATGTTGCTGCGCAGGGTATCGAAGAGGACCTTATCTTCCTCGGGGCCGTAAAACGGCTGACCCTCTCCGTCTATCGCGGAAACGCCCTTGAGCGGCAGCATCAGAACGGTGGCGGACTTTGCTTTATTGAGCTTTTCGGCGATCACCTCGCCGAGCCTGCGGTTCTCCTCCGCGGTCGTGCGCATGAGCGTGACCGTCGGGTTGTGCTTATACAGATTGCGGTTCTTATACTGTGCGGGAACGGTGTCCATAGGCCCGAAGTTTACCATGTCCAGCGCGCCTACCGACACGACCTGCGGCACGCCGCTGGCGCCCGCCGCCTCAAGGCGTTTGGGGCCGGCATTCAGCACTCCGCCGAACAACTCGTCGCACCACTCGGTCGTCGTGATATCGAGCACGCCCCTTATGAATCCGCCCTTGACCAGCGCCTCCATTGTCTTTCCGCCGGTGCCGGTCGCGTGGAAAACGAGGACCTCATATCCCTTGCTCTGCAGATACTCCTCCGCCTTCTTTATGCAGGGGGTCGTCACGCCGAACATCGTGGCTGCCAGAAGCGGCCTGCCCGAATCCTGACGGGGCTTCTTGTTCTTCACCATGCCGACTATGGCGTTGACCGCGTTGGAGAAAATCTCCATTGATATCGCGTTGAGACCTTCAGCGTCGACCACCGATGGAATCATCACTATGTCGCTCGTTCCGACATACTGGGACACGTTTCCGGATGCCATCGTGGATACCATCACCTTGGGCACGCCTATCGGCAGTGCACGCATCGCCGGGGTCGCCATGGATGTGCCGCCGGAGCCTCCCACGGAAATTATGCCGTCAAAGCGTCCCTGCGCATACAGCTCCGGGATGAGCTTCTCCGCGCCGCGGCTCATGGTGTCAGTCGCGAAAGCCCTGTCCTTCTTCTCGGAGATCTCTTTTATTGAGACGCCGACTGCCGCCGCGACCTCTTCATTGGTAACGTCCGGCTCGAAGCTCGGCTCAAATGCGCCTGTGTGTATGCACAGCGTCTCGAGGCCCTGCTCTCTGATCAGATCGCGCAGGAGTGCGAACTCTTTGCCTTTTGTATCAAATGTGCCAATAATTGCTATTGTTTTCAATTGGCTGTCCTCCCTTCTTGTGTTTGTTTTTCTTAACGTGAACATCGGGTCTGCCCGTGTTCACCTCTGTGTCTAAAATTCTAGCCTATTCCGCGTACTTTTTCCATACAGTTTCTTTTCCTGTTTTTGTACTTGTTTAATGTCTTGTGTTTGTGCCCTTTTTAGGGTCTTGTGTTTGTTTTGTATTTTGCGAATCTATTCTCGGCGAAAATCCGGTGTGCTTTTTGTACATTTTGCTGAACTGCGCATAGTCCTTATAGCCGACCAGCTGAGCTACCATGACAAGCGGAATGCCATCATGGATAAGCTCCCGCGCCTTGCCTATCCTGACCTTTATAAGATATTCCTGAAAGCTGCAGCCTATGTCTCTCTTGAAGATCGTCGACAGATACGAGGTCGAAAGGTGAGCCATCTTTGCCAGCTCGCTCAGCTTTATATCCGTCATGTAGCTCTCGTTTATGTATTCCTTGATGAAGTCGACATAGTTGTAATGCCCGGGATTGCTGAACATTATGTTCTCCAGCTCAGAGTTGGGAACGACGGGGCTGTTTTCCTTGAAGCTCTGCGTGGCCTCAAGTATAGCCTTCTCGACCGGGATGCGCTCAAAGATTGACCCTCCGATAAAGCCCTCGCATCCACTGCCCTGATACATATACTGCGCGTCCGCCGGCGTTTTTATCGGCCCGCCGTAGATCATCTTGACGACGTTCGGGTTCACGCTGTCCGCCGATTCAAATATCTCCTCTGCCGTCTGCCGAGCTTTCTCCAGTGTAAGTGCCTTTTTGGGCCCCAGATATCCACCATAGGTCAGGCCGAAGTGCGCGCATATGATGTCCGCCCCGGCATCTGCCATGTCCCGCGCCTGCTCCGGCGTGAACACGAACGCGACCGTCAGCATCCTGCAGTAATGCGCAAAGCGTATCGCTTCTACCTCCTGCCTGTAGCTGAGCCCCGCCTCCTCCAGCGCTTCCCTGAATTTCCCGTCGATCATGCCGACCGTCGGATAGTTGTTGATCCCGGCAAAACCGAGGGATTTTATTTCCTGTATGTATTCGTACATACGCTTTGTCGGGTCTGTCGCATTATAGCCGAAGAAAACAGGGATCTCTCCCGCCTGCTTCAGCAGTTCCTTGCAGGCAAACTCCATGACAAGGTCGTTGCTGTTCGCGTAGCTCATGAATCCCGCCATGGAACTCAGGCCCATGGATCTGTATTTTCCTGAGCTGAGCGCCATGATCATATCGCTCCCGCCCATTATTGCATATTTCGTAGTCATTCCGCTTCCGACGGCCACGCCCACAAGGTGTCCGTTTTCGGCGATCTGTTCTTTAAAGTGCTCCAGATACTCTGTGTACATACCTTCTCCTTTTGTGTTTTTATTAACCGTGTTTCCGCACGTCATGTGCCGACGTGCTTTTTGTCGAAGCTATAAATACACTACCTGGATTGAATTGCCCTGTCAATTGGTATTTTTTCTCAATTTTCCAACATTTTTTGTGGATTGTCGCCAAACCTGATTTTTATTATTTTTCACACGGCCATCCGTTCTTTTGTAGTTTTTTCATGATCGGCTTTCTTAACGCATGCACATGCCTCGTCGGATGGGCAGCTTCTTCATCCGGCTCCCGCATCGTCGTACCAAAAGAAAGATTCATAAACTGGATAAATGCAAACACCAGAGCTTAAAAACTGCGCCGCAATAAACAAAGAAAAAGCCCTAAAAGTTTCTCTGGCTATTTCGAAGGACTTGTGGTATTTGTCTTTGCTGCGAAAGGGGATGAAAACATGGCAAAGAAAAGAGCAAACGGCGAGGGCAGCATCCGCAAGCGCAGCGACGGTCGCTGGGAGGGGCGCTATACCGTCGGGTACGATGAAAACGGCAAGGTCAAGATGAAAAACGTCCTCGGCAAAACTCAGGCTGAGGTCAAAGAAAAGCTGAAGAAGAAAATTGAAGAAGCCAAAGTTCTGGACGTCTCGAAAAGTGAGTCCTACACTGTCGCAGAATGGGCTGCACTGTGGTTTGAGATCTACGCGAAACCAAACATTCGTGAGCGCACCGCGGACTACTACAACAGATACATCACAAAGCACATCGTCCCGTGTCTCGGCGACATAAAGCTTAACAAGCTGACCGGCAGACAGATACAGAAAATGTATAATGATCT
>CAKTPC010000014.1 GCA_934590505.1 uncultured Oscillospiraceae bacterium
ACGGAGCCGCTGCTGCGTATGGCAGCCGAGGCCGAGACGAAGGAAAAGGCCGAGGGATATATAAGCACCTGGAAAAAGTTCCTGAGCCTGTAAACATCACAAAAAAGCCAATGTGCGCGCTGCAAACTGCAGCACGCACAAATATTATTTGAGCCGGATTTCACTTCCTTATCGCTCTGCGCAGCGGTTTATAGAGCAGCACGGTCAGCGCTATCTTTATCGCGTCGCCCGGCAGGTAGACCAGCATCCCGGCCTTTATCGCCGTCCACACGGTAATGGACTTGTGCAGATACAGCTTCATTATCAGGTACATGTACGGCAGACCGATCAGGTACAGCACCGCAAGCCCCGCAATGCAGGCGAGCGCGATGTGCCAGTGCCCGTTTTCTTTTGCCGTCAGGCGGCCTATTACCCACGCGGTGGGGATAAGCCCAAGCAGGAAGCCGAAGCTCGGCTGCATGACATAGCCTATGCCGCCGCCCATCGTGAACACCGGCAGACCAACAAGCCCAAGCACGACATACACAGCCTGCGATACTGCGCCCCATTTTGCGCCGAGCAGTACGCCGGCCATGGCGGTGAACATGAACTGAAGCGTCACCGACATCGTCCCGAGCGGAAAGCGGATGAACGCGCCCACCGCAGTAAGCGCCGCGAACAGTGCCGCGAGGATCATCATACGTGTCTTATTCTTCATTGCAGCCACTCCTTTCAGACGCGGACGATTTTATCATGCCGCGCCGCGAAAGTGAATTGTAATTGTCTACAAAGTTGAAACATATTTCGCTTTTCTTCGTCATATTATTAAGATTGCAAAATCGTTACTTCCCGGCTTGCAGGGAAAATACCGCTGTGCTATAATATTTTTAAGACAAATGGTAAGACAAAAAGAAAACGGAGAATGAAAAAGATGAAAAAACAAACCTTGAAGCTTCTGCTTTCGCTCACGCTTGTGCTCTGCGTGGCGCTTGCCCTGCCGGGGCTGAGCGCGGGCGCGGACTATGTCAACAGCTTTGAAGCAGGTACGGACATCGGCAGTATCCAGGTGTTCAGCAGCAACATTATTATAAAGTCCTATGAGAAGTATGCGGGCTCTCTTCCTGCGGGCCTGAGCCTGTCATGGGATGATTACGGCATCTATATGGCCGGAACGCCCACCACTGCCGGCAACTATTCCAGCAGCTACAATGTCGTCACCGAGAACGGCACCTACTCCTTTATAATCAACCTCTCCATCACCGGCGGCACGACGCCGACAGAGGCTCCCGCGACCGGCAACCCGCCGCACATCACAAAGCACCCCACGGGTGAGACGGTCGAACCGGGCGGCAGCGCGCAGTTCGTCGCCCGCGCGGACGATGCGACGAAGATAACCTGGCGTCTCGTCAGCAAAGACACGACCGTTACATATAACGCCGCTGACGGCCCGGATTATTTCCCCGGACTCAGTGTTGACGGGCTCGGCACCGAGCGCCTGACGCTCAGCAATATTCCTTCTTCGCTCAACGAATGGTGCGTGGAAGCCAAGTTTGAAAACACTAATGGCGCGTCCTATTCCAACGGCGCGCGCATAACCGTCAAGGCTGCGACGAATACAAATACGAATAATAACAGCAACACCAGCAATAACAATAATAACAGCAGCACAAATACCAACACGAACAACACCAATAACACCACCGGCGGAAATAACAATCAGACCACCGGAACAGATCTCGGCAACGACGGTCTCACCACAAAGACGCCGAACATCAATGCTGCTCCTCAGAGCGCCCGGCTCAAGAAAGGGGAGACCTGCACGCTGACCGTTCAGGCCACATCACCCAACAATGGTGAGCTGAGCTACCAGTGGTACAGTACGAACGTCAACAACCGCGGCATGGCCACACCCATTGAAGGTGCGACAAACGCGAGCTATACTCCGACTCAGACCGAGGGCACGATGTATTACTGCGTCGCCGTAATGAATACGCGCGAGGGTGTAACCAGCGAGCCGGTCTATACGGATCTTGCCGAGGTCAGCTTCGAGCCTGAGGCGACGCCTACTCCGTCCCCGACGGCAACGCCCACCCGCACGAGCTCCGATAACGGCAGCTATAACCGCGGCAGCAACACCCAGATCATCTTCTTCGGCATCGTCGGTTTCCTCGCTTTGGCCGCACTGGTCGGCGTGGTCGTGTACCTGCGCATAGACTCTAAGCGCAGCAGGGACGAATAAGCGTAATTTCTACCTAAATCCGGCGTGACTTATAGGTTCACGCCGGATTTTCTGCCTGTTTTCTGCCATGAAGTTGTATACTCTTTGAAGCAGTTTCGAGCCGGTTTTGGCTATTTCGATGATTTTTGAGCTGTCGGATTGCTTTTTACATGTCTCGCTCGTATACTTGCCCTTAACGCGAATCCATAGAAGCGGAGGGGAAAACCTTGGAAAACTTTATCGTATGCCTGAACGCCGTTACTCCGATATTCATTCTTATCGCTCTCGGCTATTTGGCCCGGAGCTTGGGCGATATAAAGCGCGAGGATGTTTTCCGCTTTAACCGGGTGATCTTCCGGTATTTTATGCCGGTAATGACCTTCTATAATATATACGTGTCCGATCTTGCAGCTTCGTTCAATATGAAGCTCATGTGCTTTGCGCTGCTCGGAGTGCTGGCAGAATGGTTTGTCAGCATACAGATCGTGAAGCGGGCGGGGCGACGACCTGAACGGCAAGGCGTTATGATCCAGGCGCTCTATCGCAGCAACTTTGTCATCATCGGTCTGCCGCTTGCACAGCAGCTCCTGCCCGCAGGGGCGGATTTTGGCTGCGTCGTCATGCTGCTGGCGACCGTTATCCCGCTTTATAACGTACTTGCCGTTGTTACGCTTGAGCACTTCAGCGGAGTTAAAACAAGCAAACTCGGCCTCGCCCTTGACATACTCAAGAACCCCATGATAGTCGGGACCCTCGTCGGTATTATCTTCCAGCTGCTGAAACTGAAGCTGCCCTCCGGGCTGGAGCACGCCGTCGCGCAGCTTGCTAACGCGACTTCTCCCATTATGCTGTTTCTGCTTGGCGGCTTCTTTGAATTTGGCGACCTGCGGGACGAGCTTAAAACCGTGTCCGCCATAGTGGCAGGCAGGCTTATCATTATCCCGGCGGTCATGCTGGGGCTTGCGTGCCTGCTCGGCTTCCGCGGTGTGGAATTTGCCTCGCTCCTCGGAGTCTTTGCCTCCTCAACGGCGATCGCTTCCTTCACCATGGCGCAGCAGATGGGCGGCGACGCAAAGCTTGCGGGCAACGCCGTCGTTGCGACGAGCGCGCTGTGCTCCCTGACGCTTTTCCTGTGGGCAATGCTCTTCAAGACCTTGGGTGTAATTTAGGAGATAGTTGATTAAATGAACGATTCAAAATATAACGGGATCACCGAGGGCGTCATATGGAAGCAGCTGATGCTGTTTTTCTTCCCGGTGCTCCTCGGCACATTTTTCCAGCAGCTCTATAACACTGTTGACGCGGTCATAGTCGGCCGCTTTGTCGGCAAGGAGGCGCTGGCTGCGGTCGGCGGCTCGTCCTCGCAGATACTCAACCTGCTTATCGGCTTCTTCACCGGCGTCGCCTCTGGCGCAGCGGTCATCGTCGCGCAGTATTACGGCGCGCGCGATGCGGAGGATTCCTCACGCTCGGTGCATACGGCGATGATCCTTGCCATCGCAAGCGGCGCTATCATGACCGTCGTCGGCATTCTCACCGCTCCGGTGCTGCTGCGCATCATGGCAACACCAGAGGACACGATGGCCGACTCCATCGTGTATATGCGCTGGGTGTACTTAGCAATGATCCCCGGGATGGTCTACAACATGGGCTCCGCTATCCTGCGCGCGGTCGGGGACTCCAAGCACCCGCTGTATTTCCTCATTGCCTGCTGCCTTATAAATGTTGTGCTCGACCTGCTGTTTGTTGTCACCTTTAATATGGGCGTCGCGGGCGCGGCTGTTGCAACGGCGCTGTCGCAGCTTCTGAGCGCTGTGATGGTCTGCTGGTTCCTTGCACGTCCTAAAACCGAGGAGAGCGTCAGACTCGAAATTTCCAAGCTGCGCACTGACTGGAAGCTCATGCGCCGCACAGTACATATCGGGCTTCCCGCAGGGCTTCAGGCTGTGCTCTACTCTATCTCCAATATGATAATCGTCACCGCCGTAAACCGCTTCGGCACAGACACTGCCGCGGCTTGGGTCGCCATGGGCAAGGTCGACGCCTTTACATGGCTGGTGCTCAGCGCGATGGGGCTTGCGGTCATGACCTTCGTCGGGCAGAACTTTGGCGCGAACAGCATGCAGCGCGTGCGCGAAAGCATACGCGACTGCATGATAATGACCTCTGCCTTTGCTGTCCTGATAAGCGCACTTTTCTTGACGCTCGGCAAATACCTCCTTGTTATCTTCACGACAGACCAGAACGTTATTGACCTTGCCATGCGCATGATAATCTATATCATGCCGTGGTATCTGCTATATGTCCCGGTCGAGGTCTACGGCGGCAGCCTGCGCGGCATCGGTGATACGCTCGTGCCGTTCATCATTACCGCAGTCGGCATCTGCATCGCACGTGTTGTGTGGATATACACCGTTGTGCCGCTGAATAATGACATTTCCACTGTCGCCGTGGCTTATCCTATCACATGGGGGCTGACCTCACTTGCGTATACAATTTACTTCCGCTATGTCAAGAAGTACAAAATAGGCAAAATGGAACAGGCTGCGTAATACTGTTTAACTCCCGCCGGATTTTCCGGCGGGAGTTTTTATAAAAATTTCCCATTCACTGAAACATTTTCCGCTCCCGATGCGTTTATATAAGCAGAAAGATAAATACATAAGAAATACACACAAAGGAGCGTGCTTACTATGAAACGGGTATCTATCCTCGCGCTTGTTATCGCGCTGCTGCTGTGCGGCTGCGGCAGCACACCGGCGCAGCCCATGGACAGCGCATTACCGCCGATGCCGACCGAAGCTGCCGCCGCGGCGTCCCCGGAAGCTGCGGATGACGAACCGGAGGTCTACGACAGCGCGCGAGACTTCCTGCGTTCTCTGTACGATGAATGCGGCAATTTCTATTTCAGCAACAACGCTGCGCCAGACTGTCTCGATTGGCTCGCGCAGCAGCCGCAGGATCAGCCGGTGAAGTTCGTGGTCTACGGATGGCCGTTTTTTAATTTTGACAAGCGGCTCGACAAGTGGAATGTACCGCTCCAGAACCATGACCGGGCGCTGATGGCTTTGGCGGAGGTATTGGGGGACGCTGCGTTCAGCGAATACGAAAGCGCTGACGCACTCAGAAAGACGCTCGACAACGAAGAGCTTCTCAAAAAGCTGCCCGAGGAGTACCCCAACTGGGTGCAAAAGGCTGATGGCTGGGAAGAAGCCATTGACACATACGAGTCGGAATACCTGCCCCTGTTCGAGGAACTGGACCTTGAATATGCCCTGCGGGACGCCGAGGCCTTTGCAGCACAGGGCGTCCAAGCAGAGGTCATGGCAACGAAGAGCAGAGACAACGGACGCGATAGCTGGGCTTACACCTGCATTGTCACAGCGACGCCCGAGGACTTCCTCGCGCTGAGCGATAAGATGGATGGGCTTTACCATGTATGGATACCGGGAGAGCAGTTTCTCCTGCGCTTCAATATACATATCTGGCCTGAGGAATGAGGTGATGTGTGTGAACGAAACTAAGCTGCTGCGGCAGCTCAAGCGCGGGAGCACGGCGGCGCTGTCGGAGATCATAGAGCTGTACACGCCGTATGTCTATGCCATCGCATCAAACGTGATGCGCCCGATGCTCCCAGTGGAGGACGTGGAAGAGGCTGTGTCCGACTGCTTTGCCGCGCTCTGGTATAACCGCGATGCTGTCGAGCCGGGAAAGCTCAAGGGTTACCTTGCCGTTGTGGTGCGCAACAAGGCCCTGAGTGCGCTGCGGTCAAAGCACCTTGATAGCGCGCTTGAGGATGATATTATTGACATAACCGTTGACAGCCCGGAGGAGGGCGTACTGACGCTCGAGCTGCGCGAGCTTGCGCGCGAGGCGGTGGACACGCTCGGCGAACCGGACTGCGAGATTTTCAGGCGGCACTATTTTCTGTATCAGAAGACAGATGACATCGCTGCCGCGCTCGGCATGAACGGCGCGACCGTGCGCACAAAGCTTGCGCGCGGACGGCAGAGACTTAAATATTATCTTGAGGAGAGGGGGTACGGCAATGAAGCTTAAAATATCCGAACTGTGCAGCGACTGCTGCCCGGAAAATGTCACGCTCGGCACACCTGATGCGGAGCTTGCCGCGCGCATAAAGGCCAAGACGCTTAAAAAAATCGGCGTTCAGCCCGCGCGCCGCCGTGTGAGAGTGCGCACGCTGCTGCTCGCCGCGGTGATAGCGGCCTTCTTCGGCTCGGCTGCGTATGCGGTAGTGCGCTACAATATGAATTTGCAGGATGTGCAGGATCAGGACGAAGTAGTCTCCGGACGTGTGCTTGAGGTAAGCACGGACGGCGAGGTGCTGAGCGACCAAACCTTTTATTTTCCGGATGCCAGCATGGTGCTGAGCTTCACCGGCCCCGACGAGAGCTATAACCGTCCTGAGTTCAAGGCAAACTATCTGCCGTCCGAGCCTACCAACGTCAGCGGCGTGGGAGAATGGACAACATACCTCAGCGATGACGGTAGGGATAATATCATGCCGTATCTTATCACTGCCGAGAATGTGAACACCGGCGACTCCAAAGGCGTGCTCAACGGCAGAACTGAAATAGTAAAGCGGGAAAACTGGGACTGCTGGGAAATAACCGAAATAAGCTCAGACTATACCGAATGCCAAAGCTTCTGCAGCTGGGAGATCGTAAACTACATCTTCATGTTCGACCCGGAGCGCGGCTATCTCATTCGGGTCAGCGGCACGGACAGCATGGAGACGCTCGAGAAGATAGCGAAGAACCTTGAGATACGCGAGAGCGATATGCCGCCGTTTGAAAGCCCCTTTTCCGATGAGATAGGGATCCTTGATCTCGGCAGAGGCTGAGCAGTTTTTAATTCTTCCCGCCGTATAATTTACTTGATGAAGGCCGAAACTGATGGTATAATACGACTCAAGAAAAAGACATGTCGGGAAGAGGCAGCACATGAGCAGAAAGAAAAAGCGCAGCAAAGCTGATGAATATGAAATGGACGGGGCCGGGTACGACGAGGAGTATAACGATGCTCCACCTGCGGAGGATATGTATGACGATGCCCGCGGTCACGAGCCAGAGCGGCGTGCGCCCAAGACGAAGAAAAAGAAACGGAAAAAGGGCGGCAGCACTGCACTCTGGCTGATACTCGTCCTGCTGCTGGTTATCATCGGCGGCGGAGTTTTCGCGGGCTATGAGATCACGCAGAGCAGCACGAACCTGCCGAACCTCTATGTCGGCAGCATCGCCGTTGGAAAGCTCGACGCAGAGCAGACGCGGGCCGCGCTTACCCAGCAGGGCTGGGAGACGCGTGTGTCCAACCCGCTCAAGGTGACGACGCTCGGCGGACAGAGCTTCGAGGTCGACCCTGTCAAGGCCGGTGCTGTGCTCTCTGTTGACGACGCCGTCAGCGCCGCGCACGCCTACGGCCACGGCGTGAATATTATCGATAACCTCTTTACCTACATCAAGGCTCTTGTCGGCGCGGTCGACATCAACGCCCTCAGCCAGAATATTTCAAATGAGTATATCGATTCCTGCATCAGCGACGGCATTGCCGCGGTCAATGAGTACATGGGCACGGAGGAATACACTGTCGACGCCAAGGCCGCCGAGATGACGATGAAGAAGGGCTGGAACCAGATAGAGCTTGATAAGGACGCCTTCAGAGCCGCCATAGTCGCCGCGCTCGAAAAGGGCGAAACGGAGCTTATCTATACGACGCTTGCGAAAGAGCTCAGCGCCCCGGACTTTGACGCGATACACAAGGAGCTTGAACATGACCCGGTCAACGCTTACTATTCCGATGACGGCAAATTCGAGGTCACCGATGAAATAGTCGGCTGCAAGTTCGATGTCAGTCAGGCAGAGAAGCTCTGGGACGACGCGAACCCCGGCGATGAGGTCAAGATCCCACTCGATATCGTCTGGCCGGAGGTCACAGGCGATGAGCTGCGCGGCAGGCTTTACCGTGACCTGCTCGGCACGATGACGACCAAGTTCCCCAACTCCGGTGAGAACCGCCGCAGTAATCTTGAGCTTGCGACCTCGAAGATCGACGGTATGATAATGTACCCCGGCGACGAGTTTTCGTATAATGAGGTTGTCGGCCAGCGCACCGAGGAGGCCGGCTTCCTGCCGGCACCCGCCTATGTCGACGGCGATGTTAAGGACGAGATCGGCGGCGGCGCATGTCAGGTGTCAAGCACACTGTATGCCGCGACGCTCTTCTCCTTCCTTGAGACTGTCGAGCGCGAGTGCCACTATTTCCCGGTAAACTACATGCAGATGGGCACCGATGCGACCGTTACTATCCCCGAGGGCGGCGGACGCTCCATAGACTTCAAGTTCAGGAACAGCCGCAATTACCCCATCAAGCTTGTCGGCATCTTCAATAACGAGGAGAGCACCCTCACCTTTGAGATATGGGGCACACTCGAGGACGACGACTATATGCCCGTCGAGTTTGACAGCTCATATAGCTGGGTGTATGACTTTGACAAGTTCATCGATCCCGCTTATCCCGACCGCGACGGCTACACCATAAAGCTCACGCATGAGACCTATGGCTTTGAGGACGATGTCGGCTCCGGTTACCGGACTCTGACGCACCGGCAGGTCATTGACGCGGACGGCAACATCGTCGTCGATGAGATAACAAACGCCAAGCTCAATAACGGCAATTACGCCATGGACACCTATTATCAGCACTGATGAAAAAGCTTCAGCCTCACCGCAATGTTTTTGCGGTGAGGCTGAAGCTTTGCTGCTGTGATCAAGCCTGTTCCTTGTTCCCGGTTATGTAGTAATCGCAGTATTCTCCGCCGTCTGCGAGGGTGTGCTCACGGTGCAGCACGCCGTTTGAACATCCAGAAATAGAAGCCGTTATATTTCATCGCTTGTGTCCTCCAATAATATTTTTGCTGAATCAAACAGTGCCGTCCAGCCGCCGAAATGATACGTCATCAGCGCGCTCATATATTTTTCGGCGCTCTCCCGGTCGGGGCAGTCAATGACGATGCGTTGGTAGGAATCGAACTGCGCGGAGATAAGAAGCCCCAGCAGTCTTTCATCCACGCTTGCATAGCCAGCACTGTGAAAGAAGGCTATGCTCTCGTCGATCTTGCTCTTCACGACCGCGTCAAAATAATGCTCCATGCTGCTGCCCGCGCTGCGGCAGAAGAGCAGCAGCGCCTCGTCATAATGCGCGAAGATCAGATGCAGTATCGCCTTAGACTCGTGCTGCATCGAGGCCTCGAGCTGTGCTGCCAGATCTCCGTCAACACCGGAATAGTAGTCGGCCTTGACGCTTTGAAACGTCGCGGTTATATCATCCAGAAGCGGCTTCAGTAAGCTTGCAAACAACTCGTCCTTCGACCTATAGCGCGTCTGTATCGCGCCGACAGTGACGCCCGCGCCCTCCGCTATCTTCCGCAGCGACGCGCCGTTGTAGCCCTTGGCGGAAAACTCTTTCATTGCGGCGGCAATGATCTTGTCGTCGAGAGAATGATCCTTAAGCGCCATCAGTTCACCTCACTTACAATTACGCCGTAATCAATTACACTGTAATTATAAACGCATGGACCACCCGTGTCAATATCTATCCGAAAATTATCAAAGCGTCTGCATTGCCAAAATCGGCAGCGCAGACGCTTTGCCTATATTATTGTGCGGCGTGCCTACCGGCATGGCGCTGGAAGTGCTTTACAAGCTCGACTATCGGTATCACGAGAATGGCAAGGCCGAGCGCGACGGCGTACTCGTTCCAATCGACGGGAGTGAAGCCGAAGGCCGCGGCGATCGCCGGGACTTCAAGGACAATTGTCGTCAGCGTGAGCGCCGCAAGCATCGCGCCCCAGAGAAGCTTATTGTGCCCCGGGAGCATAAATATGCTTCTGCGCTGGGAGCGCATGTTGAAGCTGTGTAATATCTCGCACATGTTCATCGTGAGAAAGGCCATTGTCATGCCAGCGTCGGAGACGCCGTGCGGCCACGCAAAATGGCCGGCCTCCATGCAGTGGCCTATAATATATGATGTGAGCGTGATCACTGCGATAAGGACGCCTTGATACGCAATATCGACACCGAGACCGCCGGCAAAAATACCGTCGGAGGCCTTGCGCGGCGGGCGGTCCATGATGTCAGGCTCGCCGCGCTCAAGACCGAGGGCGAGCGCCGGGAAGCAGTCGGTTATCAGGTTTATGAACAGCAGGTGCACTGGGTTCAAGAGCGTGAAGCCCATGAGCGTTGCCGCGAAAACACCGACGACCTCGCTCATGTTGGAGGCCAGCAGGAACTGGATAGTCTTGCGGATGTTGTCGTATATGCGCCGCCCTTCGCCGACCGCATCAACGATGGTGGCAAAGTTATCGTCGGAGAGCACCATGTCCGCGACGTTCTTTGTCACGTCAGTACCGGTGATGCCCATGCCGACGCCGATGTCCGCGGACTTTATTGACGGCGCATCGTTCACCCCGTCGCCGGTCATGGCGGTTATCGCGCCGCGTCGCCGCCATGAGGAGACAATGCGCACCTTGTGCTCGGGCTGGACGCGGGCGTAAACGCTGTATTTGTCAATGACCTTATCAAGCTCATCGTCGCTGAGTTTGTTGAGCTCGCGCCCTTCTATGGCCTGTGAAGCATCGTCAATAATGCCGAGCTCGCGCGCGATGGCGACGGCGGTGTCCTTGTGGTCGCCGGTTATCATGATAGGACGGATACCGGCGCGGCGGCACTCGTCGATCGCGGCCTTGACCTCCGGGCGGACGGGGTCGATCATGCCGGTAAGGCCGATGAAGCACAGCTCTTGCTCTAAGCTAGCAGGGGAGCAGTCCTCGGGCAGAGCACCCCAGCGGCGCTCCGCCGCGGCAAGAACGCGCAGCGCGCGGTCCGCCATGGCATGGTTCACGGCGAGGATCTCCTCGCGCTTCTCGTCGGTGAGCGGGAGGACTTCGCCGTTATTGAGATAGCTCGTGCAGCACTTGAGCACTTCATCGGGCGCGCCCTTAGTGTACTGGATGTAAGAATCGCCGCATTTATGGACGGTCGACATCATCTTGCGCATGGAGTCAAACGGAGCCTCGGCGGCGCGGGGCTGCTCCTTCTCAAGCTCCGGTTTTATCTGTCCATTTGCCGCGCCAAAGTTCACGAGCGCGGCCTCGGTCGGCTCGCCCTGTGCGCCATCGGGGGAGTAGACCGCGTCGCAGCAAAGCACCATTGCGGCGGCAAGCTTATCGGCCGGCCCGTAATGCTCGACGACGGTCATTTTGTTTTGCGTCAGTGTGCCGGTTTTGTCTGAGCATATCACCTGAGTGCAGCCAAGGGTCTCGACGGCGGTCAGGCGGCGGATAACGGCGTTGCGCTTACTCATGTTAGTGACGCCAATCGACAGCACGACCGTAACGACCGTAGCAAGCCCCTCAGGTATCGCGGCGACAGCAAGGGATACGGCGACCATGAAGGTACGCAGAACGCTGTCAAGCGAGAAGTCGCCCGCGACAATAAGATCGAACACAAAGATGAAAACGCATATACCGAGGACAAGCTTTGAGAGCACGCTGCCGAGCTGGCTCAGCTTGCGCTGGAGCGGCGTCTGCTCCTGCTCGGTCTGCGCGAGGACGCCGGCGATCCTGCCCATTTCGGTCTCCATGCCTGTGGCGGTGACGACAGCGCGGCCGCGCCCGTAGACGACGGTCGAGCCCATGTAGCACATGTTCCTGCGGTCGCCGAGGGGAACGTCGCCATCAAAGATGACCTCGACCGCTTTATTGACGGGGATGCTCTCTCCGGTCAGCGCGGCTTCCTCGATTTTGAGTGAAGCGCTTTCCAGCAGACGGCCGTCAGCAGGGACTGCGTCCCCGGCTTCAAGGATGACAATATCACCCGGGACAAGGCGGCTGCTCTCGATGACCTTGAGCTCCCCGTTGCGCATGACCTTGCACTTGGCGGCGGTCATGCTCTGCAGCGCTTCTATCGCGGCTTCTGCCTTGCTCTCCTGGATGACGCCGAGCACGGCATTGAGCAGGACGACGACAAGGATGATGAACACCTCGGTGAAGCTCTCGCCGGACAGGGCGTTCGTGACCGCGGAGACTGCGGCTGCCGCCAGTAGGATCAGCAGCATCGGATCCTTGAGCTGCTGGAAAAAGCGCTGGAGGACGGTCATTTTCTTTGCCTCGGCAAGCTTGTTTTCACCGTATTTTTCAAGGCGCTCTTTGACCTGCTTATCGCTCAGCCCGGAAGCGGAGCTTTCAAGCTCGGTGAGTATATCATCCTGTGTGCGCTGGTATAACTCGGACATGGGCACATCTTCCTTTCATAAAAACAAAAAACTCATGCGCAAGCTGTACAGCTTACGCATGAGTCTCATTCTTTACAGAGCAGCCCGGATGCCGAAGCATCGTTCTGACGGGTCTGCCTCGCCCCGCGGATGCGGTGCGGAATTACTCCCTCAGGCGAAATTCAGTGTAGCACATTATATTCTGTGACGATCGAAAAGTCAATATGCGGGCAAGCTAAGGAATTATAAAGATTTTGTGACCTCAGTGCCATTCTTCTTCACAGGGAAAGCGTCATAATAGAAGCCGAGAAACACACCGGCAATGAGGAAAAAGGCGAGCTCGCGAAAGTCAGTGGGTACACGGTCGTCGGCACAGTTTGTGAAGATCACGGTTTCCATCATGCCGTAAATGAATATGCCGGCAAGGGGGAGCGTAAGGGTCTTGACTGCCGTCGTCAGCTCAGGCAGCTTTGCGAAAAACAGCTTTATCATCTTCACGGCCAGCATGACCGAGAACGCCAGGACGAGCAGCAGACCGAGCACCCCCGCAAGCATGAGCGTCTGCACAAGGTAATTGTGCATGTGGAAGTAAGGATAATTCTGGTACTTGTGCGGGATGTTCATTATCTGGTGGCTGTATTTGCCTATAAGCAGGAGAGTGGGGTCATCCTTGATCGTGGGTATGATGCTGGCATAAATGTTGCCGCGGTTAGACATGGTGGAGACGCTTTCTTTAAGATCGCGCGTGTCGCCGAATACTGGGGCGTCCTCCGCGCTGTCGAGCGTGAGTCCGACATATACGTCGGATATACGCTCTATGTCCGGGTCAAGCCAGTCATAGGCTGCCTGAGTGCCGGAGACGATGAGGTCAAAGCTCTTGTAGACGAGGGGCATGGAGACGATCGCCAGAGCGGCAATGATGAGAGCCTTAAGAGAATTGCTCTTCAGCTTTATAAGCTTTATTCCGCCGAGGATCACGAGCATAGCGGCGTTGACGCATATTGCGAGCTTTATGCTGCGGCAGAAGGAGAGCGCGACCGCGGTATAGAAAACCACCCACGCCAAAACAATCGGGATGCGCCAAAGCTTTCTGCGGCAGTTGAGAAATTCATATACCATGAGGCAGCCCGCGATATAGAACCAAACGGCGGAGATCGTGCGGTTGGTCCCGAACGGGGCGATGAAGTAAAATGAGGCGTACATATTATATGAATCGATGCCGAAAACGATGTTCTCAGGCGGGATATAAAAGTAAATGCCAAGGAAGCAGGCGATTATTGCGAGGATCGCGGTGATAAAATAGAAACCGCAGACGATGGCAATAACGATGTCGAAAAATCGCCTGCGCTGTGTGGAGTCAAGCACAAGGCCGGTCGAGAGGACCACGGCGCACAGCAGGGTCTTGAGGATAAGGTCAAACTCGTTTTCAAGATAATAGTCGGTATTGAGCAGGCGGGTGACAAACAGCCACAGTGCGTACCAGATGACGAACTTTACCTCAATCACGCCGCGAAGGCCGCATTGCCAGAAATAGAGCGCAAGCATCACGATAATGGCGCACCTGCCATAGACGGAATAGAGCGAACTCCAGTGCTCCGGTGCGGCGGAACTCACCATGAAAAACACGATCATGACGGTGGTCATGACTGCGTGGAACTGTGGCCAGCTTTTTTCCCTGCTTTCGATTTTTATATGCTCCATTTTTTTACCCCACAAAATTCGTACTGCATATTTTATCATATGGGCAGGAATATTGCAAGATAAGTAAGCTCGATGAAAAACGCGGCCGCGTGCTTTACGCACACGGCCGCAGACATATTTACTTTGCTTCGATTATTGTGATACGCCCAGCACCGTAGGGCTCGGAATAATCCTTGCTGACAGTGCCGCCCAGCTTATCGACGATGTAGTTTATCAGCACCTGATTGTCGAGCATCACGCAGTCCTGCGTAAGCTTGCAGTCCTTGAACATCGTGTAGCCGTCGCCGCAGTTTTTCAGCAGATAGTCGTGACAGGCGAGGGTGTAGGTCTGCTCCGGATCGAGCGCCTTGTCACCGATCTTGACGTCCTTGACGCGGCGGTCGCCGTCGACGCTGAGGAACAGGCCGTCCTTGTCGCGCTTGACCGTAGACTCGACGTTCAGATCGATCGTGAAGCTCATTCCGGATACCTGCAGAAATCCGCCGCTCTCGCCGGGGAGCGCGGACGCGCCCAGCTCAAGCGCGTCGAGTATCTGCTGCCCCGTGCACTCGACCACGCACATGGAATTGCCGAATGGGTGCACCGCTATGATATTGCCGTAGGTGATGTCCCCGGCCTTGATATCACTGCGTATGCCGCCGCCGTTGACGATGGCGACGTCAGCACCGGACATGGTTCTGTACGCATCGGCACATAGGTCGCCGAGGTTCGTCTCGGTCACGCGGATAAGGCGTTCCTCGGGGTCCTTCGGGTCGTATACGGAAAGGTCAACATCGGTGTGTGCGACGACCTCGTTCACAAGCTCGTCAAACTCTTCCTGAATGTCCGCGATGTATTCACCGATACCGTCGTCATTGAGAAGCGTGACGTCGAGCCTGCCATCGGCGGAGATCGTCAGGCAGCCGATGTTCTCAAGCTTTGTGCCGGTGGAGGAGAGGATGACTTCTTTGCCATCCTTGTTCTTCACAAGCTCCTTTTCAATGACGGAGTGTGAGTGTCCGTCGAGCATGGCGTCAATGCCGGTGGTGTTGTTGATGACGTCAGAAGAAGTCCAGGGCTCGCAGTCCTTCTCTATCCCGAGGTGCGCCAGCGCTATAACGTAGTCCGCGCCGTCCTTGCGCGCGGCGTCGACTGCCGATTGGACAGCCGTGTACACAAGCTCGCCCGTCTCATCCTGACAGAAGGAGAATATCCATTCGCCCTTCTCGTTCTGGAAGTACGCGGGTGTGGATGAAGTGATGGCCTTAGGCGTTGTGACGCCGACGAAGGCGATCTTCACGCCGTGGATGTTCTGCATCGAGTAAGCGTCGAGTACGGTCTCACCGTTTTTATCCATAAAATTTGCGCTGACGTATGGGAAGTCAGCAAGGCGGGTGAGCTTCTTGAACTGATCCATGCCGTAGTCAAACTCATGGTTGCCGATCGTGGCCACGTCGTAGCCCAGCTCGTTCATTATCTTGATGATGTATTCGCCCTTGGAGAGCGTGCCTATCGCGTCGCCCTGAACGGCATCACCAACATCGACAAGCAGTACCTCCTTGCCCATTTCCTCCAGTGTCTCCTTCGCGAGTGCGACGGACTGGTAGCCAAGGTTCTTATCAACGGCGCAGTGGACGTCGTTGGTGAAGAGTACCGCAATTTCAGTGCCGCTGTTTTTCCCGGTGTCCGCGTAGGCCGAGGCCGGCACGAGCGCGAGGACTATAAGCAGCGTGAGCAGCAGCGCAAAAAATTTTCTGTTCATCTTTTTGCCTCCTTAATCATTTATCAGCCGGATCGCTGAAGCTGCTTACACTCTACCATAGCGCTGCGGAAATTTCAATGACATAGAAGAGTGCCTGCTGTCGGGAAATATTAAAGAGTATTCGTTTCAAAAAAAGCCGATTAAACTTTACATTTTGCGCGTCAGCGGATATAATATACTACATATTGCCAATTACATTTAAGGAAGAGAAATATGCCGGATTACAGAAAAGAGATAGAACGCCGCAGGACGTTCGCGATCATATCCCACCCGGACGCGGGTAAAACAACGCTTACCGAGAAGCTGCTGCTCTACGGCGGGGCTATACAGATGGCCGGTTCCGTTAAGGGCAAGGCCACGGCGCGCCACGCCGTCTCCGACTGGATGGAGCTTGAAAAGCAGCGCGGTATCTCTATCACCTCCTCGGTCATGCAGTTCGAGTACGAAGGTTACTGCATCAATATTCTTGACACCCCCGGCCATCAGGACTTCTCTGAGGATACCTACCGTACCCTCATGGCTGCGGATTCCGCCGTCATGGTCATTGACGCTGCCAAGGGAATCGAGCCTCAGACGCGCAAGCTTTTTAAGATATGCGCCATGCGCCATGTCCCCATCTTTACCTTTATAAATAAGCTCGACCGCGAGGCGCGCAGCCCCTATGAACTTATGGAGGAGCTGGAAAACGAGTTCAGGATCGGGACCTATCCCATGAACTGGCCCATCGGCTGCGGCCGTGAGTTCAAGGGCGTGTACGACCGCGAGAAGAAGGAGATACTTGCCTTCAACGAGTTCCACCGCGGTCAGGATAAGATCAAGGCCATCGAGTGCCGTCTTGACGAGACGGAGAAGCTTGACTCGCTCATCGGCGCAAAGCTGCGCCAGACGCTGTCCGACGATATAGAGCTGCTCGACGGCGCGGGCTATGACTTTGATATCGACGAGGTTCGCGCGGGCCGCCTCAGCCCCGTGTTCTTCGGCTCGGCTCTCAATAACTTCGGTGTCGAACCGTTCCTTGAGAGCTTCCTTAAAATGACTATGCCGCCCCTGCCGAGAAAATCGGGGGACGATATCGTCGAGCCGACGGACAGCCGCTTCTCCGCCTTTGTGTTCAAGATACAGGCGAACATGAACAAGGCGCACCGCGACCGTATCGCGTTCATGCGTATCTGCTCGGGCCGCTTCCAGCGCGATAAGGAGTATTACCACGTGCAGGGCGGCAAGACGCTGCGCCTTGCGCAGCCGCAGCAGCTCATGGCGCAGGAGCGCGCGATAATCGACGAGGCCTACGCCGGGGACATCATCGGCGTGTTCGACCCCGGCATCTTCTCCATCGGGGACACTATATGCGACCCAGGCATGGGCGTGAAATTCGAGGGTATCCCGACCTTTGCGCCTGAGCACTTCGCCTCCGTCGAGCGTATCGACACTATGAAGCGCAAGCAATTTGAAAAAGGCATCACGCAGATCGCGCAGGAAGGCGCGATACAGATCTTCCATGAGCCGTATACCGGCGTGGAGGAGGTCATCGTCGGCGTCGTCGGCGTGCTGCAGTTTGAGGTCCTGGAGTACCGCTTAAAGACCGAGTACGGCGTGGATATCCGCCGCCGCTCGATGCCCTATGAGTTTGTCCGCTGGGTCGAGAACGAGGATATCAACATCTCAAACCTCAACCTCACGAGCGACACCAAATGGGTGCAGGACTTCAAGGGCAACAACCTCCTGCTCTTCACCTCCGAATGGTGTATCAACTGGGCGCTGCAGAAGAACGAGGGCCTGAGCCTGAGAGAATTTAACAGAGACTGAAGGAGCGACGAACATGGACGAGAAAAAGCTTGTCATTGACGTTTTCAAAACCAAGACAGCCGACGAATTCACCAAAGCCATTGCCGACCCAGACGGTAAGCTTGAGACCGGCAGCGCCGCAGCGGACGCGGCGGCCATAGCGGCGGCGCTCGTCTGCCGCGCGGCAAAGCTCACGGCAAAGACTCTCGAGAACAATGACCGCGTCGACTATATTGCCCGCAACAGCGACATTATCCGCAGCTACATGGTGCACCTTATTGATGAGGATGTGAAGTGCCGCGGCCCGCTGCGCATGGCAAAGAAAGAGGGCGACGCGCGCAAAATCGAAGCCTGCCGCCAGACGTCGCTCAGCATCTGCACGGAGATCATCAACATGATGAGCCAGCTTATCGACATGGCAAATGAGCTCTCGGCTGTCTGCCCGGCGGATGCGCTGCGCTATGCCGCCGAGGGCACAGAGCTTGCCCTTACCGCGGTGAAGATCACGCGGCTGTACATCGTCTCTGTGGCGGCTCAGTCCCCGGATGAGACTTACCGCTACGTGACGCGCCGCGAGAATGAGCTTACTCTTGAAGCCTGCTCCGCTGCGGCAGCCGAGGTCACGACAAAGGCCGAGGAGAGTTTGCAGACAGTACATGATTAAGCTGTCATAATTTGCTATAATGAGTCAAAGGAGCGGTGGGGACATGGAAGATAAAATAGCTATTCTGCACGACATGGTCGCGCAGAGCGACAATATCGTTTTCTTCGGCGGCGCGGGAGTCAGCACTGAGAGCGGCATACCCGACTTCAGGAGCGTCGATGGTCTGTATAACCAGAAGTGGAAGTATCCGCCCGAGACTATTTTGAGCCGCAGCTTCTTTGACAGGAACCCTGAGGAATATTACCGCTTCCACCGTGAGAAGCTCGTCGTCGACGGCGTGAAGCCGAACCGTGTCCATCTTCGCCTTGCCGAGCTCGAGCGCGAGGGGAAGCTGCGCGCGGTCATCACGCAGAATATCGATGGGCTGCATCAGGCCGCCGGGAGCAAAAACGTTCTTGAACTGCACGGCAGCATCCTGCGCGCCTACTGCTCACGCTGCCGCCGACCGTACCCGGCGGACATCATTAATAAGGGCACGGGCGTGCCGCGCTGCGGCTGCGGCGGAGTTATCCGCCCGGATATCGTCCTTTATGAGGAGCAGCTGGATGAGGACATTCTGCGCAAATCCATCGACTATATCCGCAATGCGGATGTGCTCATCGTCGGCGGTACGTCTCTGAACGTCTATCCCGCGGCGGGGCTCATCAATTATTACCGCGGCAATAAGCTTGTGCTCGTCAACCTGAGCACAACGCCTTATGACGATGAAGCCGACCTTGTCATTCACGAGAAGCTCGGCGAAGTGTTCAGCCGCGTCTGAGGAAAAGAAATGGGTAAAGGAAAGCTTATCGTTCTCGAGGGCATCGACGGCAGCGGCAAATCCACGCAGTACCGCCGCCTTTGCCAGAGAATGGAAAATGATAAAATAGACTATAATCATATCGTGTTCCCGCGCTATGATAAGGAGAGCAGCGCACTGCTGCGCCTGTACCTCGGCGGCGCCTTCGGTACCGATCCCGAGGACGTCAACGCCTATACCGCGTCGACCTTTTACGCTGTGGACCGCTTTGCCTCCTACCGTGACGATTGGGGCAAGATATATGAAAACGGCGGGCTCATCCTGTCCGACCGATACACGACATCCAACGCCGTGCATCAGGGCTGCAAGCTCCCGGATGACGAGCTGCCGGATTTCTTCAACTGGCTTGCCGATCTTGAATATGTAAAGATGGGGCTGCCGCGCCCGGACCTTGTCATTTATCTTGACGTGGATATAGAGACCGCTACCCGCCGCATGCGGCGGCGCGAGGCCAAGAACAACACGCAGGCGGACATACACGAGAAGGACACCGTCTATCTTGAGCACTGCCTGCGCACTGCGGGTATGGCGGCTGAGCACTACGGCTGGGTGCGCATCCCGTATAAGAAGGACGGGATCGAGCGCGAGGCGGACGAGAAGAACGCCGAGATATACTCGGTAGTCCTCAAGGCACTGGGGAAATAATGAAAGGGGGCACGAAGCCCCCTTGTGAGTGCGTGCTCTCAGCAGCCGCAGCCGCAGCTGTTGTTGTTGCCGCAGCCGCAGTCGTTATTGCAGCCGCAGCCGTTCCCGCCGTAGCCGAAGAGTATGATGATAAGGATAATGAGCCAGAGGCCGCTGTTGTTACAACCGTTGCAGAACATAGAACATGCGCGAGAATTCACCAAATAAAAGTTATTCAAAATAGAAGTAAAATGTCAGTTTTAGAAACATATAAATGCGCTTAAACAATGCCAAAATTGACATGTTCATACATTAATCATACATTACTTGTATACCAAATATTCATACATCTCGAAAAATTACCATGAGATGCTTGACGCTTGTACATCTGGACTCATACACCATACAAGAAAACACTAAATATTCGTACACCTCAATTTATACACTTAAAAACTACACGTTATTTCAATTTTTCGATTTCGGATTCAAGCCATTCCATATCACGCTCTGTATAAACTTTCTCGGTTATGTCTGTTATGGCATGACCGATTATTCTTTTCAGGGCATATTCGTCCATACCAGCTTTCTTTGCGTTAGTAGCAAATGTTTTTCGGCAGTCGTGCGGTCGGTGAGCAGAGTTTAAACCTAATGCGGAAACTGTCATGTTAAAAGAACTTCTGTATTCCTTGTAACTCATTACCTTACCAACCTTCTGTGGCGAGTCAGATGCAAATAAGAACTCGCAGTTAAGAGCCTCGGCAAACTCTTTTCGTTTTAAGACGAGAGGTCTTATTCTTGGATGGACAGGAATAATTCGGTTAATACCAGCTTCGGTTTTTGAACCTCCAGTCATCGTCCAGTTCTCGAAATCCACGTCAGAAAGTTTTAAATTCAAAAGCTCCTGTGGACGCCAGCCAGTATAACAGTTAATGAGTATTATGTCCGAATAACGTTTTTCATTTAAGCTATTCCAAAGCTTTTCCAACTCATCTGCTGTGAAGGCGATGTGCTTTCCCTCATCACTACGAGCACCACGTGCGGTTTGATTTGTAAATGTAAATTCACGAGCGTAGTTTTTATCGGTGATCTCATACTCAACCGCATAGTCGAACAAAAGATTTAAAATACTTTTTATACGAGATTTGGTTCCGTCCGAAGCTACACGGATTGAACCATCTTTCTCAGTTAGATAAGCGTTTTCTATCATAGATTTAAGATGACGTATTCTGAGACTACGTACGTCAAAGTCATACAAAGGCCAGCAGTAAGCCCATGATGCATTAATACTACGGACGCTGTTTTGGCTATTAAGTTTCTCAAAATAAGACTCAGACCATTTTTCATACAGATCATTTAATGTAATAGATGGATCCAGATCATAGGGATTCTTATTGAACTCGACCAGGGCTTCGTATGCCTCGTTATAAGTTTCAAAATAGGACTGAGGTTTTAGTAATTTGCATATAGGTCGACCAGTAGATGTCTTTCCGACAGTAACCATGGCTCTATATGGCTTTCGTAGGTTCTTTCCTTCGATTTTTGTTATTTGGCCAAAGCCATTAGGAAGACGTCTACGTTTAGTCGATTTTTTCCTCGGGGGAGATTTTTGGGAAAACTCCTTTAAAGGATAACCACAGTGCGGACATGTAAGAGCTTTATCACTTACAGGAAGTTCACATTCCGGGCACTTTTCTAACATAGATTAACTCTCCTTTCAACTTTGTGTATGAACGATATTATCATACACCGGCTTCGCAAAAAATGCAAGTCTTTTAATGAAACCATTAAGGTTCGATATGAAAGGAGAAAAACAAATGAATATTTACGGAGTATTAGTTATTCTTGGAATCCTTGCATTTCTTGGAATCATTGCGACGACGATGACTATTGTTATCATCACGAAGATGAAAAAGAGGATAGATGCGTTTGAGCAGCGTGACAGAGAAGTCGGAATTTCACTGAGCAACCTTTACAAAGCAAACACATTTGACGCGACAAGAGAAGTCATAGGCGATCTTATGGACAAATGGTTGGGGCACTAATTACAGTGCTCCTTCTTTTTTATTCGCAAAAATTGCACGTTTCTTAATGAACTCAATAAAGAGTTATTTTTGAAAGGAGAAAAAATCATGGACGAAATTAACAATGTAGAAAATCAGGAACTCGAAGAAGTCAAAAACGAGGACTGCGAAATAGTCATTGGTGATGAATCTGAGGAATATACTCCTTCTGTGATCGAGAGTATTACTACTCTTGCAGTTCTGGTGGCACCGCTTGCTATGTCATATGTAGCAGGCGTTATTACAGCGGAACCAGTTAAGAAGACAGTTGCTCAGATCAAGGAGAAGTGGCAGATCAGAAAAGAAGCACGTAAAGCTAAAATCGAAGAACTCAAGGCTCAGAGAGAAAGAGCAAAAATTGTTGAAGTCACAGATGAAGAAGAAAATAACTGAAAGAGAAGAAAGGGGAGAACTTAACAGGTTCTCTCTTTTCTTTTCCAGAAATTCCCTTTGACAAATTAGGCAAAATTAGTTCAAAATAGGAGCAGAATATGATTGAAAATAACGAAGTAAAATTTCCGATGGGATCGGTTCCTATTTCAATTGTAGCTAAGGTTTATGGTAAAGACCCTAATTGGGTGCGAGCAGGTATAATAGGAGGATGGCTTCCAATAGGAACCGCAACGAGACACGGTCAATTAGTAACAGATATATCTGAGCAAAAGGAAAAACTTGGAAGAATAACTTATTTTGTATCACCAAGACGCCTGTACGAAGAGACAGGATATTTATGGGAAGGGAACGATAACAAATGAGCACTGACATTCGTCCAGAGATCTCCAGCCGTAATCCTTATTCTATCGAGAAAGAGAAGTATTATGAACTCAAGCACTTTTGCCTACAGTATCCAAGTTGGCGAAAAGAGAGGACTCGCTTAATCAATCAGTCCAGAGACTACCAGCTTAAAGAGCATGTGAGTCAGAGCAATATAGCGAATCCGACTGAAGCTATCGCCATAAAGATCAGTGATCTTTCAGATAAAATGGAGCTTGTGGAAAGCACTGCTAAAGAAGCAGATGGCGAGATTGGGCAGTATGTCTTACTTGTTGTGACTGGTGTAGCTACATATCAATATCTTAAGACAAGAATGCAGATACCATTCAGTCGAGATGCCTTTTACGAGGTCTACAGAAGATTCTTCTGGTTACTGGCTCAAAAAAGATAAGAAATTATGAGAGAGGTCTTTGAAGTGACCCCGAAAAGTTAGACAATATTTTGAAGTAGAAATTGTTCAAGCAGCCGAAAGGGCTTGTTGCCTGTGAATTGCAGGCGGCAAGCCCTTCAGTTTTGCCTTGATCCTGCGGTTGTTGTAGTAATCCAGATATGCAACGAGTTCCTGCTTGAAGTGTTCCATGGACTGAAATTCCTGCAAGTACAGCAGTTCGCTCTTGAGCAGCCCAAAGAAATTTTCTATCACAGCATTGTCCAGACAGTTCCCTTTCCGGCTCATGCTCTGCCGGATGCCTTTCTCTCGGAGCATCCGTTGATACTGTTTATGTTGGTACTGCCAGCCCTGATCAGAATGGAGAATGAGGTTTGTTCCGTCCGGAATTTTTGCAAATGCCTCGTTCAGCATAGTTGTCACCATGCTGAGCACAGGGCGATCCGATATGGTATAGCTGACCAGATCGCTGCTGTGCAGATCGAGAATTGGAGACAGATACAGTTTCTCGCCAAACAAACTGAACTCTGTCACATCGGTGACCCACTTCTGGTTTGGCTTTTCGGCGCGGAAGTCCCGGTTTAACAGATTTGGCGCAATTTTGCCAACTTCACCCTTGTAAGAACGATACTTCTTAATCCTGACATGGCAAACTAAGCCCAGCTCCTTCATAAGCCGCTGGACAGTCTTGTGGTTCAGGAGGAAATTGCGCTTGTGAAGTTCTGCTGTAATGCGGCGATAGCCGTATCTTCCTTTGTTTTCATGGTAAATGGCCGTGATCTCCGCTTTGGCAGCTTTATACTTATCTGAACTGTTCATCCGCTTCAGATGATAGTAGAAAGTGGCACGGGGAAGTTGAGCGATTGAGAGAAGAATATCCAGAGAATGTCTTTGCCTCAGCTTTTGAACTACCTGCGTTTTCTGCGCTGGCGTCGCTCGTCTTCCAAAACCAAGGCTTGCAAGTTTTTTAGGTAATCGTTCTCCGCACGCAGTCGCTGAACCTCTGCCAGCAGATCTTCCGTTACCTCCTTCGGCAGCCGCTTTGGCGGACGGCCCTTACTGCTGCGGCCGCGCCGTTCAACGGCAAAGCCTTCCGGTCCTTCCTCCAGGTAGATTCGCTCCCATGATTTGATTCGATCTCTGCTGTTTACCTCAAATCTACGGCAGGTTTCGCTGTAACTCAATTTCTCTTCCTGCATGGTTTCAATCACCAATTTTTTGAATTCCGGCGTATATCGTTTGTTTGGTACTCCTTTTGGCATAGCAAAACACCCCACTTGTTAGATAGTATATCATACTGTCTAACAAGTGGGGTGCAGTTCACTTTAAAAGACTTCTCTCTTATTTTATTTAAGGAGATAGAAATGAAAAGAATTTGTGTTATAGTAGCCGCTATATTTAGTTTTCTCTTCCTCAACTCAATGGCATTGGCAGATGATGCTCCGATAGTGGAGGAAGAACCTGTTGCCGAGATGATAAATATGGTTGACGTGTACAGAGAAAATCCGGAAATTCTCAAAGAAAAGACGCAGCCAATAACCGATGCAAAATGTCTTGCGACGATTGCGGATGCAGTTGCTCCTAATTCCGATGATAATTGTAAACGGGCAATTATGGAGTGCATTGTGAATCGTACGAAGACCTCTGGGTTCCCGAACACAATCGAAGGAGTTTGCACAGAAAAGAATCAGTGGCAAGGATATACGAACGATAGTACTTACACCGAGGAGACCTACAAACTTGCTAAGAATTTCAGAAATTCAATAAAGGAACCCCGGATATCTCCTATCAATGGTGATATGGTTTATATGCGAGTAGATTATGCGGGGCTATATTTCAGAAATTCTTGGGATTCTAATGATGAATACTTTATTCCATATTTCAGTTAAAAATATTTTGTGATTTAAGCACACGGGTGACGAATCTGTGTGCTATTTTTATAAAAAGGAGAAACAGTAATGACAGACATTTTTATGTACGTAGCTGGTATGATAATCACTTTCATTGTCGGGTGGGCGTCTCATGCTGTTTACATGAGCAATCGCAGGGATGGCACGCTAACAGTAAGAAAGACCTCAGATGATGAGATAACAACACTTTTTGAGCTGACAGCAAAACCGGAAAGTCTTCTCAAAAATGATTATTTTGTTTTAAGGATAGAACGACAGTAGTATTTCGCAAAATTTACAGTCCTTTTAATGAACCCATTTTTGAAAGGAGAAAAATCATGGAAGACGAAAACAAGAAATTGCTTGAAGACGCGATAAAGAGGTCTTTAGAAAGTCTTGACGATCCAAAAGATGAGTTGTATAGCAAGCAGGTAAGTGATATTTGCAAACTTTATGATCTGAAAATTGCGGAAGAGAGGATAGCCGAGGATTCTAATTCTAAGGCAATGCAGCGCGGTGCAGACAGTGAGAAACTGGACTATGAGGCAGCGCTTAAGAAAGAAGAAACGAAGCAGACTATATTCCGATCAATTGGAGACATAGGTAAAACAGCTCTTACGCTGCTTGCGTATGGCATATGGCTTGGACAGATAATGACTTTTGAGCAGACAGGGACGATTCGCTCTAAAGCATTTGGTTTCATCGGTAAACCAAAACTCTAAAGAGGGTCAATAAGGAGTCGTAAAAACAACACGGCTCCTTATCTTTTTCGGAGAGATTTAGTATGCGCTATCATCATGAGAAAACAACTTTATATTTCAATCTTTACGGTCAGACATACAAATGCAACCATCCAGCATATAATAATTGTACATTGTATATGAGGAACGGTGTTGGACTTGCTGTCATACAGCAGAGATATGACCAAGAGACGAAAAAAACATGGTGGAGCGAAATAGACCCATGGCTGACTGACGAATTATATTTGCATCCAGGATTTGATGAATATTTTAATCGTTTGGCAGCGACTCCGATAAACGGGCTTTATCCAACTGTAACCATCCGACAAATAATGTGGTCACTCAGAATCAAACCATTAAAGAAAGAAAAATGGGAAACGACATTTGACAAATCTCCAGTTTAACGTTTATATTAATAAAAGTGAAGCGGCTTTAGGAGGATTATGCCATGAGTAGTTCGATATCTGAAAACGGAAACCCTATTTGTGATGTTTGCGGCGAAGAAATGGAAGATTACAGCGCTGATTTTTGGTATTGCCCTGAGTGTGGCAATAAAGCGTTTATAACCTATGGTGATGAAACCCGGACAATTCATCAAGAATCTGAATATGAGGACGATATAATAGACATGGATGATAGACCTATAGAATGCCAAGCATGCGACTCGGATTGTTATCCGGCATGCAAAGATGGTTGTCCTGCTATGGACGACTGAATCGCAAGAATTGCACTCTCTATAATGAAACCTATATTAAAAAGGAGAGTAGCAATCTGAAAACTAAATAGGTAAATCAAAGAAGCTCTAACAAGGGCTTCTTTCTTTTTTATCTTGAAAGGAGAAAGCATGAATTTACAAAAGTCATTTTACAAAATTGCACGTACAGTTTCAAAGAATCTTCCTACAATTTTGACAGGTGTTAGTGCGCTGGGCGTATTCGCGACTGGGTATTTCTCAGCAAAAGCTGCGCATGAGACAATAAAAACACTTGGTTCAGATGTTTCGGAATTTGAGAAAGAGGAATGGAAAGAGGTTGCCATCAATTATATTCCGGCGATAGCATCAGCCATGCTTACTATTGGAACTATGGCAGCGGCTAACAAAATTAGTAAACAGAGAATAAAAAGCATTACCGTGGCCTATACAAACCTGAACACACGATTTAATAAATTTAAACTCGCAGCTATGGGCGCATTGGGCACTGAAGGCTATAAGCA
>CAKTPC010000015.1 GCA_934590505.1 uncultured Oscillospiraceae bacterium
CAAGTACACACGCCTCCGCCTTTTTATCTCTGATTACTCTGAAAAGTCAGAATCGATCAGCTCCGACAGGGTGGCGATAGCCGCTTCCTCGTCAGCGCCGTCGGCAATGATGGTTATCGCAGTGCCCTTGACGATCCCGAGAGAGAGAACGCCGAGAAGGCTCTTCGCGTTGACACGTCTGTCTTCCTTTTCAACCCAAATGCTGCTCTTGAATTCATTGGCTTTCTGAATGAAGAAAGTCGCGGGTCTGGCATGAAGACCTACCTGATTGTTAATGACTACTTCTTTGGTTATCATACTTGCCACTCCTTATACTAATACAAGACTGTGCTGACAGTTTATCAAATTTTAAGCCAATCGTCAACAGCTTTCGTCCGTTTCGTTGTTTTTCACATTTCTTAACAAATGCGTCGACGGATTTTATTTCAGTTCGACAACAGTCACGCCCGCTTCGCCCTCGCCGAATCTCCCCAACCGGAAGGATTTGACGCTTTTGTTCTTCTTGAGCATCTGCTGCACGGCGGCGCGGAGCGCTCCCGTTCCCTTGCCGTGAATGATCGTGACAGTCTTGAGCTTACCCATGACGGCGCTGTCAATGTATCTTTCCGCCGCAAGCACGCCCTCTATCGTCTCCATGCCTCGCAGGTCTATCTCGCTTGCGACGCTGACGTTTCTGAGCTGTGAGCTGCTCCTTGCGGCGCTGCTCCTTGCCTCGGGGGCTTTCTCTCCTTCGAGCAGCAGCACCTCGTCCTCCTTCGCGCTCACATTCATTATTCCCGCGCGCAGGCTCAATACACCGTCAGGCGATTTGGAAATGACTGTCGCCTTGACGCCCATGGACTTTATCTTTACCACGTCCCCGACCTTCACCGGGCGGGCAGACACCTTGTCTGCCTCGTCGTCCGTGAGTTCCTTCTGCAGGGCCTGTTCGGAGAGGTTGAGCTGGCGGCGCAGCTGGGCGCGCGCCTCGTTAACGCGCTGCGCATCCTGATCCTTGTCCGCTGCTTTGCGCATTTCGTCAAGCTCCGCGAACACCTGCTCGGCAGTTGCGCGCGCGTCGGCAATGATGCGCTCCGCTTCCCGGCGGGATTTGAGGTCGGCCTTGTCAAGCCGCACCTCGAGCTCCGCCTTGAGGAACGCCGCCTTCTTCGCGTTCTCCTGCGCTTCGCGCAGCTTCAGCGCCGCTTCGTTTCTGTCCTTTTCCAGCAGCAGCCGCGTCTGCTCAAGCTTTTCTATCGTCGCTTCAAAGCTCGCGCTCTCAGTACTGACGCGATTTTTTGCGTCCTCGATTATCTCATCGCTCAGGCCGAGACGCTTTGATATCGCAAAGGCGTTTGACTTTCCGGGTATACCGACCAGCAGATGATAGGTCGGGCGCAGGGAGTCGACGTCAAATTCGCAGGAGGCGTTCTGCACCCCTGCCTCATTCGTCGCGTAGACCTTAAGTTCAGCGTAGTGCGTCGTCGCCGCGACGATCGCGCCGCATTTTCTCACGTGCTCAATTACCGCGATGGCCAGCGCTGCGCCCTCCGTCGGGTCGGTACCCGCGCCGAGTTCGTCAAAGAGTATCAGCGATCTGTCGTCGCATTCGGATATTATGTTAACTATGTTGCACATGTGTGCCGAGAAGGTCGACAGGCTCTGCTCAATGCTCTGCTCGTCGCCTATGTCGGCCAGTATGTGCGCGAACACGGGCAGTCGGCTGCCGTCGTCCGCCGGGATATGCAGGCCGCACTGGTTCATCGCCGCAAGCAGACCTATCGTCTTTATCGAGACGGTCTTGCCGCCGGTGTTCGGGCCTGTGATAACGAGCGTATCAAAGCTGTCTCCCAGCTCCACGTCTATCGGCACGGCCTTGCTCTGGTCGAGCAGTGGGTGCCGCGCGTGGCGCAGTACTATTGCCCGCTCGTCCATCGCCGCCTGCTGGCAGTTGAGCTTATAGGAGAGCTTGGCCTTGGCAAATATCAGGTCGAGTCTGACAAGCACGTCATAGTCCGAGCTTATATCGTCCCGGTGCTCTGCGCAGTCCGCGGAGAGCTCGGCAAGGATGCGGTCTATCTCCGCCTTCTCCTTCGCGGCAAGCTCACGCAGCTCGTTATTCGCCTTGACCGCGCCCATCGGCTCGATGAAAAGCGTCGCCCCGGAGGAGGAAATGTCATGCACCAGCCCCGGCACGGAGCCCTTGAACTCTGCCTTCACCGGCACGACATAGCGGTCGGAGCGCATCGTGATTATCGGCTCCTGCAAAGCCTTGGCGTAGCTCGGGGAGGAAATAATCTTCTGCAGCGCTTCCCTCGCCCTTGACGCCGCGGCGCGCATCTGCCGCCGTATCGTCGCAAGCTCGGGTGACGCGGCGTCGGCTATCTCATCCTCGCCGACTATGGAGCCGGTTATTTTCTCCTCAAGGAATTTATTCGTGCGCAGCGCGTAGAACAGGTAGTCTATCGGCGTTTTGCCGACGCTGTCATCCGCGATGTAGCCGCGCACAAGGCGGGCGCATTGCAGCACTCCCACAATGTCGAGCAGTTCGCGTGTGTTGAGCGCACCGCCGAGGTCGGCTCTCGCAAGCGAGGCTCGCACATCCTTCACCCCGTAAAATGACGGACTGCCGCGCACGACCATCATGGTTTTCGCCGCCGTCGTCTCCTCTATCCTGTGCCGCACCTCGGCCTCATCCGTGGACGGCGCGAGCGCAAGCGCGCGCTCCTTTGCCGTATCGCCCACAGCCTCGGCAGCAAGCATAGTCAAAACTGCCGGCAGTTCAAGCGTTGTAAGTGATTTTTCAAAAAAACTCATATCTTGTCCTATATAATATTCTATTCTGCTAAATTTTCACGTTTTTCCAGTAATCGAGCGTCGGGAAGCGGCGCTCTGCGTGCAGCAGCAGATACTCCTCCGCCGCGGCAGACAGGCGCTTTGCTCCTTCTCCTTCAAGAGAAAAGGACAGTATTTGCTTTGGGGACACCGAGCAGATATGCCGCATCGCGTTTAAAGACGCCGCATCGAGCTTCACCGTCTGCCCCGCACCGGCGGCACAGCGGCGGCAGCACACACAACCGCGCTCAAGCATAAGTACCGGGTCACCCGGCTCTTCATTGCCGCACACCGCACAGTGCGAAAGCTCCGGCGTATAGCCCGCAAGGCACATCAGGCGCAGCTCAAAAGCCGCCTTGATATGCTCAGATGCATACATTCCCCGGCTTAACGCATAAAGGCAGTTGAGCGCAAGCTGCATCAGCGGAGCGTCCGGTTGATCCTCAACGCTCAATACGTCGACGCACTCGGCAAAATAGCAGCCCAGTGCAAAGCTCCCGATATCCGCGCGCAGGCCGTCAAAGCCTTCTTTCACAACAGCTTCGTTCACCGTCCAGCGGCCTAAATTGCCGAAAAGCGTCATTTCCGAATAGGTCAGCTGCTGCGTTGCGGCAGCGGTCTTGCTGCTTTTTCTCAAGGCTCCGCGCGCCTTGACGGTTATCTTCCCGTCTGTATCCGTAAGCAGGGTGAGTATCCGGTCAGCTTCCTTATACCTCACTTCCCTCAATACGAGGGCGTTCACCGTTTTGAACATCTATGTACACCAATCATCCGAGAGTCCGGGTCTGCTGACCCGTATCCTTGTTTTCCAGCTTCGTCCCGCTCCGCTTTTTATCCGCCGCAGTGTCCATACAGACAGTCTTATACAGCAGATAATACAGCGGGTCGCCCGATTCCGCGAATGCCTTCCATATAGGGTCAGCGCTCATTCAAATCACCTCTGCATTTATTATCTGCAAAGGCTCATGGAATACATGTGGGAAAAATTAGTTATCCTGAGTAAAGCCGAAGTTGCGCAGGGACGCCATGGAATCGCGCCAGTTTTCCTTGACCTTGACCCAAGTCTGGAGATAGACCTTCGTGCCCATAAAGTCCTCGATATCCTCGCGGGCGAGCTCGCCTATCTTCTTAAGCATCGCGCCCTTTTTACCGATGATAATGCCCTTATGGCTGTCCTTTTCACAGTATATCGTCACTTCCAGATCGATTATGCCGTTCTCGCGCTCGGAGAACTTCGTGACCTCGACAGCCGTCCCGTGCGGTATCTCCTTATCAAGGCACTTGAGCAGCTTCTCGCGCACGAGCTCCGCGCATATCTGGCGCTCCGGCTGATCGGTTATCATATCGTCCGGGAAGAGATGCGGCCCTTCGACGGCGTATTTATCAAGCTCGGCGAGAAGCTCATCAAGTCCCTCGCCGGTCCTTGCGGAGATGGGGATAATGCTGTCAAAGTCATATGCTGCGCTGTAGACTGCCATGACCTCAAGGAGCTTGGACTTGTCCACAGTGTCTATCTTATTGATGACGAGCACAGCCGGTGCGCCGGTCTGGCGCAGACGCTCGATAAGCGCCTGTTCCTGCGGGCCGATCGACCCGACGGGCTCGACAAGAAGGAGCACGCAGTCAACATCCGCGACGCTCTCACGGACGACATTCACCATATAGTCGCCAAGCCTTGTGCGCGGCTTGTGAAAGCCCGGAGTGTCCATGAGCACGAACTGAGTCTCGCCGCGCTCGACAATGGCGGTGATCCTGTTTCGGGTAGTCTGCGGCTTATTGGAGACGATGGCTATCTTCTCGCCGACAAGGGCGTTGGTAAGTGTTGATTTGCCGACGTTCGGCCTGCCGCATATTGTTATCATCGCTGATTTAGTCATGTATTTTTCTCCCGTATTTCTATTGATTTAATCTATTGTTTCAATCCATATCATCGCCCATGATGAACTTTTCGCGGGCTCTCATCTGTTTTTTCATCTCGCCCTCGTCCACATGGTCATAGCCCAGCAGGTGGAGGATCGAGTGTACCGTGAGGTACATGAGCTCTCTTTTATACCCGTGGCCGAATTCCTCGCCCTGAGCCTCGCAGCGGGGCACAGAGATCATCATATCGCCGAGGAGAACATGTCCCGTCTCCGGGTCACGCTCGCAAATTTCGGCGTCAAAATGTCCCGGCTCAAGCTCATTCTGCGGGAAGCTGAGAACATCCGTGGCACGGTCAACATCCCGGAACTCCTTGTTCACGGCGTGGATTCCGTCGTCGTCAGTTAACATAACGCTGACGACACAAGGCACGTCCACGCCCTCGGCGTCAAGCGCCATATTTACTGCCTTTTTGATATAGCCGGCTGACTCATTATGACCAAGGCTGGCCACCTCGCGGCTCACGTAAATTTCATGCTCCATGTTCCGGCTCAACTCCTCTTGAATTTTTTCGGCGGCAGCTTTTTGACAGGCGGCTCTGCCGGGTTATTCTTATCGTACACTTCATAGGCTTCGATGATTTTCTGGACAAGGCGGTGCCGGACAACGTCCGACCCGGTGAGCTGGCAGATGGCGATATCCTCAATACCGTCAAGCACCTTCATGGCGACCTTAAGGCCGCTGGTCTTATCCTCGGGCAGATCTATCTGCGTAATGTCACCGGTGATGACGACCTTGGAGCCGAAGCCGATACGGGTGAGGAACATTTTCATCTGCTCACGGGAGGTGTTCTGTGCTTCATCGAGAATGATGAAGCTGTCGTCCAGAGTTCTGCCGCGCATATAGGCAAGAGGTGCGACCTCGATATTGCCGCGCTCAAGATATTTTTGATAGGTATCGGCGCCGAGCATATCAAACAGCGCGTCATACAGCGGGCGCAGGTACGGGTCTACCTTACTCTGAAGGTCGCCTGGCAGGAAACCGAGGCGCTCTCCCGCTTCGACGGCGGGACGGGTAAGGATGATGCGGTTGACCTCCTCGGCGCGGAAAGCCGCAACGGCGGCGGCAACGGCAAGATAGGTCTTGCCGGTACCGGCAGGGCCGATGCCGAGGGTGATGGTGTTTTTCGCGATAGCATCGCAGTACGCCTTCTGGCCAAGCGTCTTGGGCTTGATGGGCTTACCCTTGGCGGTGATGCAGACGACGTCCCCGGCAAGCTCGTTTATCTTCGTCTCCTTCCCCTCGGAGACGAGCTTGAGGATATAACGGACGTTCTGTGCATCGATACTCTCACCCTTTGCAGCAAGGGTGAGAAGGCCGTTGATGGCCTTTTCAGCGAGCATGACGCTCTCCTCCTCGCCGCAGATATGGATCATATTATCACGGTCAAGCACCTTGACGCTCAGTTCGTTTTCAATAATGCGCAGGTTCTGGTCAAAGGAACCGAACACGCTGATGACATGCTCCATTCTTTCGACTTCTATAGTTTTGTCTATCATCTTTTTCCTTTCATTCCGCTTCTTCATAATTACGGTTACGGTCAACGGCTATATTTTCGAGACAGTGCGCGCGGAGTGTAACAACGAACAGGCCATCAGCGTTGGCTTCGGTGAAGCTCTGCTGGAGCATCTGTCCATCCGTCCCTACACTCAAGAGCGCGGAGAGATGCAGCTTCATAGCTTCCGCGTCATACCCCGTTCCCTCCGAAAGCTCATAAGGAACATAGCTCTCCTTCATAATGCGCAGCGGCAGGGCAAAAAGCCCCTCTGCCCCAAGTGTATATTCTGCAATGATTTTATCACATCCGTCAATAGCTTTTCCACTGCTTAAATATAAATTTACGCGCCTTTTTCCAAAAATAATCGCAAAGCGGCTGCGCGTGACGCCCTTTGGCTGCTTGAGCTGCCCCGTCCCGGGGCATACGGCGTTGAGCTCCGCCCATGTATCGGCCATGACGGTGGCTCTCGCATAGACCGTGCGCAGTTCTCCGGCGAGGCTCTCCAAGCTGCCGGTGACAAGCGTTTCCCCCTCAGTTACGGCCTGCCCCGGCTCGACAAGTGCCTTGCCGCGAAGGACGGAAACGCGGCGGATGATACCGGGTTTGGAGGCAGCAATGTCCGCAGCGCCCGCTTCGTTATAAATAACGGGCTTCTCCTCACGCTCTTCGATGAGGACGATGGCGCGGGAGGAGCAGACATTGACGCTCATCCACCCGAGCTGCGGCAGGCGCAGGAGCATTTTGCTCCTGATCATATCCGAGGAAAGTGACGGCCAGAAGCTGCCGCAGCCGAGGCCGCAGTCCTCAAGCGCGCGCATTATCTCCGCGCGGCTCAGACGCTTATTGCCGCGCACGTCGATATCCCAGACAAAGAGCGTGGAGGCAAGAAAGACCGCCGCAAGCACGGTAGCCGTGACGAGCAGCCACACGCGCCGCCGCGCAAAGCGCCGGTTCTCGCTGCCGCCGCAGCTCTCTATTACGGTCATCTCGCAGGAGCAGGCGCGCGCAAGCTCGCGCAGCTTTGCAAGGTCGCCCTCATGGGCATTGAAGCGCAGGGTGTTCTCATTGACGCACTCAAGCTCCCACAGCTCCAAAGCGCTCAGGGCGGAAGCATTGAGAAGGCTCTCGGGAAACGCACCGAACACCTCCACCCTGACGCACCCCTTTATTTGCTCAACGATCCTGTTCATAAGCTAACCCCACTCAATATTCCTGATATGTCCGCTCACCAGCAGCTCATTCTTATTCATGGCCTTCAGACGCAGCCCCGTGCCGTCAAGGCAGACTTTGCCGCGCGGCACGGCGACGACGATACGCTCGGCAGTATACTCAAGGACGCCGCGGTGATTTTCTATAGCGGCGTTCCTGCCGCCCGTCACGGTCAGCTTACCGGAGCCGAGCAGCACATCCTCCGGCAGCTCCAGCTTATCTGCCAGCTCATACGGAAGCTCCCGCAGCTTTTTCACGGGCAGCACCTCCTATCCGATCTGTATAAATCTATGCCGCGATTCATAGCATGATACATGGACAAGGGAGGGATGACGCAATGAACAGAAGGCTTGCGGTAACGGCGGCGCTGTGCGCGATGGGTGCGCTGATATTCTCGGCAAAGGAGGCGGCAGCAGCCTGTCTCAATGCATTGGAGCTGTGCGGGAAGATGATAATACCGGCGCTGTTCCCGTTCTTTGTGCTGTCGATACTCCTCAACAGGCTTGGGCTGCCGGGGATATTGGGAAAGGTCTTTGCACCGTTTGCATCGAGGCTTTACGGGATAAGCGGGGCAGGTGCTTCGGCACTGCTCATAGGCCTGACGGGCGGCTACCCGCTCGGTGCGGCGTACATCGCAGACATGGAGCAGCAGGGCTCCATAACGGCAAGCGAGGGAGAGCGGCTTCTCGGCTTCTGCAATAACTCCGGCCCCGCATTCATCATAGGTGCTGTGGGCAGCGGGGTGTTCGGCTCGGTAAAGGCCGGGCTGCTGCTCTACGCGGTACATATTTTCTCGGCGCTCGTGACGGGGCTATTCTTCAGAAACCGCAGCTTCTGCGACGAAACGCAGCCGGTGCTGCTGGAGAGCGTTGACACGGGCGCGGTGCTGCCGGAGGCGGTGAAGCAGGCGGTAGCATCCATACTGAACGTATGTGGATTTGTGCTGTGCTTCTCGGTAATAGTAGGCTTACTCGATGCAAAAGGGCTGTTCTCCCTCGCCTGCGGTTTTCTGTCATCTCATCTCGGCTGGGAGCTGCACTTTTCCCGCACGCTGCTGACAGGCATATTGGAGTTAGGCAGCGCCGCGGGAGCAATGGCGGGGCTTGATCTCACGCCGCATAACCTCGCTCTCGCTGCGGGCGTACTCGGCTGGGGCGGGCTGTCGGTACACTTCCAGACGCTGGCGGTACTGGCGGGGAGTAAAATAAAAGGCACCCTGCATTTGACAGGGTGCCTGATAAGCGCGAGCATCGCCGCGGTGACGGCATATATGATCGGTGTGGTTTTGTTTTAGAAGAACAGCTTGAGAACGATCAGAAACGCGACACCGGGGATACCGAACACACCGGAGATAAGGCAGTTGAGAAAGCTCATAGGCAGCGAAAAATCAAAAAAGCCGCTTATGAAATTGGCAATAATAAGAAGCAGGAACCCAGAAACGGCGTTTATAAGAATTTTGAGCACGAGCTTCACGGGCGCGGCAAGCAGCTTTATGACAACGACGACAGACAGCACAAGCGCGATAGCCGTGAAGATAAGAGAGGCTGTTTCCATATTTATACCATGACCCTTTCAGTTCCATTTTTTGTATGAGTATACGCGGTGCGCATCGGAGATAATAGAAGCAGACAGATTCCCGGCGGAACAGACAGAGAAAGCCGCAGGATATATGACTGTATATTGTTTAATATATGGATACATCCAAAACGGGAAAATGTCAAGCGTGCGGAGAGTTTTCCCGTAAAAAGAAAATATCCGGCGCGGGGCGGGCTGCATCAGCAGTCCGCCTTTTGCGCTTCCGTTCATCCTTTTTCGGCACGCGTTTCGCTTGAAAAATGTTGGAAATGTGTTATACTATATGAGTTAAAATAGAGGGCATGTGCCCGTAGGTTTATCATATTGTTATTGTACGCTGCGGATACCGCGCGCGTACCCGAAAGGTCAAGCATTTATGAGCAGCACATCACCGCAATACGGAAACGACAGCATATCCCAGCTCAAGGGCGCAGACAGAGTAAGAAAACGCCCGGGAGTCATATTCGGCTCAGACGGGCTGGACGGCTGCGAGCATGCCGTATTTGAAATTCTCTCAAACGCTATCGACGAGGCGAGAGAAGGCTACGGCAATCTTATCACTCTCACGTATTTTAAGGACAAGTCCATAGAGGTAGCAGACTTCGGACGCGGCTGCCCGCTCGACTGGAACCCGAACGAGAAGCGATACAACTGGGAGCTGGTATTCTGCGAGCTGTACGCCGGCGGCAAGTACAAAAACGACGCGGGCGGCGACTATGAATACTCCCTCGGCCTCAACGGCCTCGGCTCCTGCGCGACGCAGTACGCATCCGAATACATGGACGTGACGGTCTGGCGCGACGGGAACAAATATTCCCTGCACTTTAAGAAGGGCGAGGTAGTCGGCAAGAAGGGCAAGGAGCTAACAACAGAGCCCGCTGACCGGAAGAAAACCGGCACGACGATACGCTGGCGGCCGGACGTCGAGGTGTTCACGGATATCGACATCCCTGAGGAATACTTCGACGACATGCTGCACAGGCAGGCGGTCGTGAACGCTGGGGTAACATTCCGGCTGCGCATAGAAAAGGACGCGGGATTCGAGACGCGCGACTACTGCTACGAAAACGGCATAGTCGACTATGTAAAGGAGCTGGCGGGCGGCGCTGCGTTCACGGAACCGGAGTTCATTTCCGCAGAACGGAAGGGACGTGACCGCGAGGACAAGGGCGACTATAAGGTCAAGATTTCCGCGGCGTTCTGTTTCTCGAACAAGACAAGCGCCTTGGAATACTACCACAACTCCTCATGGCTGGAAAACGGCGGCGCACCGGATAAGGCTGTGAAGCTCGCCTTTACCTCGGCGATAGACGCGTATATAAAGCAGTCCGGCAAATACCAGAAGAACGAGTCCGCGATAAAGTTTCAGGACGTGCAGGACTGCCTGATACTCGTGACGAACTGCTTCTCGACGCAGACCTCTTACGAAAACCAGACGAAAAAAGCGATAAACAACCGCTTCATACAGACCTCGATGACTGAATTTTTCAAGGCGCAGCTCGAGGTGTACTTCATTGAGAACAAACCCGAGGCCGACAGGATAGCCGACCAGGTGCTGATAAACAAGCGCAGCCGCGAGACGGCGGAGCGCGCGCGGCAGGGCATGAAGAAGAAGCTTTCCGGCAGCATCGACATCGCGAACCGCGTACAGAAGTTCGTCGACTGCCGCAGCCGCGATCCGGAGCAGCGCGAGATATACATCGTGGAGGGCGACTCCGCACTCGGCGCGTGCAAGCTCTCGCGCGACGCAGAGTTCCAGGGGATCATGCCGGTGCGCGGAAAGATACTCAACTGCCTGAAAGCGGACTATGTGAGGATATTCAAAAGCGACGTCATCACCGACCTTATGAAGGTGCTCGGCTGCGGGGTCGAGGTCAAGGACAAGCACGTAAAGGATCTGTCAAGCTTCGACCTCAATAACCTGCGCTGGAACAAGGTAATCATCTGCACCGATGCGGACGTCGACGGCTTTCAGATACGCACGCTTATACTCACGATGCTCTACCGGCTCGTGCCGACGCTCATAAACATGGGGTATGTGTACATTGCGGAGTCCCCGCTGTACGAGATAGAGTCCAAGGGCAAGACCTATTTTGCATACTCCGAGCGCGAGAAGGCGGAGATCATCGACTCGCTCAAGGGCGCGAAGGCGAGCATCAGCCGCAGCAAGGGTCTCGGCGAGAACGACCCGGACATGATGTGGATGACCACGATGAACCCGAAGACGCGCCGGCTCATAAAGGTAATGCCGGAGGATATAGAGCGCATGGCGCAGACCTTCGATCTGCTGCTGGGCGACAACCTTGAAGGCAGAAAGAATCACATCGCCGAGTTCGGACACCTGTATCTGGATCTGGCGGACATATCATAATCATGGGGAGACATAGAGAATGAGAAACTACTCGACTTACACAAACAACTTCACCTACGGCAGAGACCTTGTAAAGAAGCTCGTCATCGCGGCGGCCGTCGCGTGCGTGCTCGGCCTGCTCACGCAGAGCAATCCCACATTGCAGCTCATCTTCGTCGTTGCATCGACGCTCGTATTCGTCTACGCGATATACGTCATCTTCAAGTTCTGCCGCTGCCCGAGCTGCAATAAGGTCATCTTCTTCGGTCTGCTCGCGGCAAAGGCCTGCCCGCGCTGCAAGCGCAGCCTCACCACCGGCCAGAAGGTCAAGAAGAGCAAGGCGGCAAAGTATTAAATCCCGGCGCTCCATGCCGGAGATAAGGGCGTAAAGCAATGGCAAAGAAAACACCGCAGGAAAAGAAAAGCTACAATAACCCGAACGTCGTCGGCCTGCGCGCCGAGGTGCTGGAGCAGCCCATAACCGAGACGCTTGAGACAAACTACATGCCATACGCAATGTCGGTAATAGTCTCACGCGCGATACCGGAGATAGACGGCTTCAAGCCCTCGCACAGAAAGCTGCTGTACACAATGTTCAAAATGGGGCTGCTGACGGGCGCACGCACTAAGAGCGCGAACATAGTCGGCCAGACGATGCGGTTAAACCCCCACGGCGACGCGGCAATATACGAGACGATGGTACGCCTTTCGGCGGGATATCAGGCGCTGCTGACGCCGTTTGTCGACTCCAAGGGAAACTTCGGCAAGGTCTTTTCGCGCGACATGTCCTACGCGGCGTCGCGTTACACCGAGGCGAAGCTCTCTTCAATATGCGCAGAGCTTTTCCGCGACATTGACAAGGACACAGTCGACCTCGTAGACAACTACGACGGGAGCATGAAAGAGCCCTCGCTTCTGCCGACGGCGTTTCCGAACGTGCTGGTATCGGCGAACATGGGCATTGCGGTCGGGATGGCAAGCCAGATATGCGGCTTTAACCTCGCCGAGGTATGCGACACGACGGTCGCGTGGCTGCGTGATCCGGAGCATGACCTGCTCTCGACCATGCCGGCTCCGGACTTCCCCACCGGGGGTGAGATCATCTATGACCGTGCACAGATGGAGAACATCTACCGCACGGGGCGCGGCAGCTTCAAGGTGCGGGCGCGCTGGCGCTATATCCAGAAAGAGAACATAATAGAGATATACGAAATTCCGTATACCACGACCTCGGAAGCGATCATCGACAAGGTCGCGGAGCTTATAAAGGCGGGGAAGATACGCGAGATAAACGACATGCGCGACGAGACCGACCTGAGCGGTCTGCGCCTGGCAATAGACCTCAAGCGCGGAGCAGACCCCGACAAGCTCATGCAGAAGCTCTTCCGCATGACGACGCTTCAGGACGCGTTCCCCTGCAACTTCAATATCCTCGTCGCGGGCAATCCCCGCGTAATGGGAGTGGTTGAGATTCTCGAGGAGTGGACGGCGTGGCGCATCGAGTGCATCCGCCGCCGCGTGTTCTTCGATCTCAGCAAGAAGAAGGAAAAGCTGCATCTGCTCAAGGGTCTTGAGCGGATACTGCTCGACATCGACCGTGCGATAGACATCATCCGCAACACCGAGCTCGAGAGCGAGGTCGTACCGAACCTGATGATGGGCTTCGGGATAGACCAGACGCAGGCGGAGTTCGTCGCGGAGATCAAGCTGCGCAACATCAACCGCGAATACATCCTAAAGCGCACCTCCGAGACGGAGGAGCTGGAGCGTGACATTGAGGAACTGGAGTCGATCGTCAACAACCGCCGCAAGCTCAAGGCGGTCATCATCGACGAGCTCAAAGCGATATCCAAGAAGTACGGCACGCCGAGAAAGACCGGCATCGTCTACGCGTCCGAGCTTGAGGAGCCGGACGAGGACGAGCAGGTCGAGGACTACGCCGTGACGCTCTTCCTCTCGCGCGAGGGCTACTTCAAGAAGATAACCGCGCAGTCGCTGCGCATGAGCGGCGAGCAGAAGTACAAGGATGGGGACGAGCTGGCGGTGAGCTTTGTGTCCACGAACCGCGCGGAGCTGCTGTTTCTCACCGATAAGCAGCAGATGTACAAGGCGAGGGTGTCCGACTTTGAGGATGGCAAAGCATCCGTGCTCGGCATATATCTGCCGACGCGGCTCAAGATGGACGATGGCGAGAGCGTCATAGCAATGATCGACCCCGGCGACTATAAGAAGCACCTGCTGCTGATGTTTGAAAACGGCAAGGCCGCGCGCATTGAGCTGTCGGCCTACGAGACAAAGACGAACCGGCGCAAGCTCGTCGGCGCGTGCTCGGACAAGAGCCCGGTGAAGGCCGTGATGCTCATAGGCGATGAGTTCGACGTCGCATGCTATTCAAGCGACGGGCGGGCAATGATATTCAACACCGCGCAGCTCCAACCCAAGACCAGCCGCAGCACGCAGGGCGTGGCAGTGATGAGTCTGAAAGCAAAGCGTGTGCTCGAAAAGGCAATACCGCTCAAGGACAGCGACATTCAGAACACCGCACGATACAGGGTGCGCAGCATCCCGGCGGCGGGCGCGCTCATAAAGGGCGAGGACAGAGCGGAAAAGCAGCTGTCGCTCATGGACGAATAAAGATAAACAAAGGAGAAGCATATGAGTCTGAACAAGGCCCCGAAGGGTACTCTCGGTCTTGCACTGAAATTTCTCATGATAATTCTCGGCTCGGCAGTGTACGCCGTCGGCTTCCAGTTCTTCATGTACCCGAACTCGATAACCTCCGGCGGCATCATCGGTATAGCGATGATAATAAACGAGCTTACGAAGCTGCCTGTCGGTACGATGACGATAATCCTCAACGTCCCGCTCTTCGCGATCGCGTGGCGGCACTTCGGCGCGGGCTTCATGTTCAGCTCGTTTATCGGCATGGCGTTAAGCTCCGCCTTCGTTGACCTGTTTGCGCTGTTCGGAATAGTAGCGACGACCGACCCGATGCTCGGCGCGATAATCGGCGGGACGATAAAGGGCGCTGGACTCGGGATAATCTACTTCGTCGGCGCGACGACCGGCGGGGTCGACATCGTGGCAAAGTTCATGCGTCAGCGCTTCGCGTACATTAACTTCGGGACGCTGATACTGATACTCGACGCGGTGATAATCGTGGCCTACGCGCTGATACTCAACAAATACGAGAGCGCGATGTACTCCATCATCTGCATGTTCGTCACAGGGCGGGTCATTGACCTTGTGCTCTACGGCATAGACAATTCGAGCGTTTGCTATATAATCAGCACGAAGAACGATGAGATAAGCCGCGAGATAATCTCCGGCCACCTGCACCGCGGCGTGACGCTCCTCAACGCAACGGGCGCATACTCCGGTGAGCGGCACGACGTTATCATGTGCGTCATAAAGCGTCCGCAGATAGCCGAGCTCAAGCGCCTTGTCAAGGGCATAGATGAGCACGCCTTTTTCGTCGTGACGGACGCGAAAAACGTGTTCGGCAACGGCTTTGAAAGCATATCCGAGGTGAAATGAAAATGATGAAGCGCCTTGGCGCGCTGGCGGCGCTGCTGCTGGCAATGGGTCTGCTGTGCGGCTGCAGCCTGCTGAATAACGAATATGTCTCCGTCAAGGACTACACCCCCTCTGCTCAGGAGGAGAGCAGCACCGACGGAAAGGTCACAGTAAATAACTTCTCCGCGCTCAAGCAGGCACTGCTGAAAATGGCATATGCCGGCAAAACCGAGGGGACAATCGTCTTTGACGCGGCTTACGACGGGGACACCACGGCGGACATGGCGAGCGCCTGCTGGCAGGTGCGCACGCAGGACGCGCTGTGCGCATACTGCGTGGAGAACATGGCGTACGAGATAAACAAGATAGTCACGATAAACGAGGCGAGCGTCTACATAAGCTATTCGGACGTGAGCGAGGCAGCAGGAACCATACGGCACCTCGCCTTCTCCTCGGGCATTGACGAAATCGTACGCGAGGCGCTGGCCGAAGGTGAGAAAAAGCTCGTAGTGCTCATAAGCCGCAGCACATACAGTGCCGAGGATATGGCCGCTGCAGTCACGCGCGTATACAGAGAGGACCCCGCGCTCGTGCCGAAGGAGCCGCTCGCGAGCGTCAACATGTACAGCGGCACTGGAGCGCAGAGGCTCTATGAGATAAGCATAAACTACGGCATGACAGGCGAGGAGCTTGACGCGCGCACGGCGCAGCTGCAGGCTATCGACGCCTTTGCGGAGCTTGACACCTCCGGCATGAGCGAGGCGGAGCTTGCCTACGCGGCGTGCGAATACCTGATGGAGCACTGCGCCGTCTCCGGGGACAAAAGCGACAACACCGCCTACGCCGCACTCGTCGGCGGGCGGGCAAACAGCGAGGGTGCGGCGCTGGCATACATCGTGCTGTGCCGCGAGCTGAGCGTCGACTGCCGCATCGTCTACGGCCAGGAGGACTGGACGGAACACTGCTGGAACATCGTGCGCATAGACGGAAGCTACTACCACGTCGACATCACGGCCGCGATAGAGGACGGTGCCGAGGCGGGCTTCCTGATGAACGACGAGATGGCATGGGGACGCTACAGATGGGACGTGTCCTCCTACCCGAAATGCTCGGGCGAGCTGCGCTACGGCGATCTGCTTTTTGACGAATGACGCTTGAAACGGCACGGCTTTGATGCTATACTGCAGCTAGTTATAAAATAATCATGGAGAATTACTTATGGAAGAAAAGAAAAACTGGGGGCGTGTCATACGCGGTGAGCTGTACGAGCGCTGGCCCAAGGATGAAAACGGAGAGCCGGAGGAGCCGGCATGGCTCTGCAACTGCGCAAACCTCAATATGGGCGACGAGCTGACGATAAACATGCTTGAAGCCTACGGCATTCCCTGCCTGAAGATATATCCCGGCGACGGAGATTTCGGCCGCCTTGTGCTCGGTATGAGCGGACAGGGCACAGACGTGTTCGTCCCGCAGAGCATGCTTGAGGACGCCAAGGCGCTTATCAGCGGCGAGGCAGAGATCCCCGAAGAGTAAACACACCGGCACGGGCCGGATAAAATAAAACCATATCCCCGGAGAAAACGGGAAAACAAATGAAAACCTGAAGGGAGTATTCCGCTATGTCAAAGTCCTACATGGAAGAATACCAGCGCTGGCTGGACAGCCCGGCACTCAGCGAAGAAGAGTGGAAGGAACTCAATTCCATAGCCGGTGACGAGAAAGAGATAGAAAACCGCTTCTATGCGCCGCTCGAATTCGGCACGGCAGGTCTGCGCGGCACAATGAAGCTCGGTCTGCACAACATGAACATCCACATAATCCGCCACGCGACCCAGGCATTCGCGAACGTCATCCTCGCCGACGGTGAGGACGCCAAAAGCCGCGGCATAGTCATCGCGCACGACTGCCGTCTCAACGGCGTGGAGTTTTCAAAGGAAGCGGCATGCGTCATGGCGGCAAACGGCATTCACGTCCGCTTCTTCGACGCGCTGCGCCCGACGCCTGAGCTGAGCTTCGCGGTGCTGCACTACGGCACGGCTGCCGGCCTCAACATCACGGCAAGCCACAACCCCAAGGAATATAACGGCTACAAGGTCTACTGGTCCGACGGCGCGCAGCTTCCGCCCCACAAGGCCGAGGCCATTGCAAAGCAGATGGAAGCGATAGACATCTTCACGGGCTTCAAGACCTGCGACTTTGATGAGGCCGTTGCCGAGGGCAAGATCGAGATCATCGGCCACGAAACCGACGAGCTCTTCCTCGAAAACGTCATGACTCAGGCGATCGACAAGGACGTCGTCAAAGAGGTCGCGGACGACCTGCGCATTGTATACACGCCGTTCCACGGCTGCGGCTACAAGCTCGTCCCCGAGGCACTGCGCCGTCTCGGCATAAAGCACCTCTACCCCGTCGAGCAGCAGATGGTCATCGACGGGCGCTTCCCGACCGTCGAGAGCCCGAACCCCGAGAATCCCGAGGGCTTCTATCTCGCGGTCGATCTGGCAAAGCGTGTGAACAGCGACCTTATCATCGGCACCGACCCCGACTCCGACCGTATAGGCACGATGGTGCGCGGAGCCGACGGCAAATACAGCGTCATCACCGGCAACCAGCTCGGCTGCCTGCTGCTTGACTACGTCATCAGCGCCCGCCGCGCCACCGGCACGATGCCAGAAAATCCCGGTGCGATGGCAAGCATTGTCTCCACCTCGATGGCAAGGACTATCTGCGAGAAGAACGGCGTGCACTTTGAGGACACCTTCACGGGCTTCAAGTTCATGGCAGAGCTTGTGAACCACTGGGACGCTGCGGGAACATATCATTACATCTTTGCCTTTGAAGAGAGCTATGGCTACATGATGGGCAACTATGTGCGTGATAAGGACGCGGTCACGGCATCGATGATGGTCGCGGAGATGGCGGCGCATTACCACAAGCTCGGCATGACTCTGCTCGACGCGCTCAAAGCACTGTACGAAAAGTACGGCTATTACAAGGAAAATACTCTCAACCTCGTCATGCCCGGCGTGGACGGCGTTGAGAAGATGAAGGGGCTCATGGCTAAGCTGCGCAGCAACCCGCCAGAGGAGATAAGCGGCGTTGAGGTCGTGCGCATGAGAGACTATTCCGACGGCAGCATCTATGTCGCGGGTCTCGGCAAGGTCGGCACTACACCGTTCTCCGGTTCCAATGTGCTTTACTTTGAGCTGGCCGACGGCTGCACCTTTATCATCCGTCCCTCAGGCACGGAGCCGAAGATAAAGATCTACCTGCTCGTAAAGGGCAGCGACATGGCGCAGTGCGAAGAGCGCATAGCAAAGTATTACGATTACGCAAACGCACTCGGAAAGTAAATAACAGAAACGATCAATGCCGCCGCTGCCCGGGCGTACCGGCAGCGGCGGCAAATATTTTGGAATGTAAAAATAATCAGGGCTGCACGGCATAATGCGGCAAGAGCAGATGCCGTACTGCCCAAGAAGGAACTGAGCACATGAAAAAATACTGGGAGCTTTTTATCGCCTTTGCCCGCATCGGAGTGATGACCTTCGGCGGAGGCTACGCAATGATACCGATCCTCGAGCGCGAGCTTATAGACAAGCGCGGCTGGACGACCAATGAGGAGCTTATGGATTACTACGCCGTCGCCCAGTGCACGCCGGGCGTCATTGCCGTGAACACCGCTACCTTCATCGGCTACAAGCTGTATGGGGTGCTCGGCGGGATAGTCGCGACGATGGGCGTTATATTTCCGTCCCTCGTTATCATAACCGCCATTGCCGGGATACTCACAAATTTTGCGGATGTGCCGGCAGTGAAGAGCGCGTTTGCGGGTATCCGCGTATGCGTATGCGTGCTGATATTCAACGCCGTTATGAAGCTGTGGAAAAAGGCGGTCGTCGACAAGGCAACGCTCGTGCTGTTTCTTGCGGTTTTTATCCTCTCGGTGTTTCTTGACATTTCGCCGGTGGCCTTCGTCGTGCTGTGCGCGGCAGCTGGCATAGTATTCACAAAAACGGGGGTGCGCGGGAAATGAGTCTTTATCTGCGTCTGTTCTGGGAGTTTTTCAAGACGGGCCTCTTCGCCGTCGGCGGCGGGATGGCAACGCTCCCCTTTATGTATGATATCTCCGACAAGACCGGCTGGTTCACGCACAGCATGCTGGCGGACATGGTCGCGGTATCGGAGTCCACTCCGGGGCCGATAGGCGTCAATATGGCGACCTACGTCGGCTTTGTCACCGGCGGCGTACCCGGCGCGATCGTCGCAACGGTAGGACTGGTGACGCCGTCGGTTATAGTGATACTGCTTATCGCGCGGGTGCTCAAGGCCTTCCGCGAGAACCAGTATGTCGACGCTGGTTTCTACGGCCTGCGCCCATGCTCGGTCGGGCTTATCGCAGCTGCAGGCGTGCTGGTGGTAAAGCTCGCGCTGTTCAACACCGAGCTTTACGCGAGCACCGGAGCACTGCCGGACCTGTTAAACTTCAAGGCGCTCGTCCTCGCGGCGGTGCTGCTCGCCGCAACGCGCCGCATAAAGAAGCTAAAGGGGCTGCACCCGATAGTCTTTATCCTCGCCTCGGCTGTAATAGGGATAGTATTTTCATTTTGATACATTTTTCTCCCTGGTAAACCGGGGAGAAAAAAATTGAATTGGCGCATTATATGTGATAGAATTATTTTACCTTTTAAATATAGACACACAGGAGGCCGGACGTGAAGCACGGGAGACTGGACAGATATACGCTGCGCATTGAAAAGCTGGGCGCGGCAGTCATACTTATTCTGACAATGCTTTTTATGATATATCTGACAGGGTCGGCCTTCGTGCAGACAACGGATATAAGCACCAATGACCCGTCGGGAGAGTACGCCGAGATATACTCGGACAATATTTTCCTGAATCTGATATTCGTGTTCATCTTCCTTGCAGCGCTGTATATCTTCTACAGGCACGGCAAGGAGATAAAGCTGCGGCGGCTGGAGATAGCGCTGCTGTGCTGGACCTTTATACTCGGTGCGGCCTTCATCGCCTCTGTCAAGCTGCGCGCGCCGTGGTACAGCGACTCCTTCTATGTTACATACGCCGCGCAGAGAGCTGCCGTCGGCGATTATTCGGCGCTGGAAAATTACTTTGTGCGCTTCCCGTTCCAGCTGGGCTACGTGTTATACTCCGAGATATTCTTCCGCGTGGCCGGAGCGCTCATCCCGGGGCTCCCCGAGGGCTATTATTGCCTTGCGCTTCAGGGTGTAAACCTGCTGTGGCTGCTGCTGTGCTACCACGCGCTTATCCGCATCTCCCTCTATGTGTATTCAAGCATGCGCATACAGAAGCTCACGGCGCTGCTGCTGTTCTTCTGCCTGCCGGCGGTACTGAGCTGCACCTTTCTCTACGGCAACATCCCTGCTTTCAGCTGCGGGACTGTCGCGGTATGGATGTTCCTCGCATTCCTCAACAGGAAAAGGCTTAAGTACGCTCTCGTGTTCGCCGCGGCAATGACACTTGCCGTGGTTCTGAAGCTGAACCTGCTGATCTTCGCGCTGGCAATAGCGATAGTATGGGTGTTCGACGTGATACGCACACGCTCGGTAAAGTCGCTCATATGCTTCGCGCTGGCGGCGGTGTGCGTGCTCGGCCTGAAGGGCGTGCCGCAGAGCCTCTATGAGGCGCGCACCGGAAAGGACTTCGGCGAGGGCATACCGATGATCGCATGGATGGCGATGGGCTTCAGTGAGGGACACGCTGGCCCCGGCTGGTACAAGGAGGACAACACCGTAAAGTTCTTCACCCACAGCGGAAACGACGTGGAGGCGACGGCTGAGCACGCAAAGCAGGTCATCTCCGAGCGCCGCGGCGAGTTTGCCGCCGACCCCGGCGAGGCGCTGCGCTTCTTCTCCACAAAGCTGCGCACGCAGTGGAACGAGCCGACCTATGAGAGCGTCTGGATAAACCAGGTGCACCTGAGCTACAGCGAAAAGGGCGGCTTATACGAGCTGTTCTGCGGACGCGGCGAGCAGTTCTTCAACGGAGTGATGAACCAGTTCCAGCAGCTTATTTTCTTCGGGATGCTGCTAAGTCTGTTTGAGCTTTGGCGCAGGCGCGACATGGAGAGCAGCCTGCTGCCGCTGATAATTTTGGGCGGGCTTCTCTATCACCTGCTGTTCGAAGCGAAGAGCCAATACGCCCTGCCCTACTTTGTGCTGATGATCCCGATGGCCGCTTTCGGCTTCGGCTGGTTCTTCTATCGGATCGAAAACCGCTGAGACGGCGGAGGTACTTTTATGGACGAAAACAAGACCGCGCTGACCGACCGGCTTTGGCTCGGCATCGGCATGGCGTACAAAAATAATAAGACCCCCTTTCTCGCCGCGCTTCTCACGGGGCTTCTGGCACATGGCTTTGCCTTTACAAACAAGCTTCTCAACCATGACGAGATAGAGTCCCTCTTCGGCAAGGGCGCGACCGTGACCTCAGGCCGCTGGGGGCTGGAGCTTGTGAAGGTGCTGTTCCCCGACTGGTCCATGCCATGGATATACGGGATCATAAGCGTGGTACTGCTGGCAATATCGGTCTGCCTTACCGTGCGGATACTCGGCATACAGTCAAAGCCGCTGCAGGCGCTGCTCGGCGCACTGATGCTGGCTTTCCCCTCTGTGACGGGCACGTTCTGCTTCATGTTCACAAGCAGCGCCTACGCCCTCGCCTTTCTCTTTACGGTCGGGTCGGTGTATGTATACAGGTTCGCCCGGAAGCTTCGGCTCCCGCTGAGTATACTGCTGCTTGTTGCGGCGCTCGGGATATATCAGGCGTATATCTCCGTCGCGGCGTGTCTGTATATGCTGCTGATGATAGAGGACACGCTAGATAAGGACAGCTCACCGGTGCAGATAGTTCTGTTCGGGTTAAAGGCCCTGGCGCTGATGGCAGTCTCGATCGCAATATACTACGGGATAACGCAGCTTGTGTTCCTCGTCACGGGAGCAGAGTTCAACAGCTATGTGACGGACAACGTGAACGGGAGCGTCAGTCTCCTGCGCCGGGTGCGTATAGCCTACGACTCGTTCCTCTATGTATTTGAATTCAGAAACTTTGCGCTGATAACGACAGAGGCGTCGCGGTACATCCACATCATCCTCGGCGCGCTCATTCTCCTCGGGCTTGGCAGTATTGCATGGCGGAACCGCAAGCCCGTGAACGCCGCGCTGCTGCTCGTGCTTACAGCGCTGCTGCCGCTCGCGATAGAGTGCATGTACCTGATAATGTCGAAGGAGTCTATCCACACGCTGGTGATATACAGCTTCACGGCAGTGTACATGCTCGCGTTCATTGTAATCGAGCGGCTGCCGGACCGCGCCGGGCGCGCGTACAGGGACGCCGTCTCACTGCTGCTGGCAGTCGTCGCGCTCTCGAACGTGTACTACGCGAACATGGTCTACCTCAAGCTTGATCTGCAGTACAGAAACGCAAGCGCATTCTACACCTCGCTGTGCGCACAGATAAAGGACACCGAGGGCTTTGACGAAAACAGCAAGCTTGCCGTCATCGGATATCAGGATAACCTTCTGTATATCCCGAATGAGCTCAGCACGGAGCTGATGATGGGGCCGGCGCACGACCTCGTGAACATCTACTCGCGCGAGAACTTCTTCCGCCTTTTCCTCGGCTTCGAGGTCCCGTTTGCGGATGATGCAGAGATCGAAAAGTTAGAAAACGACAGCCGCGTCGAGGCAATGAACGAGTATCCGTACTACGGCTCGGTGCAGAAAATAGACGATTATATCGTTGTAAAGCTAGGCTGATTTATAGAGGTGTGCGCCATGCCGCTTTCACGTAAAAGTTCAGTGCGTTTCGGAATAACTGCCGCTGTGCTGGCACTTATGCTATTGCTGGCAGGCTGCGGGCTTGGCAGCTCGGATAAGGTCAAGACCGTGGTCGTCGGAAACGACCGCGTCTCCCGCGCCGACGTTAAAGCCGCCGTGACGGACCTCAGCGGAGATTGGTACGGCTGGTGGCGCATGTACAGCACGAGCGGAGACTGGGCGCACATGTACGGCTACTGGTGGGACTGCTGCGCCGAGATAAAGGACGGGCGCATGCTGCTCTGGGACGAGGATCTGCCGAAGGACAACTTCCTCGCCGAGGCGGAACTGAGCATACACGGCGATGACATACGCTGCAAAAGCGGCAGCTTCCTCGACCGTGAGCTCAAGAGCGGCAGCTGGGATATCACGCTCAGCGAGGATGACTGCGGCACGCTCATGACCATCTCTGGAAAATACGACGCCGTCGGCAAGGGCGGCTTCAGCTACAAAATTTTTCTCAGGCCGTGGGGCAGCAAATGGCCGGAGGACGACGAGGACAAGCTGCCGTATTACTACACTGACTGGTACCTGCCGCTTATCGAGGAGGGTAAGGATATGCCGGACGTCATAGGCGGTAAGGGCTGAAAGGGACGCTATGGACACGATGAACATTATCGACCTGCACTGCGACACGCTGATAAAGCTGCATGAGCAGGGCTGCGGGCTGGAGGATGTGCAGGGGCACATCGATCTTGACGCGCTGAGCCGCGGCGGCGCACTGGTGCAGTGCTTCGCAGTATACACGCCGACACATGAGCAGGTACACAAGCATAAGATAACGACCGGGCCGTGGGAGTACTTCAACACCGCGGCCGATATCTTTGACCGGGAAATGGAAAAGCACAAGGAGCTTATCCGTCCGGTGCGCCGCGCATCAGATATTCAGGAAAACATGGACGCGGGCAGGATATCCGCGCTGCTCACGCTGGAGGACGGCGTATGCATCGACAGCAGAATGGAGCGCGTACAACATCTGTATGACCGCGGCGTGCGCATGATTGCGCTGACGTGGAACTATGAAAACTCCATAGGCTTCCCAAATTCCGCCGATCCCGTGCTTCACGCGCGCGGACTCAAGCCCTTCGGCTTCGAGGTCGTGGAGCGCATGGGTGAGCTTGGGATGATAGTCGACGTGTCACACCTGTCGGAAGGCGGTTTTTTCGACGTGGCCGAGGCAGTAAAGGGGCCGTTTGCCGCGTCGCACTCCTGCGCCCGCGCGCTGTGCGGGCACAGCCGCAACCTCACCGACCGTCAGCTTCATGTCCTCGGTGACCATGGCGGCGTGTGCGGGGTGAACTTCTATTCAAGCTTTCTCACCGGGACGGACTACACGGCGATCGACGATATCCTGCGGCACATGGAATACATCGCGGACAAGGCCGGGATCGAAGCCGTCGCGCTCGGTTCGGACTTTGACGGGATAGACTGCAAGCTCGAGTTCGGCGGCTACGCCGGCATGCCGCGGCTCGCCGAGGCCATAGCAGCGCGCTTCGGCAGCGGCAATGCCGACAGGATATGCTACGAAAACGCGCTGCGCATGATAAGGGACGTGATCGGATGAGCGAACGTGGATGGATGGAATACGGCAGCGAGTTCGACTGGAGGTCAAATGATGCGCTCTTGTCAGACGAGCCGCAGAGCTTCGTACAGGACGATTGGCAGCTCTACCGCAGCGGCAGGGACGCGATTAAGGCCATTGCGCGCATTGCCGGGGGGTGTAAGGTGCTGCTGCCAGCGCTGTGCTGTGAGTCGATGATACTGCCGTTCTCCGGGAACGGATATGATGTTGAGTTTTATAAGATGAACTCGGATCTCACCGGGGATGAAACGGATGTGCGCGAGAAGCTCGCGGACGGGACGGTGCTGCTGTACATGCGGTACTTCGGCATCAGACCCTTCACGGATGAATTTCTGCTGTCGCTGCGCGGCTCCGGGATGGATATTGTATTCGTTGAGGACAGAACACACGATATAATTGTGCCGCGCGGGGAGAAAAGATTCGTGCCCGACGCGGTACTGGCGAGCCTGCGCAAGTGGGCGGCGCTGCCCGAGGGCGGGATGCTCAGAACCGACATGGGCTGCTGCATCTCCGGTACTGACGCGCGCTTCGGCGACACACGGTGCGAGGCAATGGAGATGAAGGTGCGCTACCTCGAAACTTGGGAACCGGAGCTGAAAAAGGAATTTCTCGACAAGCTGCACGGCGCGGAACGACTTCTGGATGAGAGCGGCGAGCCGCGCGGGATGTCGGCGGAATATGAGGCGCTGCTGCGGCGCATTGATTTCGCGGCGCTGCTGGCAAAGCGCCGGGCGAACATCGGACGGCTGAAGGAAAGGATCGCCGCACTCGACGGCACAAGGCTGCGTTTTCTCTCCGTTCACCCGGAGGAGAGCACTCTGTACTTCCCTGTTTATCTCGAAAACCGCGGCGAAATTCAGCGCGCGATGGCGCAGCGCGGGGTGTACTGCCCCGTTATCTGGCCCGAACCGGATACGGCGCACGGAGTGTGCGATGTGAGCAGGTACGTGACGGAGCACATGCTCGCGCTCCCCTGCGATCAGCGCTACACACCTGAGGACATGGACTTTATTGCGGACACGCTCATTGAAGCATTGGAGAAAAACACATGAAAATTGACCCGACACTTTACAAAGGCCGCCCGGCAAACACACGCATACCAAAGGAGGAGCGCTGCTATGAGCTGCTCGACAGGCTAGGTGTGGAATACTTCCGCACCGATCACGAGCACGCCGACACTATCGAGCAGTGCCACGAGATTGAAAAGCTGCTGGGCGCCGAGATATGCAAAAACCTGCTGCTGACGAACCGGCAGATGACGGACGTCTATCTGCTGCTCATGCCGGGGGACAAGCCGTTCAAGACGAAGATACTCTCAAAGCAGATAGGCACGGCGCGGCTGTCCTTCGCAAGCCCGGAGCAGATGCTCGACTGCCTTGACATCACACCGGGCTCGGTCAGCGTGCTGGGCCTGATGAACGACAAGGCCGGTAAGGTGCGGCTGCTCATTGACCGTGACCTGCTGAAAGATGAGCGCTTCGGCTGTCACCCGTGCATAAACACCTCGACGCTTTCATTTTCGACGCGCGACATTATTGAAAAAATAATCCCCGCCATGGGACATGAGCCGACATATGTCGAACTGCCGTGGTCGGTAGATGAATAATTTACGTAATTCAGTTTACATAATCAGTTTTTGGCGTAACAAATAACAGGCGGCAATGCCGCCTGTTTTAGACTAAATAAAAAGCCTCGCAGAGTTTTTTCGCCTCGCAAGGCGAAAAAATAAATCAAATCTATTTTTGCCGGGGGCGTGTACCTCGGCAAAAATACTTCTCGCGTAGAGAGTGTCGAGCGCAGCGAGGCGCGAACGGAGCGCAATCTTTTTTGTCAAAGAACCTTTGGTTCTTTGACAAGATTAAGTAGAGTCTGCGTGAATCCGTATTTCTCGCGCAATGCTTCTGCCTTTGCGCGGCCTGAGCCGCGGCGCTTGCCGGTATACTCAGCGCGGAGCATGATGTTCTTCGGTGAATGCTCAAGGTCGATGAACTCTATCATATCCACCTTATAACCCGCGTCCTCAAGAACAGCGGCGCGGATAGAATCCGTCAGCAGGGCGCAGACGCGTTCCTTGACGATGCCGTATTCAATCAGCAGGTCGAGCTCTCCCCCGCTGTGGATGCTGGAATTGACCTCATGCTGGCAGCATGGCACGGAGAAAATGCGGCCGACGCGGCGGTTCACAGCATAAGCGAGGGCATAGTCAGTGGCGGTATCACAGGCGTGGAGCGTCACGACCATGTCGATATGCGTATCGGCAAGCGTGTCACGCGTCACGTCCGCGACCTCGAAGCGCAGCCCGTCATAGCCGTAGCGCGCAGCGATCTCATTACAGCGCTCAACAACATCGGCCTTGAGATCGTAGCCGATGATACGGGTACGCATGCCCTTTTTGACGGAGAAGTAATAATATAGAATAAAGGTCAGGTACGACTTGCCGCAGCCGAAATCAAGGATGCTGATCTCTTCCCTGCCGTCGGCGGCAAAGGACTGATCGACAAGCTC
>CAKTPC010000016.1 GCA_934590505.1 uncultured Oscillospiraceae bacterium
ATGGCTCTGTGCAGAGGCTCCTCGTCCAGCGTCGGAGAGTCGTGGCAGTACTTGTTGCCATAGTCCACCCGGCTGACGCAGCGCCAGACGATGCGCTTGCTGCCGTCGCGGTTGCGCCATGTGCAGCGCTGATACCTTGTGCCGCACTCGCCGCAGTACAGCCTATCCGACAGCGCATATTTGCTGCTGTACCTGCTCCGACCTGTCGGAGCATTTTTCTTTGACGGACTTTTCCCGGCGCTGCGTCGCGCAAGTTCGGCTTGCAGCTCGAATGTCTCAGTTACTTCCGGCGCAGTTTTTGGCTCTTTTATTAAACTCGGATCGTGAATCAGTGCGTTTATAATACCGAGCACATCTGCCTCAGTCTGCGCTGCAGGGCGCTTATCGCTCAATTTATAGAGCAGTCTCCGGGCTTCTGACCGTGTGTCTGTTGAAATTTTGGATGTTCGTATGCTTTCAGCCGCCTCGAACTCCTCGCAGAGTAAAATTTGAGGATAGACATCTGTTCCCACATAACGTCTATCCCCCAAGATCCTCGCTATCATATTTTTGTTCCAAGCCTTATCCCCATCATAGGAAACCTGCTGCTTCAGCAGATTCAACTTTATATCGTTGAATGATGCGCCGCCTATATACGCTCGGAAGATATATTTCACGATGTCCGCCTCCGAGCATTTAACAGCTACCCGTCCGCCGCATATCTGATACCCGAATGGCTGTCGCCTCTTATTCATTACCGCACCGCCCTTCTAATAGTCTCTCTGAGCTCAAGACCGTTTTTCAGCCTGAATCTCAAGTGAGTATTGTCTTCAACTATGATTTTGACAATGAGTTCGCAGAACAGCTCCGAGTCGAATTCCTCAAGGCAGTCCGGAACATCCCGGATAACCTCCATGATCTGCTTTGTCTGAAATAGTGTGTCATCCGTTTTTGCTTCCAGCAGACGCTCTTTCTCAAACTTCAGCTTGCGGAGCTGTTCAGCCAGCTCATTGGTCTTGGATATGAAAATGTCAGGATCAACGAGCCCCTGCTGTTTCAGTACGGCTAACATTTGATTCTGACTTAGAATATCGGATATTCTCTTGTTTAACTCTATTACATCCGGACTCCATAACATTCGGTGATTTGTCATCTCATATAGATTGCCTAAAACTCGTTGAAGTATTTCCGATTTGTGTTTCAGCTTATAGCAGAGACGAAGGAACGCTTCCTCGATTTCTACTTCAAGGATTTGAGCCACACTGCATAAGCCGGTATTTTCTGCATGGGTCCTGCATAACCAATATTTTACGTTCTTATTCGTCCTTGAACGAAACGACGCGCCGCAATTACCACACAATAATTTTTTGCTGAATATGCTTGGGGGTTGCACTGGCGTTTCGGAGAGTGTCCTTTGCTCTCGCAAGCTCTGTACAGCCATATATTCTTCGTGTGACACTATTGGAGGATGCGTGTTTTTCGCGTAGTATTGCGGGATTTCACCGTTATTTCTCTTGTGCTCACGAGGAAGTACATTTGTCTGGTAAGTTTTCTGCCATATTGAATCTCCGGTATATCTCTCATTAGAGAGTATATAAAGTATAGCGCTGCTATTCCACGGCTTATGCTGACGATTAAATATCCCCCGTCGGTTTAGATTTTGAGCTATGGTAACTCTACCCGAGCCGGATAGGTACATATCATATATCTTGCGCACAACGTCCGCTTCCTCTGGCTCAATAGTTATCTTGCCGTCCTTAAGCACATAGCCGAAGGGTATGGACGCGGGGATGTATGTTCCCATCTGCATCCGCTTCTGGTAACTCCAGCGCATATTCTTCGAGATAGACTCGCTCTCAGCTTGTGCCAGCGAGGCGAACACGGCTGTGAGCATCTCGCCGGAGACCTTGCCGGTGTCGATGCCCTCTTTTTCAAAGTACACGCTTACGCCGCGAGCTTTCAGAGAGCGTACTGTTTCGAGACACTCGGTGGTGTTTCTGGCAAATCTGGATATGGACTTTACAAGTATCCTGTCTATGAGCCCGCGCTCGCAGTCTCGGAGCATACGCTTGAAGTCATCGCGCTTCTCAATTGAAGTGCCTGTGATACCCTCATCGGCATAGATGTCTACAAGCTGCCAGTTATCCTTGCCGGATATAAGCTCTGTGTAGTATCGGTTCTGAGCGGCGAAGGAATTGAGCTGCTCGTCAGATGATGAACTGACGCGGGCATAAGCCGCAACTCTCAGCCGTATATCCTGCGGCTGCTCTGTTGCCGCTATTGTTATGACTCTCGCGGTGTTTTCCTGTGCCATGCGCCGGTTCACCTCCCTCTGCAGCAACACACAATACCACAACACCTTTCACAAAGCTACTGAAATATCAAGAAAATGTGCAAGATAATAAGCAAGCTCCCGTCAGATATATTAATTATCTTCTGCTGTCTGATACGCAAGAAAGTACGCAAGATAATAAGCAAGATGTTGCTATTTCACACAGCTTGAGGTATAATAAAATAGGTATTTTAAATTGGGAGGCTTGCTATGAAAATGTATTCTCCGCCGTTTTCCATAACAAATGAAATGGTTTCTCTCATATCCGAGATTTCGGACAAGCTCGGTCGAATCAGCAATTATAAAGAATTTGAGAGCAAGCCGCATCTCAGACGGAACAACAGGATCAAGTCTATACACTCATCGCTCGCAATAGAGGCAAACTCTCTTTCGATGGATGAGGTAAGAGCCGTCGTAAACGGCAAAACCGTGATAGGCCCACAAAAAGAAATCCAAGAGGTTAAGAATGCCTACGCCGCATATGAGCAGATAGGCAGTTTTGACCCGTATTCAGTTGAAGAGCTGAAGCGCTTGCATGGACTCCTCACGAAATATACTGTCGATGAATCAGGCGCATTCCGCCGCGGCGAGGAAGGCGTGTTTGACGGAAACAGGTGCATTTTTATGGCACCTCCGGCACACCTCGTACCGCAGCTTATGGATGATCTGTTCGGTTGGATGGCTCGCGAAAAAGGTTCAGTGCATCCGCTGATCCTATCTTCGGTATTTCATTATGAATTTGTGTTTATTCACCCCTTTGCCGATGGCAACGGCAGAATGGCTCGCCTTTGGCAGACCGCGCTCCTTACTCAGTGGAAGCAGGTCTTTCAGTATCTGCCCATAGAAAGCCACATATACAAATTTCAGACCGAGTACTATAACGCTATATCCGCATGCCATGTTGCCGGTAATTCCGATGCGTTCATCGTGTTTATGCTCACCATGATAAACCGTACCTTAGATGAGGTTCTGCAACAAACTGCATCCTCAGCTTCCGGCATGAGCGAGCAGGTAAAGCGGCTGCTCAATGTGATGGAGTACGGCGAAGCATATACAGCCAAGTGCATTATGGAGCTCTTAGGTCTGAAATCCAAAGAGGCACTCAGAAAGAACTATTTGAACCCTGCTATAGAAGACGGGTTCGTGATCATGAGCGAGCCGGACAAGCCGACAAGCCGTAATCAGACATATATAAAGCAGGAGCCGTAATTTTCAGACGGAAATAATAAGCGTTGCGCCGGTCTGTTTTGCAACGCGGGAAAGAATTTTTTCAGCTTCCTTTTGAGTTATCAGCCCGTTATTTCGAAGTTCTCTGAGAATCGTCGCCGTTACCCACAGGTCTATGTCTACTGTCATATTGAACCTCCATATAATTCGAGCCGGGCGGGTGCCCGGCTCTTAGTCTATTCACTTACCCTCTCGCAGAATACGAGAAGCCTCTGCCGACCACCGGTGTTCGGCGGATGGCAGGTCAGGAGAGTTACAAGGTCACGCCCCTCCTGTATCTTTATTGCGTCAACATCGTCCGGGGAGATGACCTGTATATCCACCACCTCGTATTTCATCAGCGTCCAGATGTTATCTATGTACACAAGGTCGCCGATTTGAAGCTCATCGAGATTCAGAAAATACGGGTAGCCGTTCCAGCCGCGATGCCCTGCGATTACAGCGTTTGTGTTGACACCTCCGATGGGGACGCTCGTCTGCCCAAGTACCGCGGCTCCGTTTGCCATGTTCTCATCGTTCGCGCCGAGATACAGCGGCAGTGTTACTTCAAGCTTCGGAATGTAGATTATTCCGAAGGTCTCATCCTGCAAGCCATACTGCGTGAGGATGAATGTGGGCTGCTCGTATGCTGCCGCATTTGTGAGCGCTATCTGTTTTCCCTCATACAGCCAGGTGTTATACTGCTCTATCTGCTCGCGGAGCTGCGCATACGGCGTCGCTTCCGGCTCGGCATCTTTTACAGACTGTATCTGCTCTAACTGCTGGATAAAGCTGTCGTTGGCTTCGTCCACCTGGCGGTTATGATTTCTCGCTCAGTTTGCGGCAGCATTTCAATAGCTCTGTGCAGCTTGTGGTAAATAATGTTCGTTAATGCGAGTTCCTCAACGCTCGGCTGCAGGAAATCGTATATCTGCTCCTCACCGGTAATCTCGCCATCTGCAAAGTCCTCATATTTCAACACAAAGTTGCGGGAATCTTTTTCAGCCAGCGTGCGTTCTTGCCGCCTCATTTGGCGATATACGTCGTATACTTCTTCGGAAACACAGATTTTTTCACCGTTAATGGTTATATAGTAGTTGTCTGCCATTACGCAGAGCCTCCTTATTCTGAATTTTTGATGAAATCAAAATTCAGAACGGGAGGTGCGCGGATAGGCGGGCATAAAAATAGCGCACTGCAATGGTTAGTAACCGTCACAGTGCGCAAATAGGCAGCATTATTTTTCCACTTAAGCGAGCCGCAAATTAAGTGGATTCTTTTTACTATGAAGTATTGGTATATGCGCTCGCGTATCCAAGCCGTCTGCTTTTAATACAACAATGCATATTGGTACACGCTACAAAGTACAAAACGCATAAATCGCCTCCATGCCTACTGCCTGAATGCCATTTATGCGCAACAATTGACCTCCAAGCAGCATGTTTTTTTATATGGCGTGGAGGTAGTTGTTTTAAGATTTACTAATTAAGTCACTCCCTTTATCCGATAAGAATCGTGTGGTGCGATCATTCTTGTGGCATAGTAAGGGAGTGACTTCTGATTTTTATATAAAGTAAATTTTAACGCTTGTCAGCTTTGACTATCGCTTCCCAAAGACCGTTGAGATAGCAAGCGCCGAGCGCACGGTCATACAGGCCATAGCCGGGACGGCCGACCTCATCCCAAATCATGCGCCCGTGGTCGGGGCGGATGTAGGTATCGGGGCAGGTCTCGTATATTGCCTTCATGATCTCGTACATATCGAGATCACCGGTGGAGGAAAGATGCGCCGCCTCACGGAACTTGTGGTAGCCGAGGTGCTTGACGTTTCTCACGTGCAGGCAGCCGATGCGATCCATCTTGCCGAAGTGCCGTATCGCTTCGGGGATATCGTTATTCTCGTCCGAGCCAAGGGAGCCGGTGCAGAGGCATATCGCGTTGCAGGGCGAGTCATGCAGGGCGACGATCTTGTCAAAATCGGCGATGCTGTGCGCGATGCGCGGCAGACCGAAGATTGGCCACGCGGGGTCGTCCGGGTGACAGGCCATTATAACGCCGCACTCCTCACAGGTCGGGATGATGCCGTCGAGGAAGTATTTGTAATTCTCGTGCAGTTCGTCAGGGCCGATATCCTTGTACAGTGCCAGTACCCGTTCAAGCTCTGCCAGACGCTCAGGCTCCCAGCCGGGGAGCGAGAAGCCGTTGCTGTTTTCTATGGTGCTCTTGACTATTTCGAGCGGTCCCATATCGCCGAGCTCCGCCTCGTCGAAGTACAGGCTGTTCGAGCCGTCCTCCGGGATGATTCGGGCAAGGTCGGTGCGCAGCCAGTCGAACACCGGCATGAAGTTATAGACGATGACCTTGACGCCGTACTTGGCGAGGTTCCGTATCGTAGTGCAGTAGTTTGCGATATATTCATCGCGCGTTGGCAGGCCGAGCTTAATATCCTCATGGACATTGACGGACTCAATGACCTCGCATTCAAGCCCCGCAGCGTGGACTTCGTCGATGTAGCTCTTTATCTCGTCCTCGTTCCAAACCTCGCCCGCAGCCTTATAGTCCAGAAAGCCCATGATGCCGGTCATGCCGGGGATCTGCTTTATCTGCTTTAGTGTAACGCTGTCACTGTTTGAGCCGTACCAGCGGAATGTCATTTTCATATAATTATCACCTTCACTTTAATCACAAAATCTGCCCCCGGCTGGCAAAGACACACGCTGTATAAGAAGGTTGAAAAACGTCTTAAAGAACCTTACCGTACACATGCGCCCTTGTCAGTCGAGGGCAGGTTATTACTTAGTATTCGCGTTACAGGATGCCGAATTTCGCAAATGCGTCGGTCGCGCTCATGCCGCCCTCAATAGCCTTGCGCACAAGTTTTTCACCGGCAGCTTTTTCAAGCGCCAATTCTATGACTTCTTCGGCAATCTCTTTAGGAATAACAAGCACGCCGTCAATGTCACCGAAGATAATATCTCCGTCGTGTATGGTCACCTGACCAATTTCAATCGGGCAGCGGAACTGCACGACCTGAGTACGCACGCTGGAGTCCTGCGCATAACAGCCGCAGCTGAACACCGGCCAGTTCTGTGCGAGGACCTGCGGTGTATCTCTGTGCCAGCCGTTGAGCACCGCGCCGACCGCGCCGCGGGTGCGCGCGGTGGCGGTGAGCAATTCTCCCCAATAAGCGCAGCGCTTTGTGCCGCCGGTCGCAATATATATCTCGTTCTTCTGAAGCTGATCGAGAGCCTCGGTGAGATAGCCGAAGGGCTTCTTCTGCTCGCCGAAAACATCGATCATCAGAACGGTCATGGCTTTGCCTGCAAGCTTCATATCATCCTTGAGCGGGCGGATATCAGGCGGCAGGAACTGATGCACATAGCTCTTCTGGTCAAGGATATCTCCGACGACAGGCGTATAGAGCTTTTCGCGCATGAGCGCAAACATCTCATCTTCATTCTTCCATTTACTCATTGTTCGTTTCCCTTTCTACGCTCCGTCTAATCATTAAACTTACAGACCGAAATATTCTTTTGCGTTGGTAAAGCAAATGCGCTCAACCAATGTTGCAAGCATTTCCTCATCATCCGGATACTGCCCGTCCTCGACCCAATTGCCGATAAGGTTGCAGAGGATACGGCGGAAGTATTCGTGGCGCGGATAGGAAAGAAAGCTGCGGCTATCGGTCAGCATGCCGATAAAGCGGCCAAGCACGCCTTCATTTGCAAGGATGCGCATCTGCTTTTCCATGCCGTCGATATTATCCTGGAACCACCACGCGGTACCCATCTGGATCTTGGAGGCGACGCTCGCATCCTGAAAGTTTCCAAGCATGGTCGCAAACACCATGTTGTCAGACTCGTTGAGAGAGAAGAGAATAGTCTTCGGAAGCTCGCCAGTCTTCTCAAGCGCGTTCATGAAGTGGCTGAGCTTGAGCGCCATGGGATGGTCGCACACAGAGTCGAAGCCCTTGGCTTCGCCGATGCGCGCTACGGCTTCGGTATTGCAGTTGCGCATCGCGTTGACATGAAGCTCCATGGCCCAGCCGCGCTTTGCGTACTGTTTACCAAGCCACAGCATGAGCTCAGTCTTATAGCCCTCGGTCTCCTCGGCGCTCAAGGCGGCTCCAGACAGAGCCTTTTTGAAAGCGGCATCGGCCTGCTCGACCCCGAAGGGCAGATACGGCATAGCCTCAAAGCCGTGGTCGCTCGCGACGCAGCCGGCCTTTGCAAACTCTTCCATCCTGACTTTCAAAGCCTTGAGCAGAGAAGCGAAGTCCGTGATGGCCACGTCGGAGACTGCGGAGAGGTGATCGATATACGCTCTCCAGCCGGACTTTTCAACAGCAAGAGTGTTATCCGGGCGGTAGGCCGGAACGACCTTTGTGCTCAGAAGGCCCTCTTCGGCTATACGGTGATGGTACTCAAGCGTATCGGCGGGGTCCTCCGTCGTGCAGAGGGCATAGACATTCGAGCGCTCGATGAAATACTGCGGGGTATGCTTGCCGTCGGAAAGGATGGCCTTGGTCTTTTCCCATATTTCCGGAGCGGTCTTTGCGTTGAGCGGCTCGTCGATGCCGAAATAGCGCTGAAGCTCAAGATGTGTCCAGTGATAGACCGGGTTTCCGATAGCATAGGGCAGGCTCTCAGCAAAGGCAAGGAACTTTTCATAGTTTCCCGCATCGCCGGTCACGAGACGCTCTTCCACGCCGTTTGCGCGGATAACGCGCCACTTGTAATGGTCGCCCAGCAGCCACAGTTCCGTCAGGTCATAGGCGGGCTTATTCTCGCATATCTCCTGCGCACTGAGATGGCAATGATAATCAATGATCGGTTGCGGGGCCGCGTACTCATGGTACAGTTTCTGCGCAGTCTTGGTGCTGAGCAGAAAGTCCTTATCCATAAATTTCTTCATATCAGTTTTCCTTTTCAAATATTCCGCGTATCTGTGCCGCCAGCGCTTCGGCCAGCGCCTGATGATCCTCTTTTTCCATGTGGAGCATATCCTTCTTGCTCGGCTTTGCGACGGAAGCGGCATTGAAATAATGCCAGCCGTGCGCCTTTGCCTGAGCCTCAAAGTACGGGGCAAGTTGCCTTGAGACCTCCACAGCCTCAGGCGCAAAGCCCGTAAAGGGGCTGTTCTCGACGCCCTCGCCAAGCTCTATGGGGCTCACAAGCAGCACCTGCGGGACGGGGTACCACGCTCCGCCGTAGTCATAGCTTTCGACGAGCTTGCCAAGCTCTGCCGCGCCATAGGCGATATCCACCGGTAGAAGGCTGAAGCGCTTTTTCATGTCATTCGTGCCGAGCATGATGGCCACAAGGTCGAGCGGGCGGTGGGTCCGCAGTGCGACGGGGAGCTGCGCGCGCCCGTTTTTATCGGGTTCGAGCCAATCCTCCATGACCGTCGTGCGGCCGCCGCACCCCTCTTCGATAACATAATAATTATCGCCGAGGAGCTTCTGGAGAACGCCTGTCCAGCGCTCCCAGCGCCCCCAGCGGCCTCCGGAGGGGTTTGAACCGTTGGTGTTTGAATCGCCAAAGCATAGTATGTTGATCATAAAACGTTCCTTTTCCTATATCAGCCATGGGCGCGACGCACCCATGGCTGATTAAGTTTTATCCTGCGGTACCGTAGACAAGGTTGGGCAGGAACATGACAACATCCGGCAGGAATACGAGTATCAGCATTTCCAAGAATATTGCTGCAAAGAAAGGCAGCGCTTCTTTTGTATATTCATCAACCGGGCACTTGATGATCGAGCAGACAGGGTAGATGGCGGAGCCGACGGGCGGAGTGAAGACACCCATGGTGACGATCGTTGCCATCAGAACGCCGAAGTGAACCGGATCAAAGCCGACTTTCTGCACCATAGGCAGGAAGATAGGCGTGAGGAGAAGAAAGTTGACGTTGCTGTCAAGGAACATACCGAGGATGAACAGCCAGACAAGGATGATTATCATGAGCAATTGCGGCTGGCTGGTAATGCCGAAGATGAGGTTTGCCAGAGCCTGCGGCAGGCGGCAATATGTAACGGCATAGCTGAATGGTCCAGACATAGTGATGAGCAGCATAACGGCGGCAGTATCCATAACCGCAGTAGTAAGGCAAGACCAAAACTTCTTCCAAGTCAGTTCCTTGTAAACAAACACGCCGATGATTATTGCGTAAACGATGCAGTAGGCACCGGCTTCAGAGGGAGTGCATACGCCCATACGGATGCCGACGATAAGGATAACGGGGAAGATGAGCGCCCATATAGAGCCCTTGAAGCTCATCCAGAACTCGCGCAGTGTCAGACGCTTCGCGTCCTTCCGGGGAGGATCGTAACCGTGTTTCTTGCAGGTGATAATAGTCGTGACCATAAGAAAGACCATCATCAGTATACCGGGGATAATACCGGCGACGAACAGACGGCCTATTGAGACCTCACCAACGAAGCCGTAAATTATCAGGCCGAGGGAGGGCGGAATGGTTGCGGTGATCATTGCGGTAAGGCAGTTGACAGCGACAATGTAGCCCTTGGAGTATCCGCGGCGCGTCATTTCGGGGGCGAGAAGCCTCGTCTCCATAGCGGCGTCCGCGGTAGCGGATCCAGAAACGCCGCCCATCATCGTACTCATGACGACGGATATCTGAGCGGTACCGCCCCACATACGGCGGGTAATTACCTGTGCAAAGGAAAGAATCCTTGTGGTAATGCCCGACTCGTTCATCAGACCGCCGGCAAAAATGAAGAACGGAACGGCGAGGAACGAATAGGACTGGGTCTGCGCAACAATACGCTGCACAACAATGCTGAACGGCAGGTCAGGCGTTGCCGAAAAGAAGACCATACCGGAGATACCGATAACGAAGGCGACCGGCATTCCGAATACGAGCAGCAGAACAAAAGTAACAACAAGCAGTGTCATATCGTACCGTCGACCTCCTTTGACTGTTCTATCGGAGTTGTGAAGTGCTTTATCTGCTCAACGATGTCGAGCGCAACGGATATGAGCATACATGCGGACATAACAGGCAGCGCAACCGTCACCCATGAGTAGCTCATTTTCAGGGTCTGGAAGGTGCGCAGATGGCTGTCAATGCTGAGTCGAACGCCGTAGATGATGAATATCACGAGCGTGACCATGATGATGAGATCCATGGTGATACCGATGACGCGCTGCTGCTTTATGGGGAAGCGGCGGGTCAGCAGATCGAGTCCCTGAAAGCGCTTATGGCGGAAAGCTACATCCGCGCCGATAAGGGTCGTCCAGCAAAGCATAAGCTGAGCAACGTCGATACTCCACGCAAGCGGGTGTCCAACACCGCGTGCGATCGAAGAAATGAACACAAGCGCAATCATGAGCATAAATCCCACGTTGCAGAGAAACTGCTCAACTTTGCAGAATCCCTCATAGAATTTTTTCATTTTTACCACCTTCCAAGAGAGTATGTTTACTTAAAACGGGATATCTCCCATTTGCTTCTCAATCGCGGTCGGAGGAAAACCGGGATGTCTTTTGCAGCAAGCATCCCGCGAACTAAAAACGGACGCCGCCGCATGGACGGCGCCCGTAATATCGGGTCTGCTGATGCTTAAGCTTTTATCAGGCGACCTTGGCCATTTCGGACTGGATGCGGTCACGCAGCTCGATCATGTTCAGATCGGTGTATGCCTGTTCAGCAGCTGCGCGGAATGCATCAACATCAACGTCCTCATTGATGGTGAGGCCATACTTCTCGACCATTTCCTGCTCCCACTGTGCGCAGGTCTCAACGGTCTTTGCCTGGAACTCGGTACCAACATTGAAGAAGGTGTCGAGGAAGAGCTGCTGGTAGTCTGCGGAGAGGCTGTCACGGAAGCCCGTGCCGGTGGCAGCGCAGCCGATCAGCTGGAAGTGCTCGGTACGGTTGATGGTGTTGACAACTTCCCACAGACGGGTGGCGTAGAAGGAAGAGGTCTGAACCTCTGCGCCGTCAAGAGCGCCCTGCTGGATGGAGGTGTAAACCTCGGACCAGCTCATCGGGGTAGCAACTGCGCCCATGTCGTTGACAGAAGTGGTGCAGATGTCGTTGCCGATGGTGCGGATACGCTGGCCAGCCAGGTCAGCCGGAGTGTTGACGACCTTGTTCAGGCAGAAGTTACGGGCACCGGAGTACCAGTTTGAGGTGACGACCCAAACACCGTGGTTGTCAGCAAACTCCTTCATCCAGTCAGCATACTGCTGAGTCTGCATGATCTTGTCAAGACCGGTGTAGTCATCCATGAGGTAGGGCATACCAAGGATACCGAAATCGGGAACATACTGCGCAAGACGGCTGGGGTCGGTAACAGTCAGAACAGCTGCGCCCTGAAGAGCCTGCTCAAGGATATCGTCGGTCTCGCCGAGGGAAGAGCTGAAGAAGCACTCCGCGGTGAAGTTGCCGTCGGTAGCCTCTGCGAGCTTGTCGCAGACAGCCAGCAGGGACTGGGACTGCAGGTCAGTCTCGGACTGAGTGTTGCCGAACTTGATGGAAGCCTTCTCGGCTTCGGCGGCGGGAGCTGCTGCGGAACCGTCAGCAGCGGGAGCAGCAGTTGCGGGGGTCTCGGCCTGAGTACCGCATGCGACAACGGATGCCGCCATGATAAGTACGAGCACGAGTGCGATAACTTTTTTCATCGTTTTTCCTCCATGAAATTTTTTTGTTTTACAAGCGCAATGCTTGCTGCGCATATATGCTAACATGTTAATATGCTGTTTTCAAGCTCTTTCTGACATTTCGTTTCTTTTAACAAATTGTTAAGTTTGTTATTGTTGAAACTGCCACATATATGTTCAGAAGCTGTTAAACGCAAAAAAGACGTACAGCCGAGTGTAAAGGTCTTTGCTTCACAGCTTGGCTGTACGTTTTGACTATTTAGATATTTTCTTGCTTCAACGCCTTGATGCTGGCATCACTGAAATATTCAGACCAGTTAGTAAGAAGTATTTCTTCCTGTACACGCAGTGCCTGTAGGTGTGTTCGCAGAAGTTTTCTGGCTCGTGCCGTATCTTTGCGCTCAATGTAATCAACATAGCGCTCATGTTCCTGCATGGCCGCTGACACGATCTGCCCTTCCCACGCAGATATGAGCCTTATACGGTCATAGTGTCCGTTCATTTGCTGGACTATGCTGCGCCCCAAATCCTCATGCGTTTCGGTAAATGCCGCCTGATGGAAGGCATTGTCCAACTCAAGAAAATCTATATAGCGCTGCTCCGCTATCGCAGCATACTGCTTCTCTATATTCCTGCGCATCCGATTGAGCGACTCTGCCGTTGCGACTTCGACGAACTTCTGCATGGCCTCTATTTCAAGCGCTTCACGAATAAATCGTTCTTGATACACTCTATCCATGTTGATCTTGGACACCATGGTGGACCGCTGCGGCGCGACGTCAAGCAGCTCCTCACGCTGGAGCCTGATGAACGCCTCGCGCACAGGCGTGCGACTGACAGACATACTGTCAGCAATTTCCTGCGTGCTAATGATCGTACCGGGTTTAAGCTCCATGCTGACGATTTTATCACGGAGAGTCCTGTAAACCATCTCCTGCACGCTTGAAACCTGAACCGTATACTGCCTCTGCATATTGTTTTTCCTCGTCCTTATTTAAGTTTATCAAAAGCGCGGATAATGTCCTCTGCTGACGTCAAATATGTTGCAAATTCCGCGCTGCCGTTTATGAATACAGCGCACTGCCTGTCGGATATTGGCATGAATTCAAGGATATCCTCACTGCCGTCTCTCATCGTATAGCACAGGGTGAGTACAGGCGACTGCGTTTCCTCGGTTCCGGACAACTCCGCCGCCATTGGAATTGTGCCGATGCTGCGGAAAAGCTCCACCGTCTCGGCACTGTCGAACTGCTGAGTACCAGTGCTTGCCGTCAACGATTCGCCCTCTCCGGTGATTTCGAGGCTCACGCTGCCGCCGCTGTACTTCGCGCTTAGCCTGGAAACATCTGCAGCACTCCTATTATACACGCTGTTGCCGATTAGGTCTATATAATTGACGGATAAAAAATCAATTTTTTCACGCTTTATCTCGCATATAAGGGATGTGTCGAGATTTGCGCAGTAATATGTGTCAGGGTCTTTTGCACTGAATCCGCAGCGATAAGTCTGTCCGTCGATAAGCAGCTCAAGTGTATATTCCGGCGCGTCAAGCCCGAAGTCCGACAAGGGACGGCTGTCAGAAACATAGTGATCCGGCGTCAGTGTAAATACCGCGCTGAGCACTTGCCGATAAACATTCTCCCAATTCAGCACCGCGACCACAGGTTCAACAAGGCCAAAGAAAGTGCTGAGAGTATCTGTTTGCACCTGACAAAGCAGCATGCTGCCCTCGCCCGAACCTATCCTTATCTGCTGAAGCTGCGCGAGGTTTTCGCTGCTTATCGCCGGAAACAGAGTCAAATCCCGCAGATCATCGGCAGGTTGGGTCATAAGCTCCGCGGCTTCTGCGGAGACGAGATAGACTTTGCCGCTGTCCTCATTCTTGAGATAATATTCTTCCGCGACCGGGGATCTTCTTCCAAGAGTCAGACGCACGGTGCTGTTATCCAACAGGATGCTCACCTGCGCGGCGGGTGTATCGAAGCCGAAGCCGTCCGCTTCAGGCTCGGCTATCTCCATGTCGGCGTCGATATGGGTAAGGCCGTAGACAAGGCTTATAAGCTTCTGCTGGGAATACAGTCCGGCATCGTCCCCGTCGGCAATGACGCCCATCGGCGTGTTCAGAAAGGCGGAGGTCCCGCTGCTGTTGCTGAGTACCAGCGCCTGCACGTCGCCGGAGTTTATCTGCACGGCTTTCTCTTGTTCCTGCGCCTGACGCACTTCGGCATCGGGCAGCCGGTACGCAATAATTGTGGCTACAGCCATTAAAGCCAGCAGCAGTGCAAGTACTGCGATCTGTTTGTTGAGTTTAGTCATAGCGCCCCTCCGCTGTCAGCTGTGGCGGCGCTTGAGGTATACGGATATACCCTGGACAAGCAGGGCGACAGGCAGAACCAGTATCAGCAGTGCAGCAAGAATTATGATCTGACCGAGCGTGACCGAAACGGGCTCGTCGCTGATACTCCTTGCCGGGATGCTCACGGCGGTATCCGCCTCCGTACACCACGCAACGCACTGCGCGATGAATCGCGCGTTGCCGTTCGTGCCGGACGACATGAGAGAATCACTGTATATGCCGCGGCTGCCGATAACGGCGAGCCTTGCGTGTGAGTCACCGGCAGTCTTTTCCGCAGCCATGGCGAGCGTGAACGGCCCGCTCTCGCCCGCGGTATCGTTCGCGTCATAGGAGCGGTCGGTGGAATACAGCAGCTTTGCGGTGCTGATGCTGCCGCGGGAGACAAACTCCTGCTCCAGCGCGACGGTCGATGGCATGACAAGATACAAACGGTTCGCGGAGAAATAGCTGTTTATCTCATGCCCGGAATATATTGGGACAATACTAAGAGGATTTGCATCCGTAAACTGCGTCTTTTCCGCGACGACGATACTGCTCAGACCGATACCCCATTCGTGCAGAAAGGCATCAAGGTTCGCAAACTCCCCGGACGAGGGCTCGGCAAACACAAGGAGTCTGCCGCCTTCGGCCATGTAAGCGTCAAGCTTTGCAATTTCCTCGGAGCTGAAATCGGAAGTCGGCGCGGCAATGACGGCAAGGTCGGTGCCCTCGGCAATATCCTTGAGGCTAAGAGATATATCGGAAACACTGTAATTGTTCTGGGTAAAAAGCTCACGGAGCGTATCGGATACATACTCGTTATGCCCTGCGATAAAGACCGCGCTGCGGCTGCGCGCGCCCTCGGCACGGAGCACGGCACTCGTCAAAAGCTGCTCGCAATTGAGCTGCTGGACGCTCTGTCCGCTGCTGTCGAGCACGAACATGTCCTCAAGGTCTATCGCACAGGCGTAGCTGCCGCCCTCCACGACTACGGTGTTGAGGTTTATTTCAAGCCCCTTCTGAATGTACTCATCCACAACGGTGGGCTTTGTATACGGGTCGATGTATTCAACGGTGAGGCCGTCCCCGGCCTGCTCATAGCGGCGCAGGACCTCGGCCACGAGCGGCGTGAAATCCTCCTCCGCCGAGAACACCTTTATATCCACCGGCATGTCAAGCTCGCCGAGCACGTTCAGTGTTTCATCCGAAAGCTCATAAAGCTTGTTACTGGTCATGTCCAGACGCAGGCCAAGCTTCTCGGAGAGCTTGGAGACACAGAGGTTCACTGCGATAAGCAGCAGTGCCGCAAGGACGACCGCGGCCGCGGCTTTCAGCTTTGAATTGTTTTTCTTCATTTCAGCGCCTCCTTTATGCATGACGGCGGCTTTCCGTGATAAGCGCGACAAGGTAAATGAAGAAGGCGCAGATGATCAGATAATACACGACGGTCGCCAGATCAAATATCCCCATGGAAAATTCCGCGAAGCGCTTTGATACGGACAGCCAACCGACGAGAGCCTTTGCGACCTCGTTCGTGATATAGCTCTGAGCTGAACCGACCAGCCACAGGCCGAGGAGAACGGCATAGCTGACGATGCAGGCGATTATCTGGCTCTCTGTCAGGGCGGAGATGAGCATGCCTATCGCTGCAAAGGCAGACGCCGAAACGAGCATGCCGACAATATTGCCCAGCACCACGAGAAAATCAAACTGTCCAAGCAGCGCTAGAACTATAACATATATGAGCGAGAAGGACAGGCCGACGGCAAAGAGTGTCATTATCGCGAAAAACTTCCCCAATGCAATGGAGAGCATGCTGACAGGCGCACTCATAAGAAGCTGATCAGTGCGGCCGCGCCGTTCCTCGGCATAGCTGCGCATTGTCAGCACGGGGATGATGAATATAACAGTGCTCATCATCGGAGAGAAATAATTCCTTATATCACCGTTACCCTGAAGGAGATTATATATAACAAAGAAGCAGCCTCCCAGCAGAGCAAACACCGCAAGGCAGATATACCCCGTCATGGAGTGGAACAGCTGGCCAAGTTCTTTTCTGTATATTGCTTTCATCTGTTCACTCCTCCGTTTTATACCGGCTGTCATGTGTCAGCTGAAGGAACACATCCTCAAGGCTGACCTCTGCAGGTCTGAGAGAGCGTATAGGGCAGTCCGCCTTAGAGAGCGCGACGAACAGCTCTCGGTGGATATCCGCGCCGTCCTGCGTGTATATGCGTATCTGCGTGCGTCCAGCCTCGTCCGTCTCCGCACGGCAGTCAAGCACACCTCCTATCGCCCGGACAATACCCATGAGCTTCTCAGCGGAAGCATCAGCCTGAAGCAGCATCCCCGCCTGACTTCCAGCGCTTTTGAGCAGTTCCTCAAGCGTACTGTCTGCCGCGAGGTGCCCACTGCTGAGAACGACAAGCCTGTCGCAGGTTGCGGCGATCTCCGTAAGAATATGAGAGCTGAGAATAACGGTATGTTTTTCCTTGAGGGACGCGATGAGCTCGCGCAGTTCAATGATCTGCTGCGGATCAAGGCCGACGGTAGGCTCGTCCAGAATCAGCAGCGGCGGGTCGCCGATGAGTGCCTGCGCAAATCCGACGCGCTGGCGGTAACCCTTTGAGAGATTCTTAATGAGCCTTCCGCGCACACCGGTGATATTCAACTTTTCACATGCGGCGGCAATCTGCCCTTCATATTCTCCGCGCGGTAGTCCCTTGAGTCCGCAGGCAAAGCTTAGTTGTTCATCCACAGTCATGTCCGTATACACTGGCGGTATCTCCGGGAGATAACCGATTTTGGAGCGCAGCTTCACAGGATCATCCTGTGCGGATACTCCGTCCACCATCACGCTGCCGCCGTCTGGGGCAAGGCAGTTTGTAATTATGCTCATGGTAGTAGTCTTGCCGGAGCCGTTATGCCCCACCAGTCCGATGATCTGGCCGCGCGCTGCGCTGAAACTTATATTCTCAATGGCCATCTTGCTGCCATAATATTTGCTTATATTTTTTACCTCAAGCACACTCGCACCTCCTTTTGGATTCTGTCACTATAACATGTTAGTATTCAAGTAATTCTATCTTAACACAGGCCGCCACAGTGCGCAAGAGTTTTAGCGCGCTGATGTGCATTTATTTGCCGGTGACTATATCCCGCTGTCGGTACAGCTCTGCCGGTAGTCAAGCGGCGAGACGTCAAACTCTTCCCTAAAGGCATGGTAGAAGCGACTCAGACTTTGAAATCCAGAAGCAAAGGCTATGTCCACAACCTTCATATCCGAATGCAGCAGGAGGTTTGCAGCGTAGTTCAAACGTTTAGCGTTTATATACTCAATTGGCGCCACACCGAAATATTTTCTAAAACTGCGGCACAAGTGCTCCTTCGTGCGCCCGCTCATCTCCGAAAGCTCGCCGAGCGTACAGGAAAAGTTCTCCGGATCCTCAAGCTTTTTCGCGAGCGCGCCGAGCCACACTGGGCAGTTCATCCCTCCACCGCGTTCAACAAGAGGCAGGATATGCTGCATCATGACTTCCAACATCAGCAGCCGCAGCTGTGCACATACATCATCCGGCTTATTCACAGGGATCAGATTCAGCCTTTCCAGCCGTGTCTGCAAAAGTGTGGTTTCCGCTGCTGACAGGCTGACTATAAGTGGGCCTGCCGCCTCAGTTATCAAGTTTTCTCCGTTTGGCTTATCCAAATATATGAACATATCTGTCACAAGCTTGCTCGGAAAAGCAATGTTTATATATGTACTCTCGCCAGTTGAAGCACGGCTATGGATATCTCCGGGGCGCAGCAGGAGTAATGTGCCACGTTGGATGTTCTGACTCCAGTTATCAACCGTCATATTAAGTTTACCCTTTATCACCAGTGACAGTTCATAAAAATCATGCACCTGCGGATAAAAAGTCGTGTCTATAGTCTGGTGGAACTGATATCTCATTTCACTGCGCGGGTCGATCCAGTTTTCCGCGTTCATGATATGCAGCATGAGCATAGCCTCCTAAAGATTCCGCAAACATTGCGCTAATATCAATATATGACACAAACACTCAAAATGCAAGAAGAACAGTTTTCGTAATTCTGCTACATTGAAATCACAAGGTTCCGCTTCACCATTTACAACAAAGGAGTGATCGCATGAAAATGAAGCTCGGTATCGGTCTTTACCGACATATGCTTACGCCGGAGTATTTCCAGTTTGCCCGGCAGTGCGGCTGCACACATCTGATCGTCCATCTCGCCACCTACTATGACAAGCAGGTCGTGACCGCGACGGATGAGAACAGCAACTACGGTGCCGCCACCGCAAAGGATCCCATCTGGGAGCTGGACAATCTGTTGGCACTCAAAAAGCAGGCTGCGGAATATGGTCTTGACATTTACGGCATTGAGAACTTCAATCCTGCCGACTGGTATGATGTTCTTCTCGCAGGCCCGAAGCGCGATGAGCAGCTTGAAGGGCTCAAGCGCATCATTGAAAACACCAGCAAGGCCGGAATCAAAGCCTTCGGTTATAATTTCAGTCTGGCCGGGGTCTGGGGGCACCAGAAAAAGCACGCTGCGCGCGGCGGTGCGGAGAGCACCTGCTTTGACGCTTCGCTGCTCGACATCAACTCACCCATCCCGAACGGTCAGGTTTGGAACATGACCTACGCGCCGACTGACGGCGGCTTTATGGCTCCCGTCTCGCAGAAGGAGCTTTGGGACAGGCTCAAGTATTTCCTTGACTATATGCTGCCCATCGCGGAGGAAAACGGTGTGGAGCTTGCGCTGCACCCGGACGATCCCCCCATGCCCGAGCTTCGGCAGACGGCGCGGCTCGTTTACCGCCCGGAGCTTTATCAGAAGCTCATCGACATGAACACGAACAAAGCAAACAAGCTGGAGCTTTGTCTCGGCAGCCTTCAGGAGATGGAATCTGACAAACCCATTTATGATTATCTGGATTCCTATCTGAAACAGGATCGTGTCAGCTACATACACTTCCGTAATGTCAAGGGCAAGGTTCCCTGCTATGACGAGGTGTTCGTCGACGAGGGCGACATCGACATGTTCCGTGTACTCCGCCAGCTCAATGACAGTAGCTTTGACGGCGTACTTATTCCCGATCATACTCCCCTCATGACCTGCGATGCGCCATGGCATGCCGGTATGGCCTACGCTCTCGGCTACATGCGTGCGGCGTTCCAACTGCTTGAAAAAGGCGTAAATTTCTAAGTTTAATAAATTATTTCAGAATCCAAAAGGAGGATCATCATGAACGAGTATTTTAACAAAGCATTTGATCTCAGTGGGCAGGTTGCGCTTGTCACCGGCGGCGGCTCTGGTCTGGGTTACGCCATTACGAAGTGCCTCGCATCCGCAGGCGCGACGGTCGTTATCACCGGCCGCCGTGAAGAGTTGCTCAAGCAGGCATGCGATGAGCTCGGCAAGAATGTACACTACTATGTACATGACATTACGGATACAGACGCCGCGCCCGAGTTTATCAAGAAGATCGTCGACACCTACGGCTCCTGCGATTTTCTTATAAACAACGCCGGACGCCACTGCAAGAAAGAGGTCGCCGACATCACCATTCAGGACTTCCACAATCTTATGGACGTTCATCTTTACGGCGCTTTCGCGCTCTGTCAGGCCGCCATCCCTTACATGCGTGAGAAGAAGCACGGCAGCATAGTGTTCATCTCCTCCGAGTCCGCGATCATCGGTCTGACCAAGGTCTGTGTTTACGGCTCCGCCAAGGGCGCACTGCTCGGCCTGACCAAGTGCCTTGCGGGCGATATCTCCGCCGATGGTATTCGTGTCAACGCAATCATTCCTGGTTTTATCGATACTCCGATGTTCCATCAGGCCGTCGACTCCGATCTCCCGCGTCAGCAGAAAATTCTCGGCCATACTCCCATGAACTGCTACGGCAAGCCCGAGGACATCGGCTGGGCGGCTGTGTACCTTTGCTCCAATGCCGCAGGCTTTGTTAACGGCACAACGCTTGTCGTTGACGGCGGCTGCTCCATAGGCTTCTGATATAAAACTAAAACAGGCAGGCAGTTTATAAGACTGCCTGCCCGATTCACATTTTTATGCGGAGGTATAACAACATGAAGCTTGATCTCGCATCGCTCAAGAACCGCGCAGCGTGGGACGCCGCAGGCGTCAAACTGCCGGGATTCGACATCCCCGCCATTATCGAAAACACCAAGGCCGCGCCGACGTGGGTACACTTCGGCGCTGGGAACATCTTCCGCGGCTATGTCGCGAATCTGCAAAATGATCTGCTCAACAAGGGGCTTGCTTCCACGGGCATAATCGCCGTGGACAGCTCCGACGGCGACCAGCTCGTCAAGGTATACAGACCGTTCGATAACCTCACCCTGCTCGTCACGCTCTATGCCGACGGCGAGGCAAAGAAAGAAGTTGTCGCGAGCGTCACGGAGGCGCTGCACGCCGACTGGGGCAAGGCCGATCAGCTCGCCCGGCTGCGCGAGGTCTTTGCCGCGCCGACGCTCCAGCTTTGCTCGTTTACGATCACCGAAAAGGGCTACGCCGTCAAGGGCGGTGATGGCAAATTCACCCCGGCAGTCGAGCATGACATTGAGGCCGGCCCTGACGATCTCACAAACGTCATGACCAAAGTCACCGCTCTGCTCTATCACCGCTACATGAACGGAGCGTACCCCATCGCTGTTGTCAGCATGGATAATTGCAGCCACAACGGTGAAAAGCTCAAGGCTTCTATCCTCTCCATCGCCGAGGCATGGCTCGCGCGCGGCTTCGTCCCGCAGGGCTTTGTCGATTATCTGAGCGATGAGGAGCGCGTGAGCTTCCCTTGGAGCATGATCGATAAGATCACCCCGCGCCCGAACAAGGATATCGCCGACAAGCTTGAAGCGCTCGGCATAGAGAACATGCAGCCTATCGCGCGGCAGCACGGCGCCGCCGTTGCGCCCTTTGTCAACGCCGAGTCCTGCCAGTATCTCGTCATTGAGGACCGCTTCCCGAACGGCCGGCCGCCGCTTGAGAAGGCCGGGGTCATAATGACCGACCGCGACACCGTCAACAAGACCGAGCGCATGAAGGTCACGACCTGCCTCAACCCGCTGCACACAGCGCTTGCGGTGCTCGGCTGTCTGCTCGGCTATAAGCGTATCTATGAGGAGATGCGCGACGACGATCTGCGCCGCCTTGTCGAGCGCATCGGCTATGTCGAGGGCATGCCCGTCGTGACAAACCCCGGCGTTCTTGACCCGCGCGCCTTCCTCGACGCAGTGCTCAACGAGCGCCTGCCGAATCCGTATATCCCCGATATGCCGCAGCGCATCGCATGCGACACCAGCCAGAAGATCCCTGTCCGCTTCGGCGAGACGATAAAGGCCTATATCGCCTCCGACAGCCTTGAGCTCTCCTCGCTCCGCGCGATCCCCTTTGCCATCGCGGCATGGCTGCGCTACCTGCTGGCTGCGGATGATGAGCTCTCTCCGATGGAGCTGAGCGACGACCCGCGCATTCCGGAGCTTCAGGAGAAGCTTGCCGGTATCGAGATTGGAAAGCCCGAAAGCTGTGCGGGGCAGCTTGACGCGATACTCTCGGACGCAAGCATCTTCGGTGCTGACCTCTGCAAAGCGGGGCTGTCCGGAACCGTCGAGGGCTTCTTCAAGCAGATGCTCACGGGTCGCGGCGCTGTGCGCTCCGCGCTCCACGAGCTGGTCGAAAGCTTTTGAGGCAAAGAATGCTTATAAAGGAATTCTATACCGACAAGCTGTATACGCGCATTTTTGACACCCGTGAAGCTATGGGACAATGCGCCGGTGAGGAGATTGCGCAGAAGCTGCGTGAGCTTCTCGCTTCACGCGACCAGGTGAATATAATGTTCGGCGCAGCGCCCTCGCAGAACGAGACTCTTGCCACGCTGGTAAGTGCCGAGGGTATAGATTGGAGCCGCGTAAACGCGTTCCATATGGATGAATATGTAGGACTGCCTACAGAACATCCTGCTGGCTTCGGAAACTATCTTAACAGGCATATATTCTCACTGCTGCCTTTCCGCAGTGTCAATCTTATAAACGGCGGCGCTGCCGACATTGACGCCGAAGCCGCGCGCTACTCGGAGCTGCTTGAGAAAATGCCGCTTGACGTTTGCGTGCTTGGTATAGGAGAGAATGGACATATTGCGTTCAACGATCCGCATGTGGCTGATTTCTGCGATCCGCTTAAGGTCAAACTTGTCGAGCTAGACGAGCGCTGTCGTATGCAGCAGGTCCATGACGGTTGCTTTGAGTGCATAGATAAAGTACCGCGCTATGCGCTCACTGCGACCGTACCGGCGATGTTTGCAGCCGGAACAATGATCTGCTCCGTACCTGCCAAGACCAAGGCGGAAGCCGTGAAGCACACTATAGAAGGATCAATCTCCGCGCTGTGTCCAGCAAGCGTTATGCGTCTGCACGGGGATGCAAGACTGTACACCGATGCTGACGCCGCCTCGCTGATCATTTAGTCTGCAGAATACAATAATTCATTTTTCTCTGTACTAATACTTAGAGTATTCCCTTCAAGGTGGTCCACTGTGAACTGGGGCTGGGTGCAGTGTATAGGCGCAGTTACCCCTTGGCGGTAAATCTGAACTCAATCATTGACAAGCACATACAAATTAGAAGAACGGCTGCCGCTTTCTCTGTATCGCGGCAGCCGTCGCATATATCCGTGCTTCTCCAGATCATGCAGCGCGCGTTTGACCGTAGAGCGGGAGCAGTTGAGTTCGGCAGCTATGGTATTGATCCCCGGCCAGCACTTGCGCTCTTTGTCTGACCGGTCACGCAGATACATATACACCGTCTTGGCACGTATGGGCAGACTGTTGTCCGAGTATATCGTAGAGAAGTAGCTCACGAGTAGTCCTCCTTGTTCGGGACATGAAGCGCTTCCATTTTGTCTGAAGCAGTTTGCTCCCGCGCTGGTGCCTCCCGCCGCACTCTGCTGCGAGGACGCTCTAAGGATTCTTTCGGAGGGTACTTCTTCATTATGCTCCGTATCAGTTCATCTCGGTCAGCGTATGAAATCTTGCGGTTGACGCGTTCTTCTATTTGGTACGGCTCATCAAAGGTGATGCCCCAATCGAGGAACAGCCGAAGCTTTACTTGCATAGGATGCTTGCCAGTTTTCATGACGACAAACGTACCTTTCGGTATTGCTTTCAGCTCATCCGCCGTCATGAGCGGTCGCTCCATCATTTGCAGGCTCTCGCTCGGATTATCCTTGCTGCGGCTGACGGAACCAGATAGCACCGTCCTGCTGCCGAGAGCTTTTGAAAGGACTTCTGCTGTCTGTGAGTTCGGCGCGAAGCCTCCGAAAATCGTGTCCTGCACGTTGTCCACAATGATCTCCGCACCCTCCTTGCTGTAGTTTTTCTCAAGCTGTGCGAGTGCCTGGATTATTGGCACAAGCGTAAGACGGCGCGAGCGTCCGGCGCTGAACAGCGGGAGAATATCAAAGGCGGGCATCGTACCCAGCTCATCGCAAAAGAACACAACGCGGTTTTGCAGCTTGCCGCCGTGTTCGTCCGCAACAGAGAACAATTCACGTGAGAGGTTTTGTATCATCAGCCCTGCCATGAAATTTTTGCTCTGATCCTCTTCCGGAAGTATGAGGAAGATAGCGGATTTCTTTGATGCAAAGCTCTCGGCATCCATGCTGCTGTCAAAACAGAGAACCTGCTCAAGCTCCGAGTCCAGAAACGCGTTCAGCCTCGACAGCACCGTAGACATGACCGACGCCATAGCCTGTTCGGATGAGTTCAGTGCAGCTCCGGCAAACCACTTCGCTTTATGCTCTGGAGGTAGTCTGCCCATCAGCATTTGAAACTGCGTTTTTCCCTTTACGCCGGACGGTTCGAGCAGCTCCTGCACGAGTTTGAACACCGAGACTATATGCCGTTTCTCCGGCTCACCGGCATTCGGTGGTAGAAATTCGGAAAGCAGCAGAATAACGGAACACAGCAAGCCCTCTGCCGCTTCGTAAAAATACGCGTTCTGTCCGCGGTTTGAATCATCACCGCTGGGGTTCACGATAGTCTTGGCAATGATCTTTGCGTACTTTTCAGCTTTGGCTTTTGCCGCGATATTCGATTCGTCTGCTAACGCCATATCCATATACCTGTTTATGAGCGTAAGCAGGTTACTCCCATCAGAGCGCGTTGGATTGCGCAGGTCGATGACAGATACATCGTAGCCGTAGTATCTATTGGCTATCGTCGCATAGTTACGCGCAAGGTCGCCCTTGGATTTCAGATCATCGACACTCAGTCGGCATGACAAAGAATTTCGCCGTTTCTGCAACTACTGTACGGAAAATGGAATTCAAACTTATGATGCAGAAACCGGACCGCAGTACTTCAAGTTTCGCTTTGGCTTGAACATCGGCGATGCCAACATAAAATTGAACAGGCAACAGCTTGAGGCGCGCAATTCAATTCGCTTTTTGGACGATATCTTTCAATTTGGATATGCATTACGCTACAGTCATCATGACTATACCCTTCTATTCATTCACTTCATCTGGCAGTTGGCTGTGTTCCAAACGAAGCCGGGCATCCGCAGGCTCTGTGATTCCTGCACGCTGT
>CAKTPC010000017.1 GCA_934590505.1 uncultured Oscillospiraceae bacterium
CCGGCGGCTTCCTCAAAGACCTCGCGCCGGTCGGTCGAGCGGCTTGAAACTATCTCGCCTATCCTGCCCTGACCGATGATGGAATATCCGTCCCGCCCAAGGCCGGTGTCCATGAGGAGGTTGTTGATATCCTTGAGGCGCACGGATTCGCGGTTGATGTAGTATTCGCTCTCGCCGCTGCGATAATAGCGGCGGGTCAGCATTATCTCGCTGCTGTCGGAATCGAAGATGTGAGCAGAATTATCGATGATGAGCGAGACCTGCGCATAGCCGAGTGCGCCGCGCTTTTCGGTGCCGCCGAAGATAACGTCCTCCATCTTGCTGCCGCGCAGCGCCTTGGAGCGCTGCTCGCCCATGACCCAGAGTATAGCGTCGGATATATTGGATTTGCCGGAGCCGTTCGGCCCGACGATCGCGGTTATATTCTTTTCAAAGGTAAGGCGGGTCTTGTCCGCAAAGGACTTGAATCCTTGAATTTCCAGTGCTTTTAAATACAAACCAAAGTCCCCGTTCACTTTTAGGCAGCGTCGCATAATACACCTGCGGCATCTGACGGATAATTTGCGCCCTGATTTAGCCACTTTTTCTTGAAATACACAAAGTATTCCTGCAAAAAAGTGTCGTCATCAGAACACAAATTCTCTCGCCAGCTGCTCTTGCCGCATTATGCGGCGCTGCCTGTTAATCATGTCTGTCAATCATGTTATTATATTACAATTTATGTGGCATTTCAATGTCGAGTATTTGAATTTCTCGCCCGGAAAGCTCCGTCTTTTCGGTTATTCTGATGTTTTTCAGGCCGAATCCTTCCGTCAGCGCCTTGGTGTTGCAGCGGTGCTGTCCCGCCATCTGCGAGGCTTTCCCTCGGCCGACGGCAAGCGTCACGGCGCTGCCCGGCATGATGCCATCCAGCAGCTCCTGCGCCTTCTGCAGCATGATGCGCGACCGCACCAGCTCTCCGAGCGCCGGGTGATACGCCCCGCCGACAGCATCTCCTCCGGAGAGGTCGTCTGTCGGGTTCAGGCCGAGGCGGATGATAGGTATGCCCGCCGCTTCAAACAGCGGTACAAGCTGCGCGCAGACTCTGACCGCGTCCTCGACCGTGTGCTCGGCATATTTTCCCGCTCTCCACATGTCGTAAAGCGCGGTATCGCGGACGATGACCGTCGGGTAAATGCGCACGCCGTCCGGTTCGAGGGCGATTATTTTCCTCGCCGTCTCAATGTCCTTCTCCGCCGTGTCCCCGGGAAGTCCCGTCATCATCTGGAGAATGAGCCTGAAGCCCGAAGCCTTGATGAGCTTCGATGCACGCTCCACGTCTGCCGCCGTGTGCCCGCGCGCCGAGCGGCGCAGCACCTCCGCGTCCATCGACTGCGCGCCGAGCTCGACCGTCTCGACGCCGCAGCGGTGCAGGCGCTCGAGCACAGTCTCATCTATCGCGTCAGGGCGGGTGGAAAGGCGGATCGCGTTTATCTCCCCGCGGTCAAGATATGTCTTTGCAGCGCCCAGAAGCGCCTCCTGCTCCGCCGCCGGGATGGCCGTGAAGCTGCCCCCATAAAACGCCAGTTGCCGCTTTCCTCCCTTTGGGAGAAAGGCGGCTGCGTTCTCTATTTCGTCTATAACGGTCTGCGGCGTTGCAGGCTCAAGCTGTCCGGAGATGCGGTTCTGGTTGCAGAACACGCAGTTGTGCGGGCAGCCGAGGTGCGGCACGAAAACCGGGATTATGCTCTCTCTGGCGCTCACTTCTTCAGTGCCTCCAACGCCTTGCAGGCGGCCATCTGCTCGGCCTCCTTCTTTGACCTGCCGCTGCCCTCGCCGGTGGGTACGCCGTTTATGAGTACGCGGAAGGTGAAGAGCTTGTTGTGATCCGGTCCGGATTCGCCGGTGAGCTCATAGCTGATGACCTGGTTGCTGCGGCGCTGGACAAGCTCCTGAAGCTCGGTCTTATAATCGGCGATGTGGTGCGCTTCGCCAAGCTCCGCCCCGGCAAGGACATTCGCCATGATGAAGCGGCGCGCCTCGTCGATACCGGAATCAAGATAGAGCGCGGCGATTATCGACTCTACCATATCTGCAAGGATCGATGGGCGCTCGCGTCCGCCGGTGTGCTCCTCGCCGCGGCCAAGGCGCATATACTCACCCAGACCGAGCGCGAGTGCGGCTTTATGCAGGCTCCCTTCGCACACAAGCTCCGCACGCAGGCGGGTCATGCGGCCCTCAGGCAGGCTCGGCTCATGCGAGTAAAGAAACTCCGCCGTCACATAGCCGAGAATGGAGTCGCCAAGGAACTCAAGGCGCTCATAGCTCTGGCAGGGCGTGCTGTGGCGCTCGTTGGCATAAGAGCTGTGCGTGAGCGCGGTGACGAGCAGACCGCGGTTTTTGAAGCGGTAGCCGATCTTCTCTTCAAGTTTATCCATTACTGTTCAGCCTTAAGTTTCATATATTCGATATTGGCCTTGATATCGTCGATGACTCCTGCGTCGACAAAGGTCATGGCCTGACGCACAGCGGCAAAGATGCAGGCCGCGTTCGAGGAGCCGTGCGCCTTTATGACGGGCTTGGAAATGCCGACGAGCGCCGTGCCGCCGACCTCGTTGACGTCCATCGACTTCTTCATTATGCTGAGGTCCTTCTTCAGAACGGCGGCGGCAAGCTTGTTCTTTGCGCTCTTATAGAACACACCCTTGAGGGAATTCATCATATATTTGATGACGCCCTCGGTGCTCTTGAGTAGAACATTGCCGGTGAAGCCATCGGTCACGACGACGTCTGCCATGCCGTTAAACACGCCCGTCCCCTCAACATTGCCGATGAAGTTTATCCTGCCCTCTTCGTCTGCGTTTTTCAGCAGGGCAAAGGCCTGATGCTGGAGCTCTCCGCCCTTGGTGTCCTCGGTGCCGACATTCAAAAGCCCAACGCGCGGGTTCTCGCAGCCCATCATCTTCTTGGCATAGAAGCTGCCCATATAGGCAAACTGGAGGAGATACTCTGCAGTACATTCGACGTTCGCGCCGCAGTCGATGAGCATGACGCCGCGCTCCCCTGCCGGGAGAACGGGAGCCATCGCGGCACGGCGGATGCCATTAATGCGCTTGACTATAAGCGTCGCCCCGGTGAGGAGCGCGCCGGTGCTGCCGGCAGAAACTACCGCGTCGCCCCTGCCGTCACGCAGGAGGTTCAGCGCAACGGTCATGGAGGAATCCTTCTTGCGGCGGGTGGCGGTACTGGGGTCGTCCTCCATGTTGACGACCTCGCGCGCATCGACCATCTCAAATTCGCTCTCCGCGCAGCCCTCTTTTTCAAGGCAGGCCTTCACATCCTCGATACGTCCGACAAGGCAGACCTCCACGCCGAGCTCACGCTTCGCGCGCACCGCGCCCTTTACGATCTCCTCAGGGGCGTTGTCGCCGCCCATCGCGTCAATGATTATCTTCACAGTGAAAAACCTCCTTAGCCTTCAGGCTCTCTATGATCTCAAGGGAACGCTTGGATATCTCGGCGTTCTTGTTTCTCTTTCCCTTCACCCTGTAGCCAAGGGGACTGATGATGCCGAAATTCACGTTCATCGGCTGGAAATCGCCGACGCTGCCGCCGGAGACATACAGGCTCAGCGCGCCTATCGCCGTCTCCTGCGGGAAATCCACCGGCTCCATGCCGAGCACGCGCGCCGCCGTCTCAATGCCGACGAGCATGCCCGAGGCCGCGGACTCCACATAGCCCTCGACGCCGGTCATCTGTCCGGCAAAGCTTATGCGCCCGTCTGTGCGCAGACGGTAATACCGGTCAAGCAGCTTCGGGCTGTTAAGATATGTATTGCGGTGCATGACGCCGTAGCGCACGAACTCCGCGTTCTTGAGTGCGGGTATCATGGAGAACACGCGCCTCTGCTCGCCCCATGTCAGGTGCGTCTGGAAGCCGACGATGTTATAGATAGTGCCGTCGGCATTGTCGCGCCGGAGCTGGACTACAGCGTAGTTTTCTCTGCCCGTGCGCGGGTCGATGAGCCCGACGGGCTTTAGCGGGCCGTAGCGCAGGGTGTCAACCCCGCGGCGCGCCATGACCTCGACCGGCATGCAGCCCTCAAACACGCCGCCGTCATCAAAGCCGTGTACCTCCGCTTCCTTCGCGTGGGTCAGTTCCTCGATAAAGGCGAGATACTCGTCCTTATCCATCGGGCAGTTCACATAGTCCGCCGTCCCCTTGTCATAGCGTGAGGCGAAGAACGCGGAATCCATATCCACGCTCTCAAGCGTCACGATGGGCGCGACGGCGTCATAGAAATGCAGGTCGCTGTCCGGGCAGAGGGCGGCTATCTTCTCGGCGATCGCGTCACTCGACAGGGGGCCTGTCGCGATGACGACCTCGCCCTCCGGGATCTCCGTCGCCTCGGCGCTCACGACCTCGACATTAGGGAGACTCTTTAATTTATCGGTGATGTATTTTGAAAAGCCCTCGCGGTCGACCGCCAGTGCGCCGCCCGCGGCGACCTTATTTGCGTCCGCGCTCTCCATGATGAGAGAGCCCATCGCGCGCATCTCGGCCTTGAGCAGGCCCACAGCATTGGTGAGCTCATCGCTGCGCAGAGAGTTTGAGCAGACGAGCTCGGCAAAGTTCGGTGAGGTATGCGCCGGGGTCATCTTCACCGGCTTCATCTCTATGAGCTTCACATTTATGCCGCGCTTTGCAAGCTGCCACGCGCACTCGCTGCCCGCAAGCCCCGCGCCCAGAACGGTAACCGTTTTCATTTATTATTCCTCTGTATCCGCACTTTTCTTTGTGCTTGTCTTTTTTGCCGCCGTGGTTTTCTTAGCGGTCGTTTTCTTGGCAGTTGTTTTCGCCGCGGTCTTTTTTACGGTGGTCTTGGCGGCGGTGGTTTTCTTTGCAGCCGCAGTCTTTTTAGCGGGCTTCTTCTCTTCACCGCCATCGGCAGCGGCGGCCTTTTCCGCAGCCTTTGCGGCCTTCTCGGCGGCTGCCTGTGCCTTCTCCTCGGGCGTCTTTTTCTTGAAGGTACGCTTATCCTCTGGGACGAAGTTCGGGCACAGCTCGTTTATGCAGAAAGACTTAAGCGGCCCTCTGCCGCTGTGCTTGAACATGGTCTTGCCGCAGGCGGGGCAGAAGTCCTTGGTGGGAACGTCCCAGGTGATAAAGCCGCAGTCCGTGCCGCGCTCGCAGGCGTAGAACACATAGCCCTTTTTCGATGTGCGCTTGAGTATTCTGCCGCCGCACTTGGGGCATTTGCCGGGCATCTCGACGACAATGGGCTTTGTAAAGGTACACTCCGGGAAGCCGGGACAGGCAAGGAAGTACCCGAAGCGCCCCTTCTTCACGACCATTTGGCGGCCGCAGACGTCGCAGTATTCATCGCTGAGAACGTCCGGGACCTTGATTTTCACGCCGTCCATGGCCTTTTCGGCCTCGTCCATTTCCTTGCTGAAGTCGCCGTAGAAATCAGCAAGAACGTCGCGCCACTGTGCCTTGCCGTTCTCGATGCCGTCAAGCTCCTCCTCCATCTGATTGGTGAACTTGAGGTCGACGATATCGGCAAAGTGCTCCTTCATAAGCCCGGTGACGACCCTGCCGAGCGGCGTGGGCTTGAGGTACTTGCCTTCTTTTATAACATAGTCATGGGAAGTGATGGTGGATATAGTCGGCGCGTAGGTAGACGGGCGGCCTATGCCCTTTTCCTCCATGGCGCGGATGAGCGTAGCCTCGGTGAACCTTGCGGGCGGCTGAGTGAACTGCTGCTCGGGAATGAGCTTTTCAAGCGTCAGTGCCTGCCCCTCGCTCAGGCTAGGCAGGGGATTTGCAAGCTCGCTGCTCTCCTCGTCCTTTGCCTCCTCATACACGGCGGTGAAGCCCTTGAACTTCATCTCCGAATAGGTGGCGCGGAAAGTGTAGCCCGCGGAAGAGACTTCGACAGCGACGTTATCATACTTAGCGTTTGCCATCTGGCAAGCGGTGAAGCGCCCCCAGATAAGGCGGTAGAGCCGGTACTGCTCCTGCGTGAGGTCCTTGCGCACAAGCTCCGGCGTGAGGTTCACATCCGTCGGGCGGATTGCTTCATGCGCGTCCTGCGCGCCGGCTTTGGTCTTGAAGTGCCGCGGCGAGCCGGGGTAATACTCGGGGCCGTAGTGCCCGATGATGAAGTCCTTCGCGGCGGCGAGCGCCTCCTCGGAAAGACGGAGGGAGTCGGTACGCATATAGGTGATAAGGCCGATGCTGCCGTGCCCGCTTATCTCAACACCCTCATAGAGCTGCTGGGCGATCGACATAGTGCGGCGCGGGGTCATGCTCAGGCGGCGCGAGGCCTCCTGCTGAAGAGTTGAGGTGATGAACGGGGGGGCGGGCGACTTCTGCTTCTCGCCGCGCTTGACGCCGGAGACGGTGAAGGGCTGCGCCTGCACGGCGTTTATGACCTCGTCGACCTCGGCCTTGGATTTGAGCTCCTGCTTCTTATCGCCCTTGCCGTGGAAGCGGGCAGTGAACACGGCGTCCTCCGCGCCGCAGTTGAGGCGCGCGTCGAGCAGCCAGTACTCCTGGCTCTGGAAGGCTTCGATCTCCTCCTCGCGGTCAACGACCATGCGCGTGGCGACAGACTGCACGCGCCCCGCGGACAGGCCCTTCTTTATCTTGCGCCAGAGCAGCGGTGATAGCTCATAGCCGACGATGCGGTCAAGTATGCGCCGCGCCTGCTGGGAATCAACAAGGTTCTGGTCGATGCTGCGCGGGTTCTTTATGCTCTCGGTGACGACCTTTTTGGTGATCTCATTGAAGGTCACGCGCTTGGCCTTCTCATCGTCAAGCCCGAGCAGCTCCTTGAGGTGCCATGATATGGCTTCGCCCTCGCGGTCAGGGTCGGTCGCGAGGTAGACGGTCTTTGCTTCCTTGGCTTCCTTCTTGAGCTCGTTGATGAGCTCCTTCTTATCCCGGACGGGGATGTACTGCGGCTCAAAGCCGTGCTCTATATCAACGCCCATCTTGCTCTTGGGCAGATCTCTCAGATGTCCCATCGAGGCGGTGACTTTATAGCCGCTGCCCAGATACTTCTCAATGGTCTTGGCCTTGGCCGGTGACTCGACTATGACCAGATCCTTCGCTTTTGCCATTATTTATCCTCATTTCATTGCCGTATTCAGGCTCACTCTCCGCCCCGGTACGCGGCGGATATAGCCCTTGATCTCCAGCACCGTCAGCTGCGAGAGCACCTTTGCCGTGCCGAGGCCTGTGCGTTCGATCACATCATCGATATACGCCTGCTCGCTGCCGATGGCCGTGATTATCTTAAGCTGCTCCTCATTTAACCGGGAGAGCTGTTCTGACAAGTCAATATATCCTTTGGTTATGTTGTTGTCAATCTCTTTTTTTGTCGAAACCGGTGTTTTTTCCTGCTTTGCGGCAGTTTTCACTCTCTCGGGCGGTACATTTTTCACTTCCGCCGGGACGCTGAGACGCCCGCTCGGCTTCATTATTTTATCCGGAAACAGCGCCTCGAACTCGCACATAACGTCCCAGCCGCTCGTCACGGGCTTCGCCCCGTCCTTGATGAGGCGGATGGTACCGACGCTGTTCTCGGCATCGGCATTGCCGGGTACGGCAAATATCTCGCGTCCCTGCTCAAGCGCCTCCTGCGCGAAGAGGAGGCTTCCGCTGCGCTCTGGTGCTTCGACCACGACGACGCCCTGAGAAAGCCCCGCGCTCACGCGGTTGCGGTCACGGAAGAAGAACTTCTGGGTGACGGTTCCGGGAGGATATTCGCTTATGAGTGCGCCGGTCGCGGCAACATCCCTCTGCAGGCGGTTATCTTCGCCGTGCGGTGTGCCGAGAACGCCGATGCACCTGCCGCCTGCAAGCAGGCAGCCTTCAGCCGCAGCGCGGTCAACGCCCTCGGTGAGCCCGGAGACGATTATGCCGCCGCATTTGACAATTTCAAAGGCGAGAGTGCGCGCCATTTTGAGCCCGTATGGGCTTGCCCTGCGAGTGCCGACGATCGCTATCGCGGGAGTATCGTCCACGTTCGGGAGCCGCCCCTTGACGTACAGCACAGGCGGCGGAGCGTAGGTGTTGCAGAGCCAGCGCGGATAGCGCGCGTCCTGCATGGTGAGGATGTCGATCCCCTGCCGGTCGCACTCGGAGAGGATATTGTCGCAGGCGCTCATGTCCCGCGCTTCGAGCACCGCCGCATCGTTGGCGTTCACGCCGGGTACGGTCCTGAACTCGCCCTCGGGCGCGAACCACGCGCGCTCGGCGTCGCCGTAATGGTCGATAAGCGCGGCCTTTGACGAAGGTCTGACATTGGTCAGGCTCGACAGCCATAGCCAGTATTTTATTGCGGACATCCGCCTCACCTGCCCTTACAGTTTATCTTACGATTTCCCACATTACTATCGCCGCGGCGATCGCGGCGTTGAAGGATTCGCTGCCCGGCGTCATGGGGATGATGACCTCCCCGTCGCACAGGCTCAGAAGCTCCGCACTCAGTCCCCTGCCCTCGCTGCCGATGGCAACGACGGCGTTTCGAAGCTCCGCCGCGCGGATATCCGCTGCGCGCTCGGAGAGCGCCGCGCCGTATAGCTTCATGCCGCGGCTATGGATATATTCCGCGGCAGAAACGGTGTCCATACGGACGATGTTCTCCCGGAAGATCGCGCCCATTGTGGCGCGGGCGGTCTTGGGACTGTAGACATCCGCGCAGGCGCCGCAGAGTATCACGGTGTCAAAGCCCAGCGCCGCCGCCGTGCGGATAACCGTGCCGACATTGCCGGGGTCCTGCACGTTTTCAAGCAGGACGGCGCGGCGCATTTCCGCATTGTGTCCCTCGGGAATTGCGAGCGTGAACGCCGGGCCGGGGCTGTTTTTCATAGGGGAAGCGTAATCGAAAAGCTCCGCCGGAGCGATGTACTGCTTCGCGCCGTCCAGCCCCGGAAGCTCTTCCGCCGCGTCCTTCCACAGCACCGACCGCACCCGCGCGCCCTTATCGAGCGCTTCGGCGAGCAGCTTCATCCCGTCGCAGAGGTACTCTGAGCAGGCATAGCGGTACTCAGCATCCGACGCGAGCGCGCGCAGATGGGCGATATATTTGTTTTTCCTTGAGCTTATGCGTTCCGCGTCCATTGAAACCGCCTGTTTTATTATTATAGTAGGCTCTATATTAATACAGCTTTTTGAATTAATCAAGAGTATATTGGCTTATAAATTCAGGCGGCACATAATGTGCCGCCTGAAAAATCATTTTATACCTTGCTGTCTGCACCAGATGCTCATAACGAGCTTCACCGGCAGGAACTTGACAAGACGCACCTGACGGCGCACGGGACGGCCGAGGATAGAGACGAGCTTTTTCTTCTCAAGATCCTTCATGGCCTGCGCGGCAACCTCGTCAGGTCCGTACCACTTATCGACATAGTGGATATACTTATCGTGCTGCGCGGCCTGCTGGAACTCCGTCTTTATCCAGCCGGGGCAGACGCACATGACGTGGATGCCCTTCGGACGCAGCTCGCGCCACAGCGCGCGTGAGAGGCTGAGAACATAGCTCTTGCTTGCACCGTACACCGCCTGATACGGCACGGGCTGCCATGCGGAGTTTGAGCCCATGTTGACGATGCTGCTGCCGGAGGTCATATACGGCAGACTCACATGGCACATTGCCGTGAGCGCAAGGGAGTTGAGACGAGCGCTCGCGAGGAGCTTATCAAGCTCCTTCTCCTCAAAGGGTCCGAACACGCCGCAGCCTGCGGCGTTGACAAGGATGCTTATCTGCGGCTGCTCCTTTTCGAGCAGCGCCTTATATTCATCGATGCTGCCGAGGTCGGCGAGGTCAAGCGCGATAGGGCGGATGGGATTGCGGCACTTTGCGGCAAGCTCTTCAAGGCGCTCACGCCGGCGGGCGATGACCCATATCTCGTCAAAGGTATCGTACTTATCCACCGCGTATACGAACTCTCGGCCTATCCCGGCGGACGCGCCGGTTATAACTGCTATCTTCATAATGTCTCCTCCTGTTTCTTTACGATGCGCGCTGCGCACGGAGTATCTCGACCGCGCGGCGCGCGGCAGCAGCGGCATCGGGCGTGTAGCTGTCCGCGCCGATCTCGTCGCAGAAGCCCTGAGTGATCGGCGCGCCGCCGATCATTATCTTGATCCGGTCATGCAGGCCGCGCGCGTTCACTAGCTCGACCACGCGGCGCATCTCCTGCATCGTTGTCGTCAGCAGCGAGGAGCAGGCGATGATGCCGCAGTCGTTTGCGACGGCAGTATCAACGAACTCCTCCGCTGAGGTGTCAACGCCGAGGTCGATGACCTCTATACCGCTGCCCTCCATCATGATCTTCACAAGGTTCTTGCCGATATCGTGCATGTCGCCCTTAACAGTGCCGAGGCAGGCGCGGCCTACCGGATCATTGCCCTCACCGGTCATGAGCGGCTTAAGGCGCTCCATCACGGCGTTCATGCAGCGGGCGGCAATGAGCATCTCCGGCACAAAGGCGCGGTTTGCGGAAAAGGCCTCGCCCAGCCTGTTCATGCCCTGAATGAGCCCGTCGGAGAGAATAGCCGCGGGGGCATAACCCTCCCCAAGCGCCTCATCGCAGAGCGCGAGCAGCTTCTTCTGCTGCCCCTGCTCGAGTGCCGCGGAGATGCGCCCCATGAGGTCGGCAGGCTCGCTTGCTTCCGCCGCCTTCTGCACGGGCGCGGCTTTCACGCTCTCGGCGGAGCGGCGCGGCACCGGCGGGAGAATGACCGCCGGGACGTGCAGGCGCGCGTTATATTCATCCACGGCCTGATCAAGGTACTGATCCACATGCGGGAACACTGCTCCCGGCAGACCATAGGTGATGCTTGGGATGAAGTGCCCGCCCGGGCAGCAGCGGCGCAGCGTATCGCGGGCGTAGTCAAGGATCTCCTCGGGCTGCGCGTCCGCGCGGTCGATTGCCGCGCCGAAGCCGCCCATGAGAGTGAGCCTGCCGTTCAGATGCTGCTGGAGTGCGGGAATGTCGTTTTCCGGAAGCGTGCCCTGCCAGACCTGGATACCGATCTCCGCCATATCGTCCACGATCGGGACAAGGTATGAATCGGCATGGTGGATGGCGATCACGCCGCGGGAGCGGATGTAGCCGTAGAAGCGGCGGTAGGGCTCCTTGAAGAACTCGCGCCACATATCCGGCTTCATGAACAGGGCGTTCTTCGTTCCCCAGTCGTCATGCGAGAAAATGACCTCCGGCTTCAGCCCGTCTATAAGGCGGCGGACATAGTCAAGGCGATACTCGGTAATGGTCTCTATAAGCGCGTGCATTTCGTCCGGGTGCTCGTACAGGTTTGTGAGTGTGTCCTCAAAGCCCATAAGGAAATGGCACTGCTCGAATATACCCGTGCCCATGAAGCCGGCAAGGAGCTTCCCCTCGGCCTCGGCGAGCGCGGCGTGCTTTCGGCACGCGTCCCACCCTGCGGCGCAGGCCGCGTCAAGATCCGGGGCATGGACAGTCTCCTTCCAGCGCGTGATATCCGGGCAGACGGTCACTCCCTCGCCGTGCACGGGCATGGGGCCTGGCGCGTCCTGCGGGAAGCTGATGGTCGTCCCCCACCGGTCAACGCTGACCGTGCCGCGCTTGCGGTTGCCGCGCAGATAGGTGTTGATAGGATCGTCCAGGCACATGTGCAGCGCTTCATACTGCTTCAGCTGGCGCTCCGGCTGGCCGTCGGGCTTAATGAGCTCAAGGAATATCTCTTTCGGTGTGGACATATGGTGCCTCCTTCAATAAAGAACACATGAAGTATAGGTCAAGGTGCGCGGGCCGTAATTATACCTGAGTCCCGACTTTGTGCATACGTCACTGACAAACAGCCCGTAGGCCTCCATCGATGACAGCCGGCGGTTAGGGTACCGGCAGGGGCGGTCAGGATAGGTGCATGTCCTGCACAGCGTGCACGTCCCGGCGGTGAGCGGCAGGCAGTCCGGGTACATGAGCCGCGCCTGACGGGCAAAGTCCGCAAAGCGGCGCTTATGCTCCTCGGTGAGCTTGGTTATGCCCTGATAGTCAAACTCATCCTCAAGCTCCGCCGTGCTCTGCACGAGGATGCCATCCGAGTATTTTTCGATGTGCATGCGCGCCTGTTCGAGCGTCCCGCAGCCGGGCGGGCACGCCCAGCTTCTGCCGTACCTGCCGCAGCGGTCGGCCTCGCACATGGCGCGCACCTCCTCCAGCGGGGTCAGTGCAGACATATTTACCGGCGCAGCAGCAGTGAAGCCGAGCTCCCGGCTTAAGGTAAACAGCTCCGTCATACGTAATGCCTCTTGACAGTTAAATCGGTTTCCGCGTAAAATAACTTAACAGCTATTTTTATATTATATTGGCGGGTGAAGCGCGTGTCAAGCATTCAGATCATACAGGGCGGCAGAGCTGCGGCCGTTTCTGCGCAGCCGGGCGAAAACCTGCTTTCCGCATTGCGGCGCGCGGGGTACTCTGTCCCCGCTGCCTGCGGCGGCAAAGGGCGCTGCGGCAAATGCCGCGTGCCGGTGAACGGCGTTATGCGTCTCGCCTGCAAAACTATGCCGCAGGAGGGCGACACGGTAGAGCTGCCCATCATCTCTGGCGGAGTTGTACTCACAAGCACCGGCACGCTGCCGAAGGCGCAGCCGGGCAGGACGGGACTTGCCGCTGCAGTCGACCTCGGCACAACGACCGCGGCGCTGCGGCTGTTTGACCGTGCGTCGGGTGAGCTTTTAGCCGAGGCACAGGGCTGGAACCGTCAAGCCTCCTACGGGGCGGACGTCATCAGCCGCATACAGTATACGCTTGAAAACCCGAACGGCCTTGCGGAGCTTTCCCAGTGCATCCGCGGGCAGATCACGGAGCTTCTCCGTCAGGCGCTCGGCAGTGCCGGGCGAAGTAAAACTGAGGTACGGGAGCTGGTGCTCGCCGGCAACACGGTCATGCAGCATATCTTTGACGGCAGACCGGTCGGCTCCATCGCACGCGCGCCGTTTAAGCCCGAGACGCTTTTTGAAAACACTTTCGGCGCGGAGCTTGACGGCATTCCCGTGCGTCTTGCCCCCTGCGTGGCAGGCTACGTCGGCGGGGACATCACCGCGGGGCTCCTCGCCTCAGGAATGGCGGAGCGCCCCGGGGAGCGGCTGTTTCTTGACATCGGCACGAACGGTGAGATGGCGCTCGGCGGCAGCGGCGGTATCCTCTGCTGCGCCGTGGCCTCGGGTCCGGCGTTTGAGGGCGCGGGCATAAGCTGCGGCATGCCCGGCATCACGGGGGCGGTCAGCCACGCGGTCTATGACCGCGGCTTCCTGCTCGACGTGATAGGCGGCGGCGAGGCTGTCGGGCTGTGCGGCTCAGGGCTTGTCGACCTCGCGGCGGTGCTGCTGGAGCACGGAGTGATAACCCCCGGCGGGCGGCTCCTCCCCCCGGAGGAGGCACCGGAGCACATGCGCCGCTATTTGACGCGGGACAAAAACGGGAACGGCCTGTTCCATCTGACGCAGCAGGTGTCCCTCACGGCATCTGACGTGCGCAGCCTGCAGCTTGCCAAGGCCGCAGTCGCGGGCGGCATCCGCGTGCTGCTGGAGCAGCGGCATATCACAGCACTTGAGCTTGAGAGCGTGGAGATCGCAGGCGGCTTCGGGAACTATCTGAAGCCCGAGAGCGCCGTGCGGATAGGCATGCTGCCCAAGGAGACGCTCGGCAAGCTCCGCGTCATGGGCAACACAGCTCTTGCGGGAGCGTCCATGCTCGCGCTGGACGGCGCGAACTGGGAAAGGCTGCGGGGCATCCCGGCAAAGTGCAGGTACGTAGAGCTATCCGGCAGGGCCGATTTCGCAAACGCTTTTACGGATAATCTAACTTTCTGATATATTGATATACGGAGGATGATAAAATGGAAATGCGCTTTCCTATAATTCTTGACGGTGCGACCGGTACGCAGCTGCAGAAGCGAGGCTTTACCGGCGACATGAGCGCCGAGCAGTGGGTACTCGAACATCCGGAGAGCATCCTTGAAATTCAGCGCGCATATGTCGCGGCGGGCTCAAAGATCCTGTACTCCCCAACCTTTGGCGCAAACCGCCAGAAGCTTGAGGACAGGAAGATATTCAACCGCACGGCACAGATGAACCGCGAGCTTGCCTCGCTCTCCAAGCAGGCAGCAGACGGCCGTGCATGGGTCGCGGGAGACATCGCGCCGACGGGGCGCTTCCTCGCGCCGCTCGGCGACGCCGCGTTTGAGGAGCTTGTGGATATATACACCGAGCAGGCCGCGGGTCTTGAACAGGCGGGGGTCGATCTCTTCGTAATAGAGACGATGATGACCCTGTCAGACGCACGCGCGGCGGTGCTCGCGGTGCGCAGCGTGAGCGACAAGCCCATCTTCGTCACCTTCACGTGTGACGAGAGCGGCAGGAGCCTGACAGGCACGGATATGGCCGCGGCGCTGACCGTGATGCAGGGCATGGGCGTGAGCGCTTTCGGGCTCAACTGCTCCACGGGGCCGGACAAGATGCTTCTCCAGCTGCAGCGGCTGCACCGCTATGCGCGCATCCCGCTCATCGCAAAGCCTAACGCAGGCATGCCGCAGGTCATTGACGGAAAGACGGTGTACGACTGCCCGCCTGAGCGCTTCGCGTCATACGTTCCGGAGATGCTCAAGGCCGGGGTCGCGGTATTCGGCGGCTGCTGCGGAACGGACGAGGGGCATATCGCCGCGCTGCGCGCTGCGCTCGACGGCGCACCGTATAACCGCCCTGCCCCGGAGTTTACGGAACTGCTCCCCGCAGCGACGGAAAAGGACGCGGTGTACCTCCCGCCGGACGCGGGGCACGGCACGGTCATTACAGCAAGCAGCAACACCGAAGCTGCGATAGAAGAAGCGCTCGCGGACGAGTGGCCGACGGTGGCCTTCGGGCTGAACGACTGGGCAGACGTCGACGCGCTGGCGGACTATCAGTATATGCTGCGAAAGCCGCTGTGCCTTGTCTGCGGCGACGCAGAGCTGCTGGAGGCCGGGCTGCGCGTCTATCAGGGGCGCGCGCTGTACGAGGGCAGTCTGGCAGACGAGGCGCTCGCCCCGCTTCAGGGCAAATACGGGCTGATAATATAATTCCATATGTATATGCCAAGAGCTCCCGAGGTCAAATGGCCGCGGGAGCTCTCATGTTATATTGCTTTGGGATATGCGTCAGCTTTCGGTGACGACCTCGTCCTCACCGGTGACCTTCTTCTCAAACTTTGCCATGAGCATCGGGGAGAAGATGCCGACGATGCTGAGGATGATGAGCACCCAGCTCACGGGGGAAGAGAACAGGCAGCCTATATCGCCGCCGCTGACGCGCAGCGCACCACGCAGGCCCTTTTCGCTGATAGGTCCGAGGATAAGCGCGAGGACGACCGCCGCGGTGTTCAGGTCAAACTTGCGCATCAGATAGCCGAGACCGCCGAAGATGAGCATGATGACAACATCGCTCAGGTTGCGGTGGATAGCGTAGGAGCCGACAAAGCACAGAACCGTGACTGCCGGGATGAGGATAGCATCAGACAGGCGTGAGATCTGCGCAAAGCCGCGGCAGCCGAGCATACCGATGGCCAGCATGAAGAACTGCACGAGCACAAAGCCCGCGAAGAAGGTATAGGTCATTGGAGCATACTTGGTGAAGAGCTCCGGTCCCGGGGCAAGCCCCTGGATGACAAGGCCGCCCATAAGAACCGCTGTGACGGATTCGCCGGGTATGCCGAGGGTCAGCATCGGGATGAGCGAGCCGCCGGTGACGGCGTTGTTCGCAGCCTCAGAGCCGCAAACGCCCTCAATTGCGCCGTGGCCGAAGTCCTCCTTATGCTTGGAGAACTGCTTTGCGCTGTTGTAGCCCATGAAGCAGGCGATGGACGCACCGGCGCCGGGCAGAATACCGATGATGTTGCCGATGATCCAAGAGCGGATAACGGTCGGGGCAAGCATTTTCTTTTCCTCTTTTGTGAGGGTGATCTTGTCGGTGAACTTCGCGGCCTTGGCGCGCTGCTTTATCTGCTTCTCGGCGAGGATGAACACCTGAGACATCGAGAACAGGCCGATCAGCGCACAGGTGACATTGATGCCCTCTGCGAGAAAAGCCTGGCCGAACATGAAGCGCTTGGTACCGTCGATGGGGTCAAGGCCGATGGTGGAAATGAGCAGGCCGAGAGCACCGGACATAAGGCCCTTGACCATAGACTTGCTCGAAACGCCGGCGATAATGGTAAGGCCGAAGATGCCGAGCCAGAACTTCTCCGCCGACATGAACTTCAGCGCGAGCTGAGCCAGCAGCGGGGAGAAGAAGTAGAGTGAAATGCAGCTGAGAAGGCCGCCCCAGAAGGATGACCAGCAGGCAGTTGCCAGGGCCTTACCGGCCTTGCCCTGCAAGGTCATCTGGTAGCCCTCGATAGCCGTCGCGGCGGAAGCCGGGGTGCCGGGGGTATGTATTAGTATGGCGGAGATGGAGCCGCCGAAGATAGCGCCGCAGTAGATGGCGCCGAGGACGATAAGTCCGGTGTCGGCAGGCATGGTGAAGGTCAGCGGCAGCATCAGCGCAACGCCCATCGCGGCCGACAGGCCCGGCAGGCAGCCGATGACGATACCGAGGGACACGCCGCCGACCATGGCAAGAAGATTTATCCAAGTGAGGGCACTGACGAAGCCCTGACCCATCTGCTGTAAAGTCTGAAGCATAGTCTATCCCTCCTTAGAACAGCAGTCCCTTGGGCAGACGAACGCCGAGGAACTGAACAAACGCCAGATATATGAGCAGGTTAACTGACACGACCGATATAACGGAGGCCAGCACCGGAACTTTCAGATAGAGCAGGGACGCGAACATGAAGATCACGGTAGCGGTAAAGAAGCCGAGATACTTCATCATAAGGAAATAGACAATGGTGAGCGCGAGGGAGACGAAGAACTGCGCGGGCTTAAAGCCCTCGAATACCTCGCCCACGCCGCTCTCGACGCCGAACTTCCGCGCCGCGATTATCATCTGCACGAGATAGAGCGTGGTCAGGCCGAAGAGCAGAACGATGGTGAACATGGGGTACTTCTTGCTCTCGGCAGTGAGCTGGTAGCTGTAGACATAGAAGAACGCGCAGACGGCGTACATGAAGCCGACGACGCCTATGTCCGTTTTCTTCATTTTCAAGGGGTACTCCTCCTTAAAGAAAAACGGGGCAGGCATGCCCGCCCCGTTCAGGATCAATTATCAGGTTAATATAACGTATCTGATTATTCGTACCAGAAGCCGGTAGCAAGGCCTTCGGTGAATGCCTGCTGCTCCTCGATCAGAGCGGCGGTGGTGGCGGCATCCTTATAATCGGTTGCGAACTCGGAAGCGGCTGCGAGGTAATCAGGATCTTCCATGGTGGCCTTGAAGGCGGCCTCGTAGAAGGCGATGACTTCATCGCTCACGCCCGCAGGAGCAACGATGCAGCGGGAGGAGCCGAGCCACTTGTCATAGTAACCGCACTCGCCGAGAGTGGGGACATCGGGGAACTCGGGAACGCGCTCGGTGGAGAATGCCGCGAGGGGCTTAACATCGGTACGGCCGGCAATGTCGGCGACCTTTGCGACGCACCAGTCAGCCTCGCCGCCGAGAAGGCTCAGCAGTTCGTCAGCGGTGTTGCCCTGGGGAAGGTCAGTGTACTTGAACTCGGCGGAGTTTGCGAAAGCCTGTGCGCCGATGTGGTTGGAAGCCTGTGCGCCGTTAGTGGAAGCGACAGTGGTGTTCTCCTTGGCATATGCGACGAGGTCGTCAATAGTGGCAAAGCGGTCGTCGTCAGCGCGGACGAGAACCAGAGAAGTCTCAGTGACGTGGTTGCAGATAGCCTTGAAGTCGGCAGTGGTGTAGGTGCCGAGGCCCTTGACGATGGAAGAGTTGAAGTTCGGCAGGTTCATGAAACCGATGGTCATGCCGTCGGGATCAGCAGCAGCGAGCTGGGACCAGCCAAGAGAGCCGGAGCCGCCGTCAACGTTCTCGATAACGATGGTCTGGCCGATGTACTTCTCAGCGTACTGAGCAAGAACACGGGCGGTAACATCGGTGCCGTTGCCGGCCTTGTAGGCAACGATCATGGTGACGGGGCCATCGGGAGCCCAGCCGGTATCCTCGGCGGGAGCGGCGTCGGCAGCGGTGTCAGCTGCGGGAGCCTCGGTCGCTGCGGGTGCTGCGGTCTGGCCGCAGGCGCAGAGTGCAAATACCATGCAGAGAGCAAGGATCAGTGCAAAAAATTTTTTCATTTTATCCTCCTATTTATTGTGGAAACGGCTCACACCGTCCCCAAAATGTATGAATATTATATGAACTTAGCAGTTCTTTGTCAACACGCGCTTTTTCTTTCTGCTTTTTTAACAAATTCATTCAGAAATTTTTCAGCATATTAACAAGAAGCCTGCTGTTATATTGATAATTCCATAATTTTTCTGTGTTGCTATACAAAGCAAAACTGAGCGCGGTTCCCTCGCAGCAAGGGAACCGCGCTCGATTTCAATTATTCTTCACATTATGTCTGCGCTCAAGCAGGTCACGCAGCGGCGGGAGCAGCACAAAGGTCAGGACGGTGTTTGACACGCAGTGTATCACGTCATAAGGTATGCCGGATATCCACCAAGACAGCGCCATCTGCCAGCCGCCGATGAACAGATACGGCACGGCGCACATCGCGCCGAAAGACAGGCCGTGCGCCCCGGCGATCGCCGCCCAGAGAGCGCGGCTGCGGCTGCGGCGGAACGGCAGCGCAATGAGCACGGCGATCGGCCAGACATAGAGATACATCAGGTTCCATATCCCGGCTCCGTACAGTGCGATCTCCAAGAGTGCAAACCCGAAGGCCGGATAGAGCGCCTTTGCGCCGTAGATTATAGTCGCCAGAAGCAGCAGGAGCGTAACGGGATGTACATTCGGTATAACGCGCAGGCACTCCTTGCCCGCGACCATCAGCGCGCAGAAGAGCGACAGCTCCGCGACCCCGCGGATCGTGAGCTTACCAGCCGACATTCAGAACAAAATCATAAACGTCGCCGTCTGCAACAGGCTGGCTGTCCACGCCAAGCTCGGCGAACGCGCCGTTAACGCTGTAGCCCCACCATTCCTGCTTGCTCTCGTCCGCGGCTTCTCCGTCGACAGAGGTCACATAGAGCCCATACTGGCTCTCCGTGCCTTCGATCAGGTTCTCCTGCTCAAGCGCCGCGCGGAGATACTCGGCATCCGTATATATTGTATAGCTCGCATCGTCCCCGTTCAGGTGGTCGACGTTCACAACGATCTCCTTGCTGCCCTGCTGGGTCTCGGGCTTTGCCGCCTGCCACACGAAGAGCGCGGCGACTGCCAGCAGCAGCACAAGCGCAAGCGCGATAATGCCTTTTTTGTTATTCTTAAACATAAGGTTCTGTCTCCTTTTTTAATTCAGCGACAGGATAGCACAGAATCCGTCCCGCGTCAATCGATGCAGTTCCTTGCAAATTCCACGCAGCCGTTTTATTATGCAGCAAAGGCGCGGGCAGCACAGCACCCACGCCTTTGTCACTATTTTTCGCCGTGCCCTGCCCCAACTATTTGACGCAGAGCCTGTTATTTAAATCGGTATCGGCAGATATATTTATCGCCCGTCCCGGAACTCCAGAAGCTTATACGGTTCAACGCCCAGCGCGTCGGCAAGGTTAAACAGCAGCTCCAGTGAAATGGGGCGGCAGAGATTCGGTGCTTCTATCGCGCCCATGTGCGGACGGCTTATCCCGGCCTTTTGCGGAAGCAGCGCGCAATGGACTGCCGCAATATATTGCAGCAGCCCGGATCTTATCGGAACCGCTGTGAAAAGCAGCGGTTCTTTCATGTTGTTATGAGCCAATCGTCGTTCGAGGGCGTGGACGATGGCAGCGGCGGGAGCTTCGGCTCAGGCTCCGGTTCCTCTTCGGGCTCTTCCGCCGGTTCCTCTTCAGGCTCCTCGTAATAGTCCTCCTCGGTGTAATCTTCATCGTAGTCCTCAGCCGTGGTGCTGCCGCCCATGCTGAAATAGCCTACGCCGTTGAGCACTCCCGTGCAGCAGACGCTGCCGTTATAGAGATACACAAGGTCAAGCATTCCCTCGGTGACGGGCGTGGAATAGGGATTGATGCAGTCGTTCACCATGGCGAGCCAGTCATAGAGATCAAGGAAGGTATAGCTCAGGTTCTGCACGGTCATGGGGGTATTCGGCGCGGTGTAGAAATTGATATCCTCACTTGAGCACATCATGAGCTGACGCGCAAAATACGCCATGTTCGCCGCCGTGAGGTTCGTGTCCATACTCCCGGCAAGGATGCTTATAACCTTTGAGGCGTTCGGTATGCTGCCCTGACCGAGAAACTGCTCCGCCGCGGCCTTGAGGAAATCGTGCTGCACGTTTATCCTGTCAAGGTCGCCGTTCATATAGCCATAGCGGAAGCGCACAAGGCCCATCGCCTGCTCGCCGTCAAGGAGCTGATAGCCCGGCTCAAGGTCAATGACCGGACCGCCGTCATAATACAGCCGCTCCGGGACATCGTACCATATCCCGCCCATTGCGTCGACCGCCTCTATAAAGGCGCTCAGGTCAAGCACCGCGTAGCAGTCCACGTCAAAGCCCGTCAGCTTGCGCACATGGCGGCGCAGCGCTTCGATGCCGTCATTGCCGTTGTTCCGCGCACCCCAATAGACGCTGTTTATCTTCCTCACGGGTGTGTCGACATTGATGAGGGTGTCGCGCGGGATGCTCACGGCATTGAGACTGTGGCGCACGGTGTCGAGCTTTGCGACCATGATGGTGTCGGTATTGCCCGTGCCGTCGTCATTGCCGACGAGGAGGATAGTATACACCCCGTCCTGACGGCTCGTGTTGAAGGCCGTGCCGCGCTCCATCCCGCTGCCCGAGGGCGACGGACTCTGTGCCGAACCCAACTGCGGCGCGCTCGTCTGTTCATCTGGCGTGTGCAGCGTGCCGCCGAGCTTCTCCGGTTCCGCCGCCGTCGCCGGGGGCTTCTCCCAAAGCATATATACGCTCACCGCAGTGATCGCCAGTACCGCCGCCGCACCGAGTACAGTTAAAACTATCCTGACGGCTCTGCGTTTTCTATCCATATTCTCGCCTTTCCGACCTGTCTATGCGGTCTGCGCCGGCGGAGAGAGCCGCGCGGCGCGTTATTGTCATAGGGAATTGTTTCCGTTACCGGTCGGTTTTATAACCGCTGCGCATAAAAATGCGACAAAGTTTTAGCGGCGAAGGCTGTCGGCAATAGTGCAAAAGGCCAAAAGGAAAATTCACAGCAAAAAAGGTATTGACTTCAGCGACTAAAAGTGCTAAAGTCTGCACCATCAAACAGGGAGGCAAAGTCATGATAAAGTTCGTCTTTGCAGTTGCATATGGCTTTTACTATTACTTTTTTATGTCAAGTAATAGAAGTTTGTGCTGCAATTAGAACGAAATTCATGATTTGAATCTTTAATTCGATCATTCAAAGCTGCACGGACTTCTGTCTGTGCAGCTTCTTTGTTTCCCCGTTAATTTTCCAAAAGGAGATATGACAAAATGAAAAAACTTATTTCTCTCATCTGTGTGCTTGCCATGGTGCTCGCACTCGCAGCCTGCGGCAGCTCCGCTCCCGCAGCCGCCACTGAGGCTCCCGCCGCTTCCACTGAGGCCCCGGCCGAGGACGTTTCAGCCGACAAGACCTTTGTCGTCGGTATCTGCCAGCTCGTCCAGCACCCCGCGCTCGACGCCGCGACTCAGGGCTTCAAGGATGCCCTGACCGAAGCGCTCGGCGACAAGGTCACCTTCCAGGAGCAGAACGCTTCCGGTGACTCCGCCACCTGCTCGCTGATCTGCAACCAGTTCGTAAGCGACGAGGTCGACCTCATCATGGCTAACGCCACCGCGTCTATACAGGCGGCTGCCTCCGCAACGAACACCATCCCCATTCTCGGTACTTCCATCACCGACTACGGTGTGGCTCTCGGCGTTGACAACTGGACCGGCGTTTCCGGTACCAACATCTCCGGCACCTCCGACCTCGCCCCGCTCGACGGCCAGGCCGCGATGATCCAGGAGCTCTTCCCCGACGCAAAGACCATCGGTCTGCTCTACTGCTCCGGTGAGCCCAACTCCATCTTCCAGGCCGACAGCATGGAAACCCTTCTTACCGGCATGGGCTACAGCGTTGAGCGCTACACCTTCGCAGACTCCAACGATGTTTCCTCCGTCACCGCAAACGCCTGCTCCAATGCCGACGTCCTCTACATCCCGACCGATAACACCGCCGCCTCCTGCACCGAAGCCATCAACAACGTCGCTCTGAGCGCTGGCATCCCCATCGTCGCCGGTGAAGAAGGCATTGCCGCCGGCTGCGGCGTGGCTACCCTCTCCATCTCCTACTACGACCTCGGCCGTGCGACCGGCGAGATGGCAGCAGAGATCCTCACTGAGGGCGCAGACATCTCCACAATGGAAGTCCGCTTCGCTCCCGCCTTCACCAAGGAGTACAACGCAGACATCTGCGAAGCTCTCAACATCACCGTTCCCGATGACTACGTTGCAATTGCAAAATAATTAAGGAAGTGTAATCATGACGATCAGCGCCTACATTGCATCACTCAGCCTGCTGAAGCTGGCAAAAAACCTTCCCGGCGGCATTGCTCAGGGACTTATATGGGGTCTTATGGCACTCGGAGTGCTCATCACCTTCCGTCTGCTCGATGTTGCCGATCTGACAGTCGACGGCTCCTTTACCCTCGGCGCCGCTGTGACGGTAATGCTCATTATCGCGGGCTGGCCTGCATGGCTGGCAATGCTCGTAGCCGTTATCGCCGGTATACTCGCGGGGCTCTGCACGGGTCTGCTGCATGTCAAGCTCGGCATCCCCGTCATCCTCGCCGGTATCCTGACGCAGTTCTCGCTCTACTCCATTAATCTGCGCATCATGGGCATGGCCGCGAACAAGGCGCTGAGCGTCGACAAGTATAACCTCATTCTCTCCTCGCGCAATATTACCTCCGCCATCCTCACGAGCCTTGTGCTAGCCTTCGTGCTGGTGTGCATGTTCTACTGGTACTTCGGCACCGAGCAGGGCTCCGCTCTGCGTGCGACCGGCTCGAACCCCGCGATGAGCCGCGCCCTCGGCATCGACATCGGCGCGATGAAGATCCTCGGCCTTGCGATATCCAACGGCGTCGTGGCGCTCTCCGGCGGGCTCATGAGCCAGTATCAGGGCTTCGCCGATATCAACATGGGACGCGGTGCGATCGTTATCGGCCTTGCGGCCGTCATCATCGGCGAGGTGCTCGGCAAGGCGATCCTCGGCAAGCACCTCAACTTCTTCGGCACAATGTCCTTCGTCGTCATCGGCGGCGTCGTGTACTACCTTGTGGTCGTGCTGGTGCTGTGGCTAAGGCTCAACTCCAACGACCTCAAGCTCATCACAGCAGTGATCGTCGCGCTCTTCCTCGCGGTCCCGTACCTGCGCGAACAGCGCAAGACATCTTTCAAGCGCCTTCGCGCAAAGGAGGACAGTCATGCTTAAGCTCGATAACATTTGCAAGACCTTCAATAAGGGCACGATAAATGAAAAGAAGGCTCTCGCGGGGCTCTCCCTCCACCTTGAGCCGGGCGATTTCGTCACCGTCATCGGCGGCAACGGAGCCGGCAAGTCCACGATGCTCAACGCCGTCGCCGGTGTATGGCCGGTCGACAGCGGGCACATCATCCTTGATGGTGTGGACGTCACCGCACTGCCGGAGCATAAGCGCGCCGGGTATATAGGCCGCGTGTTCCAGGACCCGATGATGGGCACCGCGCCTAACATGCAGATCGAAGAGAATATGGCGCTCGCCCTGCGCCGCGGCGAAAAGCGCGGGCTGCGCTGGGCCGTGACCAATGCAGAGCGCGAGCAGTTCCGTGAGCAGCTCAGCACCCTTGGCCTCGGTCTTGAGGGCAGAATGACCGCAAAAGTCGGTCTGCTCTCAGGCGGCCAGCGTCAGGCGCTGACACTGCTGATGTCCTCGCTCAAGAAGCCGAAGCTCCTGCTGCTCGATGAGCACACCGCAGCTCTCGACCCCGCTACAGCGGCAAAGGTTCTGGAAATTTCCGACAAGATAGTTGAGGAAAATAACCTGACCACCATGATGATAACCCACAACATGAAGGACGCGATACGCCACGGCAACCGCCTTATCATGATGAACCAGGGCAAGATCATCCTGGATATCCGCGGCGAGGAAAAGCAGCACCT
>CAKTPC010000018.1 GCA_934590505.1 uncultured Oscillospiraceae bacterium
GTGCATATCCGCCGCCTGCGCGAGAAGCTCGAGCTCAATCCCGCCCAGCCGGAATACATCATCACCAAGTGGGGAGTGGGGTATTACTTTGCAGATTAAACGCTGGACCTTCAGATCCGGCAGCATCCGCTTTCAGTTCTTCTCCTTCTTAGCGATGCTGCTGCTGATCCTGCTCCTGCTGCTGAATGTCTATCCGCTCATCTCCGCGCGCGACGCCGTGTTCCAGGAGAAAGAGAAAGCGATGGAGAGCCAGGCCGCGACGCTTGCCTCCGCTCTTGCGAGCCTGGATAATCCCGATCAGGAGAGCATTGCCGAGGTGCTGCGCTTTCTCGACATTCAGGGCTATGACAGGATAATCGTCGCCGGAAAGACCGGGGATATAGTATACGATACGCAGACGCATGCAAGACCACAGACCGCCGCGGGAGATCTGCTCTCCGCCCTCGGCAGCAAGACGGTGTTCCGGTCCTCGCAGGTGGACGAGGCCTTTTCCAGCAGCTATGCCATCCCTATCAGCAGCCAGAGCACCGTTACTGGGGCTGTATACCTGCATGAGACGGACGCCGAGCGCGGCCGCATCATAAACGATCTTCAGGTACAGATACGCACAGTCTCCCTCATAATTGCCTTCGCGGCGCTCGTGATGGCCGTGGTCTATTCCTCGGTCGTCCTTCATAGACTGAACGACCTTGCCAATTCCATGCGTATCGTCGCCGGCGGGGACTATAAGCACCGCCTCGCAATATCCGGCACGGATGAGCTCAGCGAGCTTGGACGCGAGTTCAACACTCTTACCGAGCGCCTGTACGATACCGAGCACCAGCGCCGCCGCTTTGTATCCGACGCGTCGCACGAGCTCAAAACGCCGCTCGCGTCGATACGTTTGCTCTCTGACAGCATCGTGCAGAACGAGAACATGGACGCCGAGACCGTGCGCGAGTTTGTTACCGATATCGGCAACGAGGCCGAGCGCCTGCAGCGTACGACCGAGAAGCTGCTTGACCTCTCACGGCTCGACGACGATATCCAGGTCGTCCCGGAGCCTGTCGATGTGAAGCAGGTTGCTGTGGACGCGATGGTGCTGCTGCGCCCGCTTGCGAAGGAGCATGATGTAAAGCTGCGCTGCGAGCTTGAGGACGGCTGTGTCGTCATGGCAACGGTGGACGATATGTTCCATATCATCTTTAATCTCGTGGAAAACGCAATAAAATATAACGTCCCGAACGGCAGCGTCACGCTGATTTTGAAGGGCACGGACGACAGCGTCCAGTTCACCGTCGCGGATACCGGTATCGGCATCCCCGAGGAGGAGACGTACAATATCTTCTCACGCTTCTACCGGGTCGATAAGGCGCGCTCACGCGAGGCCGGCGGCAGCGGACTTGGTTTGAGCATCGTGCATGACGCTGTCAAGGCGCACGGCGGCTCTATCGCCGTCGGGCAGAATAAGCCGCAGGGCTCACGCTTCATCGTGACCTTCCCGCGGCCCACATCGGAGGAGACAGGCATATGAATAACGTAAGAAGGATCCAGCAGGAGCTGCGCCGCCGCGGGCTTGACGGCGTGCTCGTCACCGATGAGAAGAACCAGCGCTACGCTTCGGGCTTCCCGATAACGGACGGCGCGGTCATTGTAGGCTTGGAGAAGTCATGGCTCATAACGGACTCGCGCTATATCGAGGCCGCCGAAGCCGCAGTCGACGGCAGGCTCACCGAGGTCATTCTATATGACCGGGAGAACCCGCTCACCGGTATCATCCGCAGCGTATGCGCCGGTATGGCGCGTCTTGCCGCCGAAGATAAAAAGCTCAGCCATGCGGGCTATCTCGGCTATGAAAAGGCTCTCGGGCGCGAGCTGCTCCCGGCGGGGGACCTGTTCGAAACGCTGCGTGCGTCGAAGTCCGAGGAAGAGATCGCCTGCATGATCGAGGCACAGCGCATAAGCGAGAGGGCGCTGGAGACGGTGCTGCATATAATTAAGCCCGGCATGACCGAAAGGCAGGTCGCCGCCGAGCTGGTCTATAACATGCTCAAAAACGGCTCTGAGGGCAATTCCTTTGATCCCATCGTTGTCACCGGCAGCAAGACGAGCCTGCCGCACGGCGTACCGGGGGACAAGGTGATACAGTCCGGGGACTTTGTCACCATGGACTTCGGCAGCATAAAGCACGGTTACTGCTCCGATATGACGCGCACTGTTGCCGTAGGGAGCGCGAGCGAGGAGATGCGCAATGTCTATGACACCGTCCTGCGCGCGCAGCTCGCGGGCATCGCGGCGGCAAGAGCGGGCGTGCTTGGTAAGGAAATAGACGCGGCGGCGCGCAAGGTAATCTCAGACGCGGGCTACGGGAAATATTTCGGCCACGGCTTCGGGCACAGCCTCGGCCTTGATATCCACGAATGGCCGAACGCGAATCCCTCCGGTTCAGCGCCGATGCCCGCTGGCGCGGTGTGCTCAGCGGAGCCGGGGATATATATTCCCGGACGCTTCGGTGTGCGCATTGAGGACGTCATGGTCATCCGCGAGGGCGGCGCCGAGATCATCACCAAGGCTCCCAAGGAACTGGTGGTGCTGTGATGAGGCACAGAAAATTTGCCCAACATCAAATAATGCTTGCAAAATTCGCGGAGATACTGTAAAATATCAAAGATAAATAATAAATTTTATTTTGGGAGGTTCCCATATATGGCAACTATTACCGCAGGCGATTTCAGAAACGGCGTTACCTTTGAGTATGATAACGATGTATGCCAGGTCATCGAGTTCCAGCACGTCAAGCCCGGCAAAGGCGCTGCCTTTGTCCGCACCAAGTACAAGAAGATCATGACCGGCGCTATCCGTGAGGAATCCTTCAACCCCACCGCAAAGTTCGAGGCCGCAACTGTTGACCGCATGACCATGGAGTACAGCTACAATGACGGCAACCTGTACTACTTCATGAACCCCGAGACCTATGAGCTCGAGCCTGTTGACTCAAGCGTCCTGAGCGACAACTTCAAGTTCGTCAAAGAGAACATGGAGTGCACCATCTACTCCTACAAGGGCAAGGTCTTTAATGTTGAGCCTCCCTTCTTCGTGGAGCTTGAGGTCACCGAGACCGATCCGGGCTTTGCAGGCAACACCGCGACCAACGCGACCAAGCCCGCAACCGTCGAGACCGGCGCGGAGATCAAGGTCCCTCTGTTCATCGAGCCGGGCGAGAAGATCAAGATCGACACCCGCACGGGCGAGTATCTGTCCAGAGCGTAATTCAAGTCTATAGGCGGGGGAAGATCAGCGGTCTTTCCCCGTATTTTTTCTAAGGAGGTTTTCAAAATGACAGTAGTGGAAAAGGCGGCATATCTGAAGGGTCTGACCGAGGGGCTGGGCATCGCTCCGGATTCCAAGGAAGGCAAGCTGTGGAACGCTCTTAATGAGCTTCTCTCCGACATGGCGCATGAAATAGAAGACCTTCATGCATGCTATGACGAGCATGACGAGGCTCTCGACGAGGTCTGCGATGAGCTGAACTATCTTGAGGAGCTTACCTGTGACCTTGACTTTCCCGAGGATGACGATGAGTATGACGACTGGGACGACGAGGATGACGACGACTCTGACGGCTGCTGCGGCTGCGGCCGCTGCTACAGCGATGATGAGGACGAAGAGGACGGCGGTGAGCCTGAGTATGACGGCGTGATATATGACGCTACCTGTCCCGTCTGCGGCGAGGAGATCAGCTTCGATGAGGACACGCTCGCCGAAGGCTCCATCGAGTGCCCCAACTGCGGCGAGAAGCTGGAGTTCGACCTCGGCGATGACGATTCGGACGAGCCAGATAAGGAATGATCGATAAGCAAAAACCGGGAGCAGAAGATGTGCTCCCGGTTTTTGTTGCGCCGGAGAGGGAACCCTTTCGAGACTGCGGCGAGGGTCGGCGGAATGACCGAAAACATTATCACAAAAATGTATACTGTATACAAAATTTGGTGGACCCCGTCGCTTTTTGTTGACATTGGCAGTAGAGTCTGCTATTTTTGATGCAGACAGAACGAAACATTGTACATAAAGCACATAAGGATGCAGCAGGTTAGCAAATGATAACTGAAATAAAACAGGAACCCATTGCGGAACAGGTTGCGGATTTTATCCGCAAGGAAATAGAAAACGGAAGCTTGCGCGCGGGAGAAAAAATAACTGAGAACGATCTGTGCAGCAGGCTCAATGTCAGCCGTACCCCGGTCAGAGAGGCGCTGAGAGTGCTTCAGACCGAGGGCTATATCTCCCACAAGCCGCGCTTCGGCGTCTATGTTACCGAGCTGAGCGTTCAGGATGTGTATGACTGCTGGGAGGTCAGATCATATCTTGAGAGCATGGTCGCGAGAAAGACCGCGCTCAACTGTGATGCCAGGGTGAAGATGGCGATACGCCGTGAGCTTCAGAAGATAGGAAGCGCCATCGAAAATGACGAGCTGCGCGAGGAGGAATACCGCGCGCTGGACGAGACGTATTACAGCATACATATTTCAAACTGCGGCAACAAGAAGCTTGAGGAGGTTGCGCGTTCTCTGAGGATAAACTCCAGCCTTATGTGCGGCAAGCCCAAGTATTCTATGGACAGGGCGAAGGACGCGCTCAGAGAGATCGCGAATATCTATAACGCCTACCTTGAGAACGACGCAGAAAAAGCCGCGGAATGCAATGATATCCACTTTACCGAAAGTCTAAAGGATATTACGCGATACCTTTGATCTTAAATGCCTGAAAGAAAACGGAGATCAGAAACGTTTTTTGGAAGGCATTTTTGAGAAGTATAATTGTATACAGTATACCAAAATCAAGGCCAATATGCCGCTATACATATATGGTCAGAAAGGAATGCCAATATGAAAGATTCACAGTTGATCCATCGCAGGAGGGTGCTTTTCGCCGCGTCTCTGAGCGACTTCCTGAAAGCGAAGGAAGAGTTCCTCTCAGAGCTTGACAAACTGGCCGCCTCTGGGAACAAGGCCGAGGCCATTCAGTGGGCGGCGGATATGTTTATCGACGCGCAGTCGTTCCTGACCGCATGGAAGCTTGACAGATGGCTTGCCAAGGAGGAAAAGGACGCGCTGATCGACGCCTGCAGAAGCTTTATTGCCGGCAACGGTACTGCCGAGGAGCTCAGTTCGGCGGAGGCCGAGGTCGAGGATATCCGCCAGTGCAAGCTGATGGCCGCAAGCAGGGCGACTCTTGAGGGAAAGCTCAATATCTACTGGGGACACGACAAGTGCGATGAGATCGATTACTCCCTGAGAAGGGGCGCGTCCTTCACGACCTCGAACCCCGGCAAGGTGAACGGCTACCGCAAGGATTATCCGGAAGAGTGGGCTGCGCTCGTCAAGGAAGCAAAAGCCGAGTACGGCGATGTGAACACGGTCAAGCTGCTGTCGGTGCTGACCATGAAGGTCGTTGCGATGATGGCGCGCCACACCGCTCCGATATTTGAAGCGACCGACGGCCAGTACGGCTTTTCCAGCATTCAGGTTTCCCCAAAGAACTGGAACGACGCGGACGCGATGGAGCAGGAGATCTGCTTCTGGTATGAGGGCCTCAAGAAGGAGCTTGGGACCGAGACGCCCAATATAACTTTCAAGGTCCCCGCAACCCCGGCGGCAGCTATCGCTGCAAAGAGAGTTTCCGCAAAGTATGCCCGTCTCCGCGTCTGCGCCACCTCGAATTTCACGACCCGCCAGCATGTCGAGTTCTATGATTCGCTCAAGGGCAGGGACCCCGCGGGGCTGCTCGTTATCGTCGATGTGCATCTGCGCACCTATTCCCGGCCGGAGTTTGAAGCTATGGGTGTGGCCGACCCCGAGAGATACTGCGAGCTTCTTGTCAGCATGATCTACCGTAAGTGCTACAGGCTGCTCAGAGAAAGGGGCCTGAACCTCCAGCTCAACGGCGCCGGCATAAGAGACGCGCAGGGCGTGCGCAACAATTTCACTACCGACATGGCGCTTCCCGTGACCTTCACGATCATGCCCGAGGTAGTCAAGGACTTTGACGCCAACCCGAAGCCGCTCGTTGACGCAATGCACGATGAAATATCCGCTGCGGATATGGACATCCTTAACAAGAGCAAGATATTCCGCCAGGCATATTATGAGGAGGAGTTCCCCTGGGACGATATCAGGAGCTTCCCGCCCTACTGCCTGATGATGGACAAGTTTGAAGAAGCCTATGATGCATGCATCGCCGCACTGGAGGGATAAAATGGACATTGCTCAGCTCAAGCAGTTATGCTCCGAACGCAACATTTGCCAGCTCGGCATTATGTGCGAGGACATTTTCAAGACAATGGACGCGCTTGTCGACCTGTTCAAGCTCGGCCCTTGGGATCTTTATACGCACTCCGACGAGACCCTGCAGGATCCGATAATTATCCCCGGTCTGTGCGAGCCGCACTTCAAGTTCTATTGCGCCGTATGCAGCTTTGAAAACATACAGATAGAGCTTATCCAGCCAATCGAGGGCATCCCGTTCTACAGTGATTTCCTCGCCAAGCACGGCACCGGGCTCCACCATATAAAGGAAAAGGTAGCGCCCGAGAAGTTTGACAGCACCGTGAAGATGTATTCGGACATGGGCATGACGCCTCTTTTCGGCGCTCGCCTGTTTGAATCAAGGTTCACCTTCGTCAACACCGTCGATAAGTTCGGGTTCTATCTTGAGATAGGCAACGGCCAGAGCCCCGTCTCTGCGCCGAGCAGTTGGAAAAAGAGCTACCCCGAGAAATAAAGTGAACTGCTCCGATATGACCGGAGTACAAATATTAAAACCAAAAGAAAAGGAGAAAAAAATGAAGGCAAACAAACTCGTAGCGATCCTTCTGCTTGCGGCAGTGGCCTTTGCTCTGGCAGCATGCGGATCGGCAAACACCACCGCAGCTCCCGCGACCGAAGCTCCCGCAGCGGATAATGCAGCCGCAGCCGCCCCCGCGGCCGACGATTCCTTTGCGGATATGGACGCCGTGACCCTCAGGCTCGGCCACTCCCATTCCGAGAGCGAGGTCCCTCATGAGGAACTCGTCGCTATGGCAGACAGAATCGCTGAGCGCACCAACGGCAAAGTGACCGTTGAGATCTATGCCAGCAACACTCTCGGCAGCAATGAAGATGTTCTCGAGCAGGCCCGTCTCGGCACCAACATCGCCCAGTACTGCGACCCCGGCCGTCTTGACAACTACGTCCACGGCGTTTCCGCCATCTCCGCGCCTTACGTCATCGAAGGCTATGACGATATCGCCGCGCTGAAGGACTGCCCCACCGTTCAGGGTTGGGAAGCCGACCTGGAAAACAACTACGGTCTGACCGTTCTGGCATGGAACTTCTGCCAGGGCTACCGCAACGTTTTCGCAACCAAGGGCGGCACGACTCCCGCTGACTTCAAGGGCGTCCAGCTCCGCTCCGCGACCGCTCCCGTCTGGGTCGCCACCGTTGAGGCCCTCGGTGCCACTCCCGTTGCTCTCGAGTTCGGCGAAATGTACTCCGGCATCCAGACCAAGATAGTCGACGGCTGCGAGCAGAACTACGGCAGCATTTACAACAACGCCATTTATGAGGTCATCTCCGTCATGACCGAGACGCGCCACGTGTACCTTGCCAACTGCGTCGTCGTTTCCAGCCAGTGGCTCCGCGCTCTGCCGCAGGCAGCTCAGGACATTATCCTTGAGGAGTTCAACCTCGCCGGTCAGTACACCTCCGAGCGCCTTGCCGAGCTTGACGATTTCTACCGCACCGAGATGGTCAACAAGGGCATGGAAGTCATCCCCTATGAGGATCTTGATATCGACGCTTTCAAGGCAAATGCCGAAGCGGTCTACAAGACTCTTGATATCGTGGACGCCGTCAACAGCCTGAAGGCGGACCTCGGCAAATAATCAGCGCTTCAAGTCAGGGCAGATACATGCTTCTGCCCTGACGACTTCTTAAGGAGGCACATTCATGAAAAAGTTCATCACCGGATTCTATAATGGGCTGTGCAAAGCTGAAGAAGCGATCGCCATGTTCTGCCTTATATCGGCGACCCTGATCCTTTGTGTGGGTGCCGTGTGCAGAGCGGTCGGCAACCCGCTCACGAGCATCAGCGAGATAGCTCTCTGTATGTTTGCATGGTGCGTGTTTCTTGGCGCAGATACTGCCTACAGAAGAAACAAGCTGGTATATGTTGAGATCATCATTGACAGCATAAAGCCGAAGGTAAAACGCGTGCTGTTCTGCGTATGCTATATTCTCATCGCGGCGTTTCTCGGCCTGTTTATATATGAGAGCATACGGCTCGTCGGCCATTCATGGGTCAGATCGTGGTCGTCCCTGCCCGGCGTCAGCTACGGCTGGATAGCCCTGTGCATGCCCGTGGGCTGCACCCTTATGCTTATCACCACAGCGATCCAGTTTTATAAGTATGTTATCAAGGGAGAACCCAAAATGTCGGATACGGAGCAGTATCTGGAGGAAGCAAAGAACGACGAGAACGTATCCGCTATTGTACTTGACTGATAGGAGAGATAATTATGTATTCCATTACTGAAGATAAAAGCACCGTCCTTGAACTGCCGAAGAGGACCGTCAAGGTCTTTGTCGGCGCGGAAGCCTATAAGAGCGAAAAAATAACCACCGGCAAGACCATCGTCGAGCCGCATACCTTCATGGACCCCCACACCCATGAGACGGAGGAAGAGATAATCTTCGTCATAAAGGGCACCGGCGAGGCCATAGTCGGCGGCAGCGTCGAGCCTCTGGCGCCTAACACTGCGGTCGTTTTCCCCGCGGGTGTGGAGCATGTGGTCCGCAACACCGGAGACGCTCCGATGGAGTTCGTGTTTATGTTCAGCCCAACCTTTAATTTCGGCGGAAGGATCTGATATTGCTTCGCCGCCTGATTCGGAGGGAAACAAATGCTAATCGTTTTTATAGTCTTTCTGATACTGCTGTTCATGGGACTGCCGGTGGCCTTTGCGGTCGGCATCTCGGGCGTGACGTATTTTCTTCAGCACACCGAGATCCCCATGCTTCAGATAGCACAGCTCGCGCTGTCCCAGATACAGAGCGTTAACCTGCTGGCGGTGCCGCTGTTCATATTTGCCGGAAACCTGATGAATCTGTGCGGAATAACGGACAGGCTCCTTGGACTTGCGGCGATCGTGACCCGCCACATGTACGGCGGAATGGCCCAGACGAGCGTCGTCATGTCCACGCTCATGGGCGGCGTTTCCGGCTCATCCACTGCGGATGCGGCTATGGAAGCCAGAGTACTCGGCCCGACCATGATAAAGAGAGGCTACTCCAGAGGCTATACCGCCGTCGTCATCGGCTATACCTCGCTTATAACCTCTACCATTCCTCCCGGAGTGAATCTTATCGTTTACGGAACAACGGGAAGCGTATCCGTCGGACGATTGTTCACCGCGGGGCTTATGAGCGGACTTTATATGATGGTCGCGCTCATGCTGACTGTGCACTTCACGTCGAAGAAGCGCGGCTACAGACCGCCTAACCCGACCAAGGCATCCTTCAAGGAAATAATGCGGGAGATCAGTTCAAGCTTTTGGGCGCTGCTGTTCCCGGTCATACTGCTTGTCGGTATCCGTCTCGGCATGTTCACCGCCTCTGAGGTAGGCTCCTTTGCTTGCGTCTATGCTATGGTCGTCGGCATATTCATTTACCGGCAGGTGTCAGTCAAGGATTTCATCAAATGCCTCCGCACCTCCATATCCGACGTCGGCGGCATAATGTTCATGATCTCGCTCACCGGCGTTTTCGGCTACGGCATCCCCGTGGAGAAGCTTCCGCAGAAGGTCACGGCAATGCTCCTGTCCATGACCAGCAGCTCCACGCTTATACTTATTATGATAGTTGCCCTGCTGTTCCTGCTCGGAATGCTGATGGACGGCGGAGTTATCGTTCTCCTGCTTACGCCGATCCTGCTGCCGGTCGCAAAGGCCATCGGGCTCGATCCGGTGTTCTTCGGCATCGTGATGTGCACGGTCTGCTGCCTTGGCATACTTACTCCGCCTGTCGGCGTCGCCATGTATATAGTTTGCGGTACGCTGAAAGTATCAATGCCGACGTGGATCAAGGAAAGTATACCCTTCCTTATCACGATCGTTATCCTGCTACTGATCTTCATCCTTTTCCCCGGCCTGATCACCTTCCTGCCGGACCTTGTTTACGGCTGACCGTTTGAGGTATTGATGTGAAAAATATTGAAGAATTAAAGACTATAGCAAATACGCTGCGCCGTGACATAATTGAAATGAGCTATGTCTGCGGCAGAGCCGCGCACCCCGGTCCCGCGCTCTCCTGCGCGGATATCGTTGCCGCGCTGTACTTTGGCGTCATGAACTTCGACCCTGCGCATTATGACGCCCCCGGCAGGGACAGGTTCATTCTCTCGAAGGGCCATGCCTGCCCCGCGCAGTACGCTGCGCTGACAGAACTCGGGCTGGTATCAAAGACCGAGTACCCGAAGCTGCGCCATCCCGACGCGGTGCTTCAGGGTCACCCCACTTATCATAAGACCCCCGGCGTCGATATGACCGCAGGTTCCCTCGGCAACGGCCTTGGCATCGGTCTCGGTATGGCGTATCACCAGAAGCTGACGGGTGAAGGCGGCATGGTGTATGTCATTCTCGGCGACGGTGAGCTCAACGAGGGGACCGTATGGGAGACCGTCATGTGCGCGCCCTCTCTGAAAACCGGGAACCTTGTCGCCATCGTGGACATAAACGGCTTCCAAAGCTGCGGAGCCTGTGAGGATATCCTTCCGACGCCCGATTTGAAAAAGATATGGAGCGGCTTTGGCTGGAACGTTCTTGAGACGGACGGCCATGACATGGCGCAGCTCGTCGGCATGCTCGAACAGGCCAAGAGCGGCGCGGAGGTCCCGACGGTCATTCTGGCAAAGACGGTCAAGGGCAAGGGCGTGTCATTCATGGAGAACAACAATGCCTGGCATCAGCATACCCTGACCGAGGAACAGTACATACAGGCGATGAAGGAGCTGGAGGTGGTATCATGAACGTTGAGTTTGATAAGGTATCCACCCGCGACGCGTTCGGGAACGCCCTTGCGGAGCTTGCGCGGGAGAACGAAAACATTGTTTACGTCGCTGCCGATACGCTCAAGTCCGTCGGCGGCACGAAAATGCACAATGAATTCCCGGACAGGGCCATCAACATCGGCATTGCCGAGCAGAACATGGCTCTTATGGCGGCGGGGCTTGCAAGCTGCGGCGCGAAGGTTTTTGCGGCCACCTATGCAACTTTCGCTTCAATGCGCATCTGCGAACAGGTCAGGACCTTTATAGCCTACCCGAATCTGGATGTGAAGATCGTCGCCGGGCTCGGCGGGCTCAGCGGCGGGATCGAAGGCGTGACGCATCAGGGCACTGAGGATATCGGCATTATGCGCTCGATCGCGAATATGACGGTCGTCTGCGCTGCCGACGCTGCCTCCACCGAGGTCATAACCCGCGCGATCGCCGAGTATGACGGCCCGGTCTATCTGCGCCTCGGCCGCTATGCCTCACAGAAGGTGTTCACGTCCGATTACAGCTTCCGTATTGGTAAAGCAAATATCCTGCGCGAGGGCGGCGAGGCCGTGCTTGTCGGCTACGGCTCCACCATCGGCAGATGCCTCAATGCCGCGGAGCTTCTGGAAGCGGACGGAATCCGCTGCGGCGTTGTCGAAACGCCGTGCCTCAAGCCCTTTGACAACGCCGCGATAGCGAAGCTTGCGGGAAATGCGAAGCTCGTCGTCACCGCAGAGGACCACAATATCATCGGCGGCGTCGGCTCGGCTGTCATGGAGGCGCTCAATGAAAGCGGCGTGAATGTGCCGGTAGTAAGAATGGGGCTGCAGGATCGCTATGCCCAGAGCGGAGACTGCGAGGAGCTGCTTGATTATTACGGCATGTCACCGGAAAATATTGCGGAAACGGTGCGCACCCGCATCGCTGCGTCAAAGTGACTGATTACTGAATTTTATCTCCCGGTCTCTTACAAGACCGGGAGCTTTTTTCTTGCGTCCGGTCGCCGATACGTTTATAATTATGGCGGTAGATTCTTAATAGATTTCTTAATTCTTTGCTTTACAATACAGTCAAAATACGGGCGCTGTGCCGTCTGTCAGTCGGAGGAACGGAATGAGGGTACTTGTCGTAGAAGATGAAAAGCATCTCAACCGCATAATCAGCGAAGCTGTGGAGGACGAGGGCTACAGCGTTGACAGCTGCTTTAACGGGCAGGAGGCGCTTGAATTTATGGAGTGCGCGAAGTATGACGTCATGATTTTGGACATCATGATGCCGAAGCTCAACGGCCTTGACCTTGTGCGCCGTCTCCGCCGCGACGGGGACACAACCCCCGTGCTCTTCCTCACTGCGCGCGACAGTGTCGCCGACCGCGTTGAGGGCTTAGAGAGCGGCGGGGACTATTATCTTGTCAAACCCTTTGACTTCAAGGAGCTTATGGCCGTCGTGCGCGTCATGACGCGCAAGTATACCGGGAACCGTTCAAATGTCTTTACCGTCGGCGACCTGAGTATCGACACCGCTTCGCACAGCGTGACGCGCGCCGGGAAGAGCATCGACCTCACAAGCAAGGAGTTCTCCCTGCTTGAGTATATGGTGCGCAACAAGGGCGTCGTCCTATCGCGCGAGATGATTGAAAACAACCTTTGGAACTATGACTATGAGGGCGGCACGAACGTTGTCGATGTCTATGTCGGCTACCTGCGCAAGAAGATGGATACCGGCTTTGACAAGAAGCTTATCCGAACCGTCTGGGGTACCGGCTGGGTGCTGAAGGAGGATTGAGCATATGTCCGTCAAACTCAGAATGACGCTGTGGATCACGCTCATGGTGCTGCTGCTGGCGGCCATGGTGCTGGTGTTCGTGTTCGTTATCAACGCAAACACCGTCACGGACGACCCCGCGGGCAGGCTCGTCAAGGTCGTGATGAAAAACGCCGACCAGTTAGAGTTCGACCACGGGCGCTTCGAGTGGGATGATGTTGACGCGTACCGCCGCGGCGTGTATTCTACCTTCTACGCCGAGGACGGTACGCTGCTCAGCGGCGCCGTACCCGACGGCTTTGATTCCGCCGCAGTGCCGTTTGAGGAGAACATCGTGCGCAGCACCGAGATAAACGGCGAGGAATATTATATCTATGATGTCTATGTCGATATGGACATCACCTACGTCTGGGTGCGCGGCCTGATCTCCGCGTCCGACCACTCCGGCCTTATGCACACCATCCTCATCCTCACTGCGGCGCTGCTCCCGGCGATCCTTATTCTCTCTACCGGCGGCGGCTGGCTGATCGCGAGCCTGTCCTTCAGGCCGCTTGAGAAGATCGTCAATGCCGCGAATGATATAAGCGACGGCGGCGACCTCACAAAGCGTCTGAATATCCGCCGCGGCCCGTCCGAGATGAAGCGTCTCGGCAGCAGCTTTGACAGAATGTTTGAGCGCTTGGAGAGCTCCTTCGAGGCCGAGCGCCAGTTTGCCTCCGACGCGTCGCACGAGCTGCGCACGCCGATAACCATCATCCTTGCCCAGTGCGACCGCTCCCGCCGCAAGGACAAAACGCCCAAGGACTATTCTGCCTCCATCGGTGTCATTGAGGAGCAGGCGCGGTACATGTCGGAGCTTGTTCAGCAGCTTCTCGGGCTTACCCGCATGCAGCACGGTACCGACCGCTACCCGATGCGTGAGGGCGACCTGAGTGAGTTCACGGAGTCCTGCTGTGATGAGTTTACGCCTGCCGACAGCCGCGGCATAGAATTCGAAACGAATATAGCGTCCGGCGTCACCGCGCGCTTCAACGGCACGCTGATGTCCCGCGTTATACATAATCTTCTCCAGAACGCATATAAGTACGGCGTTGACGGCGGGCATATATGGCTCTCGCTGCGCCGCACGGAACAGGGCGCGGTGCTCTCCGTCAAGGACGACGGCATTGGCATCGACCCGGAAAACCTCGATAAGGTCTGGCAGCGATTCTGGCAGGCGGACGCCTCCCGCGGCGACGAGGGCAGCAGCGGTCTGGGCTTAGCGATGGTGAAGGAGATCGCCCAGTTCCACGGCGGGGACGCCGTTGTCGAGAGTACCCCCGGCTCCGGCAGCACCTTCAGCGTCATTCTGCCCTGATTTTTATAAATTTTATAAATATAGATATCACTGCCCGAAGCCGTTCACTTCGGGCAGTGATATTTTTAAAATCCATATTCAGAACAAACCGGATATTTTCCCTGTGCTGTCAACGTCTATGCGCTCCGCGGCGGGGGACTTCGGAAGCCCCGGCATCGTGAGCACGTCGCCTGTCAGCGCGACGATGAAGCCTGCCCCGGCAGAAACCTTGACCTCGCGCACTGTCACGGTGAAGTCCTCCGGTGCGCCGAGCTTGGTCTTGTCGTCGGAGAAGCTGTACTGCGTTTTCGCGATGCACACGGGCATGTGCGCCATTCCGAGCGCCGTGAGCCGGTCTATCTGCGCGGCAGCCTCGGGAAGGACCTCAATGTCCCGCCCGCGGTACACGCGCTGCACTACGGCGCGCAGCTTATCCCCAATGCCGCCGTCAAGGCTATATGCAAAGCGGAAATCACCGGGCTGCCCGCAGAGATTTACTACGGCCTCGGCAAGCTCTGTGCCGCCCGCGCCGCCCTGCGCCCATACGTCGCTCAGCACGGCCTCCACGCCGAGCTCGCGGCAGCGCTCGCGCACCAAATTCAGCTCGTCCTCAGTGTCGGTCGGGAAGCGGTTTATCGCGACGACGGTCGGCAGACCGTATACATCCTTCATGTTTGCCACATGCCGCAGCAGGTTCGGCAGCCCGCACTCAAGCGCCGCAAGGTCCTCGTGAGAGAGCTCATCCTTCGCAAGTCCGCCGTGCATCTTGAGCGCGCGCACCGTCGCCACGACGACGGCGGCCGAGGGCGTGAGCCCCGCAAGGCGGCATTTTATATCGAAGAACTTCTCAGCGCCGAGGTCAGCACCGAAGCCCGCTTCGGTCACGGCGTAGTCGCCGAGCCGCATGGCCATTCGCGTCGCGGTGACGCTGTTGCAGCCGTGGGCGATGTTCGCGAACGGCCCGCCGTGTACAAAGGCGGGAGTCCCCTCAAGGGTCTGGACGAGGTTCGGCTTTATAGCGTCCTTTAAAAGCGCCGCCATCGCGCCGACGGCTTTGAGGTCGCCCGCGGTGACGGGCTTTCCGTCATAGGTGTAGCCGACGATGATGCGCGCGAGGCGCGCCTTGAGGTCGTCGATGGAGCTTGCCATGCAGAATATTGCCATCGTCTCTGTCGCGACGGTTATCTCAAAGCGGTCGTCCCGCGGCACGCCGCCCGTCCTGCCGCCGAGCCCGTCGCGCACACAGCGCAGTTGACGGTCGTTCATGTCCACGCAGCGCGTCCATGTGATGCTCTCAGGGTCGATGTTGAGGGCATTTCCCTGATATATATGGTTATCGAGCATCGCGGCAAGGAGGTTGTTTGCCGCGCCGATGGCGTGGATATCGCCGGTGAAGTGCAGGTTAATGTCCTCCATTGGGACGACCTGCGCCCTTCCGCCGCCGCATGCGCCGCCCTTTATGCCGAACACGGGGCCGAGCGACGGCTCGCGCATGGCGATCACCGCGTTTTTTCCTATGCGGCGCAGCCCGTCTGCAAGGCCGATGGCCGTGGTCGTCTTGCCCTCACCGGCAGGCGTGGGCGTGATGGCCGTGACGAGGATGAGCTTACCGTCGTGTCCACCGCGCTCATCCAGCAGGGACAGATCGACCTTCGCCTTGTACCTGCCGTACTGCTCGAGGTATTTATTTTCAATGCCGAGCCTGTCCGCTACCTCCGTTATGGGGAGCATTTCGCAGGCTTGGGCGATCTCTATGTCAGATAACATGGCACCTCTCCTTTCAGGAAAACGAAAACTATAAAATTATACCACACCCGCGCGCAATGCAAAAGGGGTAATATGCGGAGAAAGCTTGATTTTCACGCATATTCGTAGTATTCTAACCGCTGTCAGAACACCGGCCCACAGGAGGGACAGCTATGACAGAAAAATATGATACTACTATCCTTAATTATATTACCGCCGCGCAGCACGAGGCGGCGGAGCTGATGATGCAGGCGCACGGTATACTTGCCGAGTGCAAGACCGGACACCGCGATGTCGTCACGCAGTATGACCGACGCATACAGGAGCTGCTCATGCAGCGGCTGAGCCGTGACGTTCCGGGCGCGCACTTCTTCTGCGAGGAGAACGGACAGCAGGACCCGACGGACGCGGAGCATCTTTTCATCATTGACCCCATCGACGGGACGATGAACTTCGTCCGCGGTTTTGGGCACAGCTGCATATCCGTTGCATATATGAGCCGCGGCGAGCTGCGCGCGGCGTCGGTGTATAACCCCTATCTGGACGAGCAGTTCACCGCGCTCTCGGGCGAGGGCGCATGGCTCAACGGCCGCCCCATCCACGTCGAGGACGCGCCGCTGTCGGAGACGGTCGTCTGCTGCGGCACGTCCCCCTACAGTCCGGAGCTTGCCGATGAGACCTTTGATATAATCAAAAAGCTCTTTATCGCCTCACTGGATATCCGCCGCGAGGGCTCCGCAGAGCTCGATCTTTGCTCCGCCGCCGCGGGGCGTGCGGGCGTGTATTTTGAGCAGAGCGTGTCGCTCTGGGACTTTGCCGCGGGCATGCTCATTGTGCGCGAGGCGGGCGGCATCACCCTCGCCGCCGACGGGAACGGGCTGCCTATGGACGGACGCAAGAGCTCCATAGTCGCCGGCAGTAAGGACGCTGTGTATGAGGCACTGAGGGTCATCAATGGATAACTACGGCTTTACCAGGCTCGACGCGGAGCGCGCCGCGCCTGTACTATATGCTCGCAGCATAGACTCGACCAATAACGCGCTCAAGAAGCTTGCAGCGCAGGGCGCGCCCGACGGCACAGTGCTCTGGGCGAGCGAGCAGACCGCGGGGCGCGGGCGGCTTGGACGCAGCTTTCTCTCGCCGGAGGGCGGGCTGTATCTGTCGATGCTCTGGCGGCCGGACTGCCCCCCGGAAAAGACGGTGAGCCTTACCTCCTGCGCCGCCGTCGCTCTGTGCCGCTGCCTTGAGGCGTGGCCGGAGCTCGACGTCTCCATCAAGTGGCCGAACGATGTTCTCCTCGGCACTCGCAAGCTCTGCGGCATATTGACCGAGGGCTGCACTGTGCCCGAAGGCTTCTGCGTCGTTATGGGCATGGGCGTGAATGTCAACACGCCGAAGTTCCCGCCGGAGCTGCAGGATATCGCCGCGTCCCTGTACCTCGCCTCGGGGAGAAAATGGGACATCGGAGAAATTTCCGTGCGGCTCATAGAGAGCCTGGACGCGATGTACGCGCTCTGGCTCAGAGAGCCGGAGGCTTTTCTTGCCGAGTACCGCGCCCGCTGCGCGACAGTCGGCTGTGAGGTGACCTATACGCGCGGCGATACGGTGTATAACGCCCGCGCCGTCGGCATCGATGGGGACTATGCGCTCATCGTAGAGCGCGGAGGGGAGCGCGAGACCATACGCTTCGGCGAGGTCAGCGTGAGAAAAAGGACAGATATTTCATGAACATTATTAAGGATGAATCCAAAGCCGCCTGGAAGTATATATGGACCTTCGTCAAGTGGCTCTTTATTGCGGGCGTGACGGGCATCGTCGGCGGCCTTGTCGGCACGGCCTTCAACCTCAGCGTCAGCTGGGCGACGAATACGCGCTTAGCGCATCCGTGGCTGCTGCTTCTTCTGCCGGTCTCGGGCCTTTTCATAGCGGGGCTATACCGGCTCACGAAGATGGAGAACGAGAACACCAACGCCATCATCGACTCCATACATTTCGGCGATAAGGTGCCGCTGATGCTCGTCCCGGCGATCTTCATTTCCACGACCATAACCCACCTATTCGGCGGCAGCGCCGGGCGCGAGGGCGCGGCTCTCCAGATAGGCGGCAGTCTCGGCTGCTATATAGGCCGTGCCTTCCGCCTCGACGATAAGGATATGCGCCTTGCGACGCTCTGCGGCATGAGTGCCGTGTTTGCCGCGCTCTTCGGGACGCCGCTCACCGCAACGCTTTTCGCTCTCGAGGTCATAAGCGTGGGCGTCATATATTACTCCGCGCTCGTTCCATGCATCGTGGCCTCGCTCTTCGCGCTGGAGATGGCAAGCATTTTCGGCATCGCCCCGACGCATTTTGACGTCGTCATCGAGCCGATCTCCGAGCTTATGCTGCTGAAGGTCTCAGCACTTGCGATCGTCTGCTCGCTCATGAGCACGGTGTTCTGCCTGTCGATGCACAAGACGGAGCATCTGTTTGCAAAGCTCATCAAGAACCCGTACCTGCGCATCGCGGCGGGCGGTGCGCTCGTCGTGCTCATCACGGCGAGCCTCGGCACCGGCGACTATAACGGCGCGGGCATGAATATAATCAAACGTGCCATCGAGGAGGGCCAGGCAAAGCCCGACGCTTTCTTCTGGAAGCTTATCCTCACGGCGATAACCATCGGCTGCGGCTTCAAGGGCGGCGAGGTCGTCCCGACCTTCTTCATCGGCGCGACGCTCGGCTGTGTTCTCGGGTCGCTCCTCGGCATCCCAACGGGCTTTGCCGCGGCGCTCGGGCTTATCTGCGTGTTCTGCGGCGCGGTCAACTGCCCCGTCGCGTCCATCGTCCTGAGTATCGAGCTCTTCGGCTCGACCGACCTTGTGTATTTCGCGCTTGCCTGCGGCATCGCCTATATGCTCTCGGGTTACTTCGGCCTGTACAGCAGCCAGAAGATAATGTACTCCAAGCTCAAGGCGGAGTTTATAAATATCCACGCAAAATAAACCGACGCATTGCCTCACGCCGATAAATATGCTATAATGAAATATAATTATACTTCACCGGAAAGGAGCGCGTGCGCATGAGCGAGAGCGCGGGCAAATACAGCATGATGATCTCCGGCGCGGCCGAGCCTCTTGCTGAAGCCGTGCGTGCATCAGGGATGGGCAGGTTCGTTTCCGGTATCTCCGGCGTCCCAAAGGGCGCGAGCCTTGAGCGCGCGCTGATCCTGCACCCGGCGGATATCCTTGTCATCACCGATGAAGCCGCTTTGAGCTTTGCTCCCACAGCGCATAAAAAGGGCTGCCTTGCAGTGCTTCTGCTGAGCGATGAGGACATTGACCGCCGCGCCTGCGTTGAGCTCGGCGTGTTCTGCTGCGCGTGGGCGCAGCTTCAATATGTACTGCCGCAGCTCTTTGCCGCCTGCGGGCGGCTCAGCCGCTCGCGCAGCGAATACGCTGCCCTGCGCGGCAAGCTCGACGACGCGCGGCTCATCAACCGCGCAAAGCTGCTGCTCATCTCCCGGCTCAAAATGAGTGAGGACGAAGCCCACCGCTTCCTTGAGCGCTCCGCCATGGACAGCTGCGTGAAGCTGCGCACCGTCGCAGAGAGCATAATAAGGACGTACGAGGAATAAAAGATCTCCCCTTGAAATGGGAGAGTGCATTAAACAGTTAACAGGCACAGAGGGATGATCCGCTGTGCCTGTTTTTGCATCATTGCGAGCATCCCTTGCCTCTCCCTTTGGGAGAGGTGGCCGAGGGGTACCTGCGCGCCCGCAGGCACGCTCCCACGTCTCGCACCGCGCGCTGCACATTTAACAGCACTTATACTATTTCGTGCACGCGCTCAAGAAACGTGCAGATGGCGCTGGGGATGCCGGATTTGAAGGGGTTGAAGGTGCTTATGAGCAGGACGGCGTTGTTAGGATAGGTCTTAAGGCATCATATTCAAAGTCGAACATCTGCTGATCGGCAAAACACATACGAAAAAAATAAGGCTGTGTACAACACTTTTACGCAATTGTACACAGCCTTTTATAACAGCCGCCGCGCATCTTAAAGTAAGCGCCGGTTAGTGACCTATCCGGCATTTACCATAGCACATCCGGTGCGCGGGCGGGTCATTATCCCATCCTGTCCGTCCCGAAGAAGAACAGCGCCACCGTCCCCGGACCGACGTGGGAGCCGGTCACCGGCTCATAGCATACGCTCAGGCATTTGCCGGTCAGCCCCTTGTCGCGCAGGCGCTGCACGAGATATGCCTTGCCCTCCTCATTGTCGGCATGGGCGATGCCTATGGTCTCGGTCTTGTTCAGCGCAAGCTCCGCGTAGCGTTCGGCAAGCGCGTCGAGCGTGCGCTTCATGCCCCGCACCTTGGCCTTTACGACGATCTTTCCCTCGTAGTCCCCGACGAGGATCGGGTGTATGCTCAGCACGTTTCCGATAATTGCCGCCGCGCCGCTGACTCTGCCGGTTTTTTTCAGGTACTTGAGGTCGCCCACCGTGAAGCTCTGGCACATACTCGGCACCTGCGCACGGATATCCTCTTCTATTGCATCGAGCGCGACGCCGTCATTTAACTGTTCTGCCGCCTTGATGACGAACAGCCCCTCGCCGAGGGACGCGGCGAGCGTATCGATGACGATGATCTTCCTGTCCGGGTACTCCTCGTCCAGTTCCTGCTTTGCCATGAGCGCGGCGTTTGCCGTGCCGCTTATGCCGCCGGACATACCGATATATAATACGTCCCTGCCCGCGTCGAGCGCTGCCTTGAAGCGCTCGATGAACGTTCCCGCGTTAACCATCGAGGTCTTTACCTCGCTGCCGGCACGCATCGCGGCATAGAAGGCCTTGCCGTCAAATTCTCTCTCGGATATGTATTCAACTCCGTCTATCGTGTATGAAAAAGGGACTACCTCAATGCCGTACTCGTCGATGATCTCAACGGGGAGGTTAGCGGAGGTGTCTGTAAAAAGCTGCGTCATTTTGGGCTCTCCTTAAAAGTTGTCGGTGCTATCGGTACTGCACGCTGTTATTAGGATAACGCAGTTCATACCGAAACTGCAAGCTATTGTCTCTATTCTGCGCTCTACGAAACATAGAATAGGAGTAGAACCCCTTGATTTCAGGACTCTACTCCGAGTATAGCCGTGCTTTCTTCACCTGCGCGCTGCGGCTTTCAGCCTCTCCAGCCAAGCATAGGGGACGTCGAGCTCACCCTTGCCGGTGCCGAGGCTTATCGCGGGCTTGTTCGCGCCGTGGAAGTCGCTGCCGCCGGTTTTGAGCAGACCGTACTCCTCCGCGAGTCCTTCAAGGTAGGCCACCTGCTGTGCGTCATAGCCGGAATAGCGGCACTCCATCCCTCGCAGGCCGTGCGCCATGCAGTGCTCTATCAGCTCGCGCAGCTCTTTGTCATCCTTCTTGTACTGAAACGGGTGCGCCAGTACCGCGACGCCGCCCGAGCGGCATATCGTCTCGACCGACATCTCTATCGGGATGATCGTGCGCGGCAGATAGTACTTCTGCCCCTTCTCCACATAGCGCTGGAACGCGTCGTTCACGCTCTCGGCAAGCCCAAGCTCATAGAGCATCCGCGCAAAGTGCGGCCTGCCTATGGATTCACCGAAGCGTGCCCGCATCTCATCGTAGTCGAAGGGCAGGCCGTCTGCTGCCATGAGCTCGGCCATTTTGCGGTTCCTGTCGTTGCGGTCGTTTATCACCCAGTCCAGCACCGGGCGCAGCTCGGGCGACTGCGGGTCTATGAAATAGCCCAAGATGTGTACGGCCACGCCGTACTTCGTGCTTATCTCTATTCCCGGCACGACCTCTATCCCGAGCTTTTCACCCGCCTCGGCGGCTTCAAAATATCCGGATTCCGTGTCGTGGTCCGTTATCGCAATGGCCTTCAGGCCAATTTTATGCGCAAGCTCTGCGACCTCTGCCGGGGTGCATGTCCCGTCGGACGCCGTGGTGTGCACATGCAGGTCTATCTCTCTCATGCGCGCACCTTCTTCATGAGTCGGTTTGCCTTCTCGTATATCTCTTCGGGCGCTTCGCCGATGAAGAACTCGCCGTTTTCGTAGAGAACGCGTCCGTTTACCATTGTCAGGCGCACGTTTTCTTTTGAACCGGAGTATACGATATTCCGCGCGATGTTGTTCAGCGGCTGCATGTTCGGCCTGTGCAGGTCTATGACCGCGAGGTCGGCGAGCTTGCCAGGTGCGATATCGTCCGCGTCCGCAAGCTCCATCGCGCCTGCGCCGCCGACGCAGGCCATCTCAAGCACGAGGTCGGCGCTCCCTGCCGCGGCGTTCTTGTTCGCGACTTTTTGCAGCACGCTCGCAAGGTACATTTCGCGGAACATGTCCAGCGCGTTGTTGCTCGCCGCGCCGTCCGTGCCTATAGCCATCGGTATCCCCGCTGCGGCGAGCCTGTCCAGCGGCGCGATGCCCGAGGCGAGCTTTGCGTTCGAGCCGGGGTTCGTCACTGCCCAGAGCTTCCTGCGTGCGAAAAGCTCAATGTCCTCGTCGCTCATCCACACGCAGTGGAAGCCGCCGCCGCCGTAGGCGAACATGCCTATGCTGTCCAGAAGCTGCGGCGGGGTCATGCCCCAACGCTCTATGCAGCCAGCGACCTCGCTCTCCGTCTCACAAAGGTGCATGAAGCAGGGCTCCTTATACTTCTCGGCAAGAGAAGCCATGTACTTCATGCGCTCCATGCCGGTGGTGTACTCGGCGTGGATGCCGAGGCGGTAGGAGATGAGCTCATCATAATCGTTAAAGCGCAGGTACTCGCGCTCTATATTCTTTTCGTCCGCGTCAAAGTTGTTGAGTGCCGAGCATATCACCGTGCGGTAGCCGCAGTCGACATTTGCCTTGGCGTAGGCTTCATTGCGCATATACATGTCGAAGCTCGAGGTGATCCCGGAGGAGAGATATTCCATTATCCCGAGCTTTGTGAAGGTGTATATCATCTCGTCATCGAGCTTCGCCTCATTCGGGAACACCCGCTGATAAAGCCAGTCACTCAGCGGCATGTCGTCAGCGAAGGAACGCAGGAAGGTCATCGCCGTGTGGGTGTGCGCATCCTTGAAGCCCGGCATCAGCAGGTCGCCGCACAAGTCGATCTCACGCTCAAAGCGCGGCGCGTCTGCGCGCTCCGCCCCGACGTAGGCGATGCGCCCGCCGTCCGTCCATACCTCGTCCCGGCTTATTTTTATCCCGCCGGAGAAGCTCAGTACCCGGCCGTTATAGAATCTTATCATCTGTTTTTTGCCTCCAGCCGCGCGCACATCGCATCATGCGCGGCTTTTTCAAAAGTATCGTCGAGCGGCTGAAGCTCCGCTGCGCCGTATTTTCTTTCAAGCGCCGTTTTCAGCAGCAGGTCGCAGAATTCCGGGTTCTTCGGGAGCATCGGTCCATGACTGTAGGTGCCGAAAACGTTCTTGAAATGCACGCCCTCGGTGTCGTCCTCACCGTTGTTGCCGAAGCCGGAAATTATCTTACCCAGCGGTTCAAGCCCAGCGCTGAGCCAGGTCTTTCCGCTGTGGTTCTCAAAGCCGACAACGACGCTGCCGCCGGCGCTGTCGGTGCATTTGAACTCATAATTGCCGATCATGCGCTTCTTGCTGCCGACCGTATACAGCTCCAGCGCGCCGATGAAATCGCAGCGCTTGCCGTCATAGGTCTCGTAATATTCACCGAGCATCTGGTACCCGCCGCAGATCGTGAGGAAGGTGACGCCGTCGTCGATGGCGGCCTTTATCTCCTTGCCGCGGCCCCGGTGCAGATCCTCAAGCAGCACCTGCTGCTCAAAATCCTGCCCGCCGCCGATGAAAACAAGGTCGAACCCGGCGAGGCTCTGCGCCGAGCCGATGGGCATTTTCGCAACGCTTGCGTCTATTCCGCGCCACTGCAGGCGGCGCTTCATGCAGATTATATTTCCCCCGTCGCCGTAGAGGTTCAGGACGTCCGGGTATAAATGACAGATCTTCAGTTCCATGCTTCCGCCTCCTCAGACCCAGAATTCGTCACCGCCGCAGCGGCGGATAACAGCCTCGCGCAGTTCAAGCATCGCAGTATAGGTCGGCATGATGAACACCGGCTCATCCTGCTGAGATATCCACTGCACAAGGCGCTCGTAATCGCGCTCGGTCGAGATATGGTCGCCGGCCACGCCGGCGTATTTGATGCGCACGGCCATGTCCTCCGCGCGGTCGCCGGAGACGATGACGCGGTCTATATAGCCCGACATCGCGG
>CAKTPC010000019.1 GCA_934590505.1 uncultured Oscillospiraceae bacterium
TCAAGATACACGGTGACCTCCGTTGGAATTTGCAGAAATGATGCAGGTATATATGTAATGGTCTTGCCATAAACCATCTCAAAAACGGCCGCAGCCTTATCCTCGCCCCCGGCAAGCAGGATGATGTTCCTCGCTTCGGTCAGCGTCTTGATGCCCATCGTCACGGCGTACTCGGGCATATTCTCCTTCGTATAACCGCGCTCGGAGAGCTGGCGCTTTGTTCTGTCCGTCAGCTTCTGGACGTGGGTATACGAATCAAAAGGCGTTGCGGGCTCGTTATAGCCGATGTGCGCATCCTGACCGATGCCGAGCACGGCGAGGTCGAGCCCGCCGAGGCTCTCTATGAGCCGGTCATACTCCTCGGGCGCAGCAGCGTCCGGGAAAAAGCAGTTCTCTTCACTTACATCCGCCGCGCACAGCTGCTCTCTCAGGAAATTTTCGCAGTCATGCCTTTCAGAAAACTCCGTCACCGCTAAGATGCGCGCGTTTTTCAGGCTGACCTCGCCCGCGGCGCACATTTCGCCGAGCCGCTTATACAGCCCTTTCACGTCGCGCCCTGCGGCGAGGGCTATCGCCGCGTCAGGCTTTGCGCGGACGATATCCTTTATCTGCCGCGCGGCCTGTTCTTCTATCTCAGATGCTTCACTCTTGATAATTTTCAATTCAGACATCCCCTATAATTTCACGCTCATCGGGAACACTACCATTATTAAGTTTATCTGTCAGGAGCGTTCCCCATGGCAATAATAATCATCAGGACAATAATAATATATCTCGCGCTGCTCGTCACGATGCGTGTTCTCGGCAAACGGCAACTCGGCGAGCTGGAGCTGTCAGAGTTCGTAGTCGCCGCACTCATCGCCGATCTCGCCTCACACCCGCTTCAGGACCTCGGCATTCCTATGATAAACGGCCTTGTGCCGATCTTCACACTCTTCTGCTGTGAGGTTCTCATCACGGGGCTCAGTCTCAAAAGCATCCGCCTGCGCGGCTTTCTCTTCGGCAAGCCGAGCTTTCTTATCGTGCGCGGAAAGATCGATCAGGCGGAGATGCGCAAAAGCCGCTTCACATCAGAGGAACTGATGCAGGAGCTGCGCAGCAAAAGCTGCACTGATATAAGCTCCGTCGAATACGGCATACTCGAAACCGACGGCACTCTTAACGTCATCCTCTTCCCTGCCGAGCGCCCCGCCACAGCCGGGCAGCTCGGGATAAGCACGGTCGACGGCGGCTACCCGAGCATCGTCATAAGCGATGGGCGCGTGATAGACACGAACCTTCAAAAGCTCGGCCTTGACCGTAACTGGCTCAGCGCGGAGCTGAAGCGTCAGGGCAAGGGCAATGAAAAGGACATCTTCCTCATGACCGTGAACCAGAGCCGTGAGGTCTACATCTCCGTAAAGGAGGCCGTGCAATGAAAAAGGAAGCCATCGCCGGGGCGGTGCTCGCGCTGCTCATCGCGCTGTCGGCATGGAACATATATTCCATCGATGCGCTGACGGACGGCATCTGTGATTCGCTGCGCATGTCGCAGGCGCTCGCGGATATCGGTGACTTTGACAGCGCCAAGACTGAGCTCGATAAAGGTCTCAAGCTATGGCTGAACGCCGACGGCTATACCCATATCTTTCTCCGCCACCCGGAGATCGATTCGACCACCGATGCATTTTACGAGCTGCAGGAGCTGCTGCTTGACGGCGGCAGCGACGGCTGCGCCGCGGCTTATAACAAGCTGCGCTATCATTTAGAGAGCATACGCAGCATGGAGCACATCTCTATCGGGAGTGTACTGTAAATATATGTATCACTTATCGGTGAGAAGCTTTGTCAGTTCCTCCATGAAGGTGTTGATATCCTTAAAGCTGCGGTAGACCGACGCGAAGCGGACATAGGCCACTTCGTCCACGCTCTTAAGACGGGACATGACCATCTCGCCTATATCGACCGTCTTTACCTCGCGCTCAAGATTGCTCTGGAGCTCCTGTTCTATATCGTCTGCAATGCCCTCAAGCGTCGCGAGTGGGACCGGGCGCTTCTCGCAGGCTCTCACCATGCCGTTTATGAGCTTGACCTTGTCAAAGGACTGGCGGCTCCCGTCACGCTTGACGACGACCAGCGGCAGTCTCTCAATGATCTCATAGGTGGTAAAGCGCTTCTGGCAGGCAAGGCACTCACGGCGGCGGCGTATCGTTGCGCCCTCCTCTGCCGGGCGTGAATCTATGACCTTACTCTCGGTATATCCGCAAAACGGGCATTTCATATATCTTTCTCTCCCAATCCCCAAAATTAGCAAGTGTATTATATCATAGGAAGTTCTACTTTTCCACAGTAATTATGAACAATTACAACTATTCTGTACGGTCAGCTTCCACAAAAAGTTATGTAACTAATATTCCGTAAACTGTTTTATGTTAATGATTTTAAGTGAATCAAATTACGTATACCATCGTTCTTCTATCGCATTATGTATGCAGCACCGCCCTGAACTTCGCTGGAAGCTCAGGGCGGTGCTGCATCATATAGAACAGCGGCAGCCTTGTAAAGCCATTACATTTTAGTGTTCGTAGACCTGATCAGAACTGCTCACAAATGTGCCAAAAAAGTTCAGGTTTCAATAGCAAACAATAGAAAAACCCCGACATTTCAATGAACGTCGGGGTCGGAACGTGGTGCGCGAGGCGGGACTTGAACCCGCACGTCCGGAGTGGACACTAGAACCTGAATCTAGCGAGTCTGCCAATTCCACCACTCGCGCATATCGTGAACGCTCGATTATAATAGCATTCACAGCCGCAGTTGTCAAGTCATTTTTCTTCCGGATTCCAATTTTTTCTTTACATGCCCGCTCCGGAATGATATATTGTAGTAAACAAAGTATATTGAACAGGAGCTGTCGCACAATGCCTGATCGTTCCACTCTGAAACGCAATGCAACCGAAAAAATACGCACATCAAATCCCAAGGTCATCACCGTCGCGCTGGTCTACCTGCTGCTGAGCTTGCTTGTAAACCTGCTGTCATCACGGCTGCTCTCCGTCAACATGACCGATGCAGACGCCGCTCGCTACCTCCAGTATTATGCCGAGGGCAACTATGAGTACGCGCTGAAATACCTTGACATTATCGCCCCTCCCGCGACCTCTTATTTTCTCGATACGCTGCTCACCGTTGTCATGAGTATCGTCGGCGCAGGCTTCATCCTCTTCCTGCTCAACACCGTCCGCGGCAATGCGCCCTGCTTCGGCAATCTTCTTGACGGCTTCGGCTTCGGTCTCAAGGTCGTCATCCTGAACGTGCTTGAGGCGGTCTTTATCGGCCTGTGGTCGATGCTGCTTCTGTTTCCGGGCCTCATCGCCTATTATCGCTACAGTCAGGCCATCTATATTCTCGTTGACGATCCCACAAAGTCGCCCATGCAGTGCATCCGTGAATCCAAGACCATGATGGCTGGGCACAAGGGCGAGCTTTTCTCGCTTGATCTCAGCTTCCTCGGCTGGTACCTTCTCTCCCTCATCCCAATGCTCGGCTACGCCGTGCGTGTCTGGACAGTGCCGTACATCGGCATGACCAAGGCTCTCTACTTTGAAGCTCTCCGCGGCGGCAGCGCGGCTTACACACGTGATACCTTCAACGTCGATATATAAAAATGATCGGTTTCCAAACGGAAACCGATCATTTTCAAGCTCAGAACACGAGCGCGAAATGCTCTGGTTTAGGCTTATATTTTACCCCCGATACAAGTCCCATCGCGCAGAACATCGTCACCATTGACGAGCCTCCGTAGCTGAAGAACGGCAGCGTGATGCCGATGACCGGCGTAATGCCGATGCACATGCCTATGTTTATAAACATCTGGACCAGCATTGCTCCGGCGACACCGAAGCAGATCAGCATATCGTAGGTACGGCTTGAGTGCATTCCGATCCTGAGGATATGGATTATAATTATCAGCAGCAGCGCGACGACGATAAGGCAGCCTATCATGCCGAAGTGCTCGCCGATACAGGCAAAGATGAAGTCGGTATGCTTGCCGGTAAAGACCGTGGTGCTGTGTTCGTCGTCAACTCCGGTGAGACGGCCCGACGCAAGGCTCATTTTGCTCTGCGTGGTCTGCCATCTGATGCCCCAGCCGTCGGGGTCGACGCTTGCGTCGTATGGTGCGACAAGCCTCTGCTTCTGGTAATCCTTCAGAAAGTAGTTCCACAGCAGCGGTATCGCCGAGGCGACCAGCGCACCGCCTATCGCGAACCAGTAAAGCCGCACACCCAGCGCATAGAACATTACAAGAAAGACGCCGAGCAGGATGCCCGCGCTTCCAAGGTCGGAGGATACGCCGACGATCATCAGGAACACGATGCCGAAATGTGCCGCCATCTGCACCACCGACAGGAAGGAATTGATATCCCGATATTCCTTTAAATACGTCATCTGCTTTGCCGCAATGACTATGTACAGAACCTTGATGACCTCCGAGGGCTGTATGCCGATACCGGCGAAACGTATCCAGCTCTTGTTGCCGGTGCCGTCGTCCTGACCGAAGACAACGAGCGCAACGAGCAGCAGCACATTTATCGCGCACAGTATCTTCCACTGCTGGCCGAGGATATCCGCGTCAATGATCGTAAAGAGCACAAAGCCGCCGATGCCGAGAAACAGCGAAAAGGTCTGGACCGCGATGTACTTTGACGGAGCGGACATGTCCCAGCCGCCCTCCGCCATGCCTGTGACCGCGATATCTATCGAGTATATCCCGTATATTGAGCATATAATGCACATTATGAGTAGAAATATATCCGCTCTCTGGAAAAACTGCTTTATATATTTTTTCGTCTGTGTGATATCTGTCACCGCCTTTCAGCAAATTGACACAGCGCCTGACGCGCCGCAAGACGTATTTTATCACATAATTGCTCTTTACGCAACGCCCCGACGATGTTATAATATCTGCCGGGCATTTTATCGGATTGATTTTATCACAGTCCCTTCTCGGGATTGTTATCACAGTGTTAAAAACACGGTACCATCAATTGACAAGAGCACATACGCCTGACAACGTCAGAAGAAGCTTGCACCGTTCCGCTTCTGCCTTGCGGCAAAAGCTGCACTATGCAATCTCCTTCTTCCTTTTCCATGCAAACCCGCTTCGCTGGGCTTTGCATGGAGTGAGTAAGGTGCTTTTTGTCCTTTTCGCCTTGACGGGCGTCAGCCCGTCTGCGTCTCAAAAACCAAAAATCATACAAAAACCCATCACTGTCAGGTGCAAGCAGTTTTGCCGGAGCAGAAATACGTTCAGGCAATGAAAAGCCCGCAGGCAATACTTTGTGTATTGTCAAGGGCTTTGAAGCGGCATGGGCGTTTTTCTGCCCGTCAAAACCGTATGTGTCCTTGTCAATTGATGGTAAGGAGGAGCGCATGTCGGAATATATTTCACACAGTGAACATGATACCGAGGAAATCGGTGCCTCCTTCGCGCGCACTCTCAAAGGCGGCACGGTCGTTGCGATGTACGGCGACCTCGGCGCAGGCAAGACAGCCTTCGTGCGCGGCATGGCGCGCGGCATGGGGCTTGACTGCCGCGTCTCCAGCCCGACGTTCACTATCGTCAACGAATACCTCGGTGAGCGTGAACTTATCCATTTCGATATGTACCGTCTCTCCAGTGCGGACGAGCTGTTTGACATTGGCTGGGAGGATTACCTCAGCCGCGGCGCGGTGTGCGCCGTCGAGTGGAGCGAGAACGTGCAGGACGCGTTCTTAGGTGACGAGATAAAGGTCACCATCTCGAAGCTTTCTGACAACGAGCGTAAAATTGTTATCGAGGGGGATGAAAAATGCTGATACTTGCTTTTGAATCCTCGGCAAAGCCCGCATCCGCCGCGCTTGTGAAGGACGGGCAGCTGCTCAGTCAGTACATGCAGTGCAGCGCGCTGACCCACAGCCGCACGCTCCTGCCCATGGCGGAGGACATGCTCAAGAACGCCGAGCTCAAGCTCAGCGACGTTGACCTTATCGCCGTTGCTCACGGCCCCGGCTCCTTTACCGGCATCCGCATAGGCGTGTCGACCGTCAAGGGGCTTGCGTGGGCAGCCGAAAGGCCCTGCGTCGGCGTCTCGACGCTTGAAGCAATGGCGTGGCACGGCCTTGCTGCCGGCGGCTATATCTGTCCGGTCATGGACGCGCGCCGCAGCCAAGTCTACAACGCCCTTTTCAAAATAGAAAACGGCCGCCCCATCCGCATGACCGAGGACAGACCCATCGCGCTCGACGAGCTTTCAAAGGAAGTCTCGGCGCTGAGCGCTCCTGTGTTCCTCGTCGGTGACGGTGCGGCGCTCTGCCATGAGTATTTCACCGCACATGGCATTCCCTGCGTCATGGCCCCGGATAACCTGCGCTGGCAGGACGCTTGGGGCGTCGCGATGGCCGCGGCGGACAAGACCCCCGGCAATGCCGATGAGCTGCTGCCCGTTTACCTGCGTCTTTCGCAGGCTGAACGCGAGCGGCAGGAGCGGCTTTCACAATCAGTCAATTCTTAAATTGAATATAAAGGAGAACGACTTAAATGAGCAAAGTATGCGTGTTCGACCATCCCCTTATTCAGCACAAGCTGTCCATCCTCCGCGACGAAACCACCAGCGTCAAGGAATTCAGAGAGCTTGTTTCGGAGATTGCAATGCTGATGTGCTATGAAGCCACCAGAGATCTCCCGCTCAAAGAGGTCGACGTTAAGACGCCCGTCGCCGTTGCCAAGTGCAAGCGTATTTCCGGCAAGAAGCTTGCCATCGTCCCCATCCTCAGAGCAGGTCTCGGCATGGTCGACGGTATGGTCAGCATGATGCCCAACGTCAAGGTTGGTCATATAGGGCTGTTCCGCGATCCTCAAACTCTGGAGCCTGTGAAGTATTACTTCAAGATGCCCGCCGACATTGAGGAGCGCGACGTTATCGTTGTCGATCCGATGCTTGCGACCGGCGGTTCGGCATCCGCCGCAATCACCTTCCTCAAGCAGGACGGCGTCAAGCATATCAAGCTCATGTGCATCATAGGCGCACCTGAAGGCGTCAAGCGTATGCAGGAGGATCACCCGGATGTTGACATCTATGTTGCCGCTCTGGACGATCACCTCAACGACCACGGCTACATTGTCCCCGGTCTCGGCGACGCCGGCGACCGTATCTTCGGCACCAAGTAAATAACGCGTAAGCGTAAAAAATCAGCGGCATGAGCATTCATGCCGCTGATTTTGTTCTATATTTTACTTGCGCCTTACGGCCTCGCGCGCTTTGGCGGCGATGCCTTCGGCATTGAGTCCGAAGTAATCAAGCATCTCGTTTGCCTTGCCGCTGCGGCCGAACTTGTCGTTCACGCCGACGCGCAGCACCGGCGTGGGACGCACCTCGCTCAGCAGCTCGCACACAGCGCTGCCAAGCCCGCCGATAACGGAGTGCTCCTCCGCAGTGACGATGCAGCCAGTCTCCTTTGCGGCCTTCACTACAAGCTCCGCGTCAAGGGGCTTTATAGTGTGCATGTCGATAACGCGCGCGGAAACGCCGTCGCTCTCCAGCGCCTCGGCAGCCTTCATCGCCTGCGGTACCAGAATGCCAGTCGCGATTATCGTGACGTCCTTACCGTCGCGCAGTGTCGCGCCCTTGCCGAGTTCAAATTTGTAGCCGGGTATCTCGTCGGTAACGATCTCGGTCGCGGGTCTTGCAAGGCGCAGATATGCAGGGCCGTTGTACTTTATGAGCGCTTCGACCGCATAGCGCATTTCATTGCCGTCGCAGGGACAGCACACCAGCATCCCAGGCAGAGCTCGCATGAGCGCGAAGTCCTCCGTGCACTGGTGGGTCGCGCCGTCCTCGCCGACGGAGACGCCGCCGTGGGAGCCGACTATAGTGCAGTTGAGGTGCGGATACGCTATGGAGTTTCTGATCTGTTCATACGCACGTCCTGCTGCGAATATGGCAAAGGAGTTGGTGAAGGGCTTATAGCCGCAGGCTGCAAGCCCGGCAGCTATGCCGGTCATGTTGGCCTCGGCAATGCCGCAGTCAAAGAACCTGTCGGGATGCGCATCGGCAAAGAACTTTGACATCGTCGAACCGGAGAGGTCGGCGTCAAGGACAACGACATTTGGGTATTCGTCCGCAAGACGGGCGAGAGTCTCGCCGTAGGCATTGCGTGTTGCTATCTTTCCGGCCATATCAGAGCACCTCCAGTTCTTTAATGCGGGCCTCAAGCTCGCTCATTGCCAGTGCGTACTGCTCGGCGTTCGGAGCCTTGCCGTGCCACCCGGCCTGGTTTTCCATGAAGGACACACCCTTGCCCTTCACGGTGTGCATGAGGATCACCGTCGGCTTGTCCTTCGTCTCCTTAGCCTTTTTGAGCGCATCGGCAAGCTGGAAAAAGTCATGCCCGTCGATGGAGATGACGTTCCAGTTGAAGGCTTCAAACTTCTTATCCAGCGGCTCGGAGGGCATTACGTCAGCCGTCGCGCCGTCTATCTGCAATCCGTTCACATCCACAAATGCACAGAGGTTATCGAGTTTCCATTTCGCCGCAGACATCGCCGCTTCCCAGATCTGGCCCTCTTCGATCTCACCGTCGCCGCAAATTGCGTAGGTGCGCCAGCTTTTGCCCGCAAGCCTTGCGGAAAGCGCCATACCGACAGCGACGCTCAGCCCCTGGCCGAGAGAGCCCGTAGACATATCCACGCCGGGGACATACTGCATATCAGGATGCCCCGAGTAATGGCCCTTTATCGAGCGGAAAAGCTTCATATCCTCCGTGGGGAAATAGCCCCTGAGCGCGAGCACGGCATAAAGCCCCGGTGAGCAGTGCCCCTTTGAGAGCACGAACCTGTCCCTGTCCTCCCACGCGGGGTTTGCGGGGTCTATATTCATTTCGTCAAAATACAGCTCCGTCAGCGCGTCGATGCAGGAGAACGAGCCGCCCGGGTGTCCGGACGCCGCGGTATATACCGCCTCGATGCAAAACTTGCGCGCCTTGGCGGCTATCAGCATAAGCTGCTTTTCCTTAGCCTTGTCCATGTTATACGCTCCTTAAACTCTCAGTCGTTCAGCGGCACAGCCGCTTTTTTATTATACATGTTTTTTGGCAAGACCGCAATCGCAATTTTGCCGTTTACCGATTCACTTATTTTATGCACAAACACGCTCCCTATTCCACGCGGACATTATTGCACAATGATCCCCCATAGTGGCTTCGCCGTTTTGGGGGATCAATGTAATTCTTCAGATAACTATCGCGTTCTTCGGGCAGGCCTCGGCGCAGGTGCCGCAGCCGATGCACTTGTCCTCATCGAGCGTCCAGGTCTTGGCGGCTCTGTCCACGGTCAGCGCATCCGCGGGGCACTTCTTCGCGCAGAGCGTGCAGAAAACACATCTGCTCCCATCGCAGACGGGCTTGCCGTCGCCGCGCGGCCTGACGGAGGACACCTCCGCGCTCTTTTCCGCCGCGCCCGCGGCGGGCTTCTTCGGCGGAGCCTTTATGAAGCTGCCGGTAACGAGCAGGTCCTCTTCCTTGGTCGCGATCATGTGATAGTCCCGGGTGAGCGTTATGGCGTGGCGGCTGCAGAAATCGGCGCAGGTAGCGCAGAAGGTGCAGGAGCCGAGGTCAAAGGTCAGCGTGACCTTATCGCCCTGGCCGTCCTCGCCCTTTTCTATCGTCCGGGTAATCGCGCCGCCGGCGCAGACGCGCTCGCACATGCCGCAGCCGATGCACTTATCGGCGCGATATGCGATGCGCCCGCGGTAATTCGGCGCAGCCTCGCTCGGCACAGCGGGGTACATATTGCAGCTGGATTTGCTGAAGAGCTTCGATATCGCTTCTCTCGCAAACGGAAAATCCATTACATCTTCCCCCTCTTCTCCTGAAGTATTTTTGCCGCCAGCGCGAGCCCGTCAATGACAGCCTCGGGCTTAGGCGCGCAGCCGGCCACGTCTACATCGACATGGACGTACTTGCTCAGCGGCCCCGCTACGGAGTAGCTGCCCTTAAAGACGTTGCCCGACTGCGGGCACGAGCCCATCGTGACTATGCAGCGCGGCTCAGGGACCTGAGAGATCGCGCTCAGCACGCGCGGCAGGGACTGCTTTGTGACAGGCCCTGTGACCACAACGATATCGGCATGGCGCGGGGTACCGGTCAACTTAAAGCCAAGGCGCTCCGCATCGTAGCGCGGTGTCAGCACGGAGACAAGCTCTATATCGCAGCCGTTGCAGGAACCGGCGTTGATGTGGAAAAGCCACGGGGACTTGCCGGTGCTCTCCTCGATAAGTTTCTTAAACATTCCCGCACCTCCTTACATACCGTACCATGCCAGCACAAGGCTTATGAGCGCAAGTCCGGAAACGACGGTCCAGTAGTATTTGAATATCTGCTCTATCTTGAGCCTTGCGGTGATGGCATGGACAAAGGATATGCTCACTGCCGTCAGCGCGATACACAGCAGCAGGAGGACGACTATGCCCAGCAGCAGCGTCACACCCGCGGCAGCGCCGCCGGTGAGTCCGATAAGCGCGACGAGCTTTTCTATCCCGCCGCCGATTCCGCCGAGAAACAGCGCCACAAACAGACTTGTGAGGGTGAGCATCTTGATGGCATGGTTGAGCTTATATACGCCGAGCGGCGCGCCGCTGTATTCAGCGAGCATGCCCTCGCATATCTCCGTCTCGGCCTCTGCCGCATCGAAGGGATGGTTGCCCGTCTCGCCGGGGATTATGAGCAGCATCGCAGCAGCAGCCGGGATCATGCTCGCCTTGAGTATCAGGCTGCCGTTCGCGGCCTGATACAGGGCAATATCCGTCAGTGAGAAGCACAGCCCCGTGCCCATCGCATCGCCCACGGTCTTTGCCACCGACAGCAGCACCAGCACCAGCGGCAGCTCGCATGAGATGATTGTGACCATCTCGCGGCTGAGGCCGACGCCCGCGTAGGGAGAGCCGGAGGCCGCGCCGCCGAGCATGGCGGACATGGCCGGGATGAGGAGCAGATAGAGGATAACGATGATATCCGCGACCTGAGAGAACGCCGTGAAGGTAAACGCCGGGATAAACAGCTGTATCACGACGAGTGCCGCGAGCCCGACCAGCGGAGCCATGAGGAACACCGTCCTCGACGCCGCGGCGGGAACTATGCACTCCTTGCCGCAGAGCTTGAAGAAATCATAAAACGGCTGGAGCACCGGCGGGCCGATACGCTTCTGCATCTTGGCGACGAGCTTGCGGTCAATACCGCACAGCAGCAGCCCCGCGAAGAAGCAGAACAGGAAGCCGGGGAAAATGAGAACGTAGCCCAAGTTATACAGAGCTGTGACGATAATATCTTTCATCATATTTCCCACCCCCTTAAAGCGCTATCAGCATGAAGGCCATGATGACCGTCACGTCTACGACCGCCCACAGCGCGTAGTCGTTGACGACGCCGCTGTGCAGCTTGTGCATGAAATCGAAATAGTGACGCCAGTTGTGCTTGAGACCCCAGAAGAGATCCTCGCCGCCGACCTGAGAATACACGTTCTTTTCGCCGCCGTAGAAGAGCTGGTACTTGGTGTCGGTCACGTTCTCAGCAGTCCTCGCCGCATCATAACGGGTAGAGACCGCCGCGATGGTTATCGCAAGCAGCGTGATGCACAGCAGGAGCAGCCAGTTGACCGGCGCCCAGACGCCCATGCTCACAAAGCTTATAACGGGAGCAGCAAGCGTGGTGTCAAAGCCCATCGCGCTTATGTACTTACCGGCATTCAGCGCGGCGGTCGCCGCGGGCTCGGTAAGGAAAGCGGTGACAAGGTTCGGGAAAAGACCGGTGATAACGCAGAGAGCCGCAAGCAGCCCCATTGCGATACGCATGCCTATCGGCGCTTCCTCGGTGTTCTCAAACTCGACGGAGAGCTGGCCGAAGAACACGCTCTGGCTGACCTTGACGAAGGACGCAAGCGTCAGCACCGAGGTCACGAGCGCCGCGATAAGCGCGAATACGAACAGGAAGTTCCCGCTCTCGACGGCCTTCTGGTATATCGCCTGATAGATCATCCACTTCGAGGCAAAGCCGTTGAAGGGCGGCAGACCGCTTATGGAGAACGCGCCAATGAGGAACATCACCGTCGTGTGCGGCATCTTCCTCGCGAGCCCACCGAGACGGTTGAGGTCGCCCGTGCCGGTCTGGTGCATGACGGCACCGGCGGCAAGGAACAGCAGGCCCTTAAAAATGGTGTGGTTCATCGCGTGGTAAAGCCCCGCGGAGAGGCCGAGCGCCGTAGCAAGGCCTATCGCCGTAAGCACATAGCCTATCTGGGAAATGCTGTGGAAAGCGAGCAGGCGCTTGAAGTCATGCTGCGCAAGCGCCATGGTCACGCACACCAGCATGCTGACACAGCCGAGGAAAACGAGCAGAAACTGCATCGTTCCCTTGTCCATGACCTGGAACAGGAAGTAGCACAGGCGGATTATCGCGTAAAGACCGGACTTTGTAAGCACGCCCGATATAAGCAGCGATACCGACGCGGGAGCCGCACCGTGGGCGTCCGCCGCGAGCGGATGGAACGGTACGATAAAGGCCTTTGTCGAGAAGCCCGCGAGCAGCAGCGCGAAGGCTATCTTCATTCTGCCGGAGCCAAACATACCCGGCAGGAGTGCAGATAGCTGCGCGAGGTTCAGCGTGTGCGTCTCAGCATAGAGCATCACTATTGCCGTGAGTATGAACGCAGAGCCGATGGAGCCGACGACAAGGTACTTGAACGCCGCCTCAAGCGCGCCCTCGCTCTTGCTGCGGTACGCCGTCAGACCGACCGCGCCGATGGTGAGTATCTCCACCATGATATACATGTTGAAGATATCGCCCGTCAGCACCATGCCGAGCACGCCCGCAGAGGTCATGAGCAGCAGCGTGTAGTACTGCACCTGATGCGCGTCATGCGTTACGTAATCCAAGCTGTAGACACAGGCGGCAAAGGCCGCGATACCGACGAGCAGCCCGAAGAACAGGCTCAGTGCGTCGACCTCTATTGCAATTCCTATCGCGTAGCCGCCGGCGATGCTGCGGCTGCCGAGCCAGTAGGAGATTATCTCCCCGTCTACCATTACCGGCTTTATAAGCGCGATAAGGCAGGCAAGGCTCGCAGCAGACGCGATCATCGACACTATCTTTCTCACGCCGCCGCGTGTGCCGAAGGTCGTGATAAAGAATGCACCGAAGAACAGCAGCATTATCGCGCAGATCGGGAGGTGGTGATAATCAAGGATCATCCGTGCAGCCTCCTTATCTCTCTGGTGTCAAGGGTCTTGTACTGTTCGTCGAGCCGCATGACTATCGCAAGGCTCATTGCCGTGACGCATGCGCCGATAACTATGCTCGTGAGGGTCAGCGCCTGCGGTATCGGGTCGACAAAGTAGCTTGCTGCTGTTATCTCGCCCTGTGTGAAAATGGGCGCCGTGCCGCCCGGTACATAGCCGACGGAGATAAGGAAGATGTTCACGCCGTAGTCCATGACGCACAGGCCGATGACCGTCTTGACGGCGTTGTGCTTAACAACGATGCAGTATAATCCCAAAAAGATCAGGAAGAATGAAGCAATATAGTTCATCGTAATCATACTTGCCACCTCACTTCAGGTTGTCTATATCCTGCGGATACAGAACGCTGAGCATACCGATGGAGAGCGTCACAGCCGCGGTAAACACGTCGAACGCAACGGTCTCGCCCATCCAGAACACCGTGCCGCTGCTGAAGAGCGCGCCTATATCGCCGTGGTAATAGAACACGTTCTGGCAGAAGCTCGCGCCGAGGACAACGCCGACAAACGCGAGGACAACATACAGCATCAGCGCGACGCCCTCGAGCTTATGGGTAAGGTTCGGGTGCAGGGCACGCTTGGCCTCCTCATAGCCATGGGCAAGGTAGATGAGCAGCACGACGGCGACTGTGAGTATGCCGCCCTGAAAGCCGCCGCCCGGGGTCAGGTGGCCATGGAGCATAATATAGAAGATATATACGAGGCAAAGCGGAATGATCCTGTCACAGCCGCAGCGGGTTATAACACGCTTGATGGTGACGTTATCTGTGTATCTTTCCATCTCGCTCCTCCTTCATTTTTTCTTTTTCGGCCTTGGTCTTTCTCAGCAGAATAATAACAGAGGATACCGTTAGTATCATTATGAAAGACTCGCCCATCGTGTCGTAGCCTCTGAAGTCAAAGACTATGGAGGTGACATCGTTCACGGCGTGGGTCTTTGCAAGGTTCTGCTGGACGATCGCGGCAGCCGCGCCGTCGGCCTCGGAATCGTCGTAGGCCTCAGGGTTCTGCATCAGCTCATAAGGAGATACCTTGGCGTTGGCCCCGTCGTATGTACGCGGCAGCTGCGCCATCTCCACCGCTGCGAAAATTCCCGCGATAAGGAACGCCGCAAGGCAGACGATAGTGAGGAATTTCTTCATTTGTCGTCCCCTCCCTTGAGTTTCTTGAGCGTCACGATGAAGATAAGGGGAGTCAGAGCCGCGCCGACCGCCGCTTCGGATATCGCGACGTCGGGAGCATGCAGCAGCAGGAACTCCGCCGCGGCGAATATGCCGGTGACGCCGAGAGCGATAACGGAAGAGAGCAGCTTTTCACAGTGCACCGCGAGTATCGCGGAGACAACTACGCCTAACAGTATGAGGGCATTTAAGATAACAACAAGTTCACTCATCGAAGTCCCTCCTGAAATCATCCATTTCCATCTTCCGCTCCGGTCTGACGCCCGAGCGGTAAGCACCCTTGGCGATAGCATGCGCGCCGATGGGGTTCACCGCGATGACGAGCGCCGCGATGACCGCGATCTTCACCGCAGCCGCACCGTTGTGCATGATGAATATGGCATAGAGTATAGCGCCGATGTTCGCGCCGAGAACGCCGAGGGTGGTGATAAGCGTGCTCGCCTGCATGCGGGAGAAGGTATCAGGCATTTTGTTGATGCCGATCGTCCCGGCAATGGCGAAGTACAGGCTCACCGCTATAAGCAGGTCTATGATAATACGAAGTATCATTTCTTGTGCCACCTTCCCGTATCAAGATAACGGCCGACGAGCATGGTGTTGAGTATGCCGAGCATCGCTGTGATGATGGCTATGTCAAGGTATATGCCTCTTCCGCTGTATATGGAGAAGAGCACCATTGCGCAGGCGACAAGAATATCCATGCTGTCCGCCGCGACCATTCTGTCCGCACCCGTCGGGCCCTTCACAAGTCTGATCAGGTTTCCCGCAGCAAGCAGCGCATAAATGACGGCAAAAATCAAAATGTCAATCATTCCCAGATCCTCCTGATCCATTTTTCCATCGTGCCTTTGATGTCCTCTCCGGCGTCCTCGCGGCTCCTATGGAGCGGCAGCGGCTTTTCTCTGCCGTTGTCGTCCGTGTAATAGAAATTCTTATCCTCGTACTGGGACACGTCGAGGCAGTGGACATAGTATGCCGTCTCGCCATTCTCCTCGATGATGTCGAGGGTTATCGTGCCCGGCGTGAGGGTGATGCTGTTTGCGAGCATCGCCTGTGCGTAGTCACCCTTGAGCTTCGTCGGTATCTTCACGATGCCGGGGTAAACATCCTTGCAGCCCTTGTAGCAGCACTTTGCTACGTTGAGATTCGACTTGATGAGCAGGCCGAGGAAAACCACAAAATATGCCAGCAGGGCGAAGAACTTGTCCGGTCTGAAGAGCCACCCGGCGTTTTCATGTATAAAGTATTTTGCTGAGAACAGCGCTACGAAAAAGCTGACGACAGCTCCCGCCGCAAGCTCCTCCGGAGATAGTGACCATGTGAGAAGAATCCAGAACACATAGCAGACGATGAAAGTGGACAGCACCGATGTAAACCGTGTTTTCTGCAAGAGATCATCTCTCCTTCCTTTGAAGTTTATTATCTATCCGTTGTCTATTCGACTTTGATGTTTTCAACATAGAACTCGCGTCCCGCGGTCATTTGGAGGTTTTCTCCGCCGCACTCCGGGCAGGCAAAGCTCCCCTTTTCAAGTCCGCCGCGCCAATCGCACTCACGGCACTCGAACTGCGCCGGCACCTTCTCGAAGTGTAGCTTTGCCCCGGCTGCCGCCGTACCCTTTGAGGCGATCGGGAAAAATTCCTCCATGCACTCCGGTATCACTCCGGAATACTCGCCGAGCTTAAGGCTTATCTCGCTGACTCTCTCGAAGCCGTGCTTTTTCTTTTCGGACTCGACTATGCTGATTATCCCCTCTGTCAGTGCAAGCTCGTGCATCTTATCTGTCGAGGCAGCTGAAGCAGGGGTCTATGCTTGCGATGATGAGTCCCGCGTCCGCAACGGTGTTGCCGCGGAGCATGAACGGGACAGTCGGCGTGTTCTTATAGCTCGGCACATGGATGCTGACGCGGTGGTTATTGAACGAACCGTCGCCCACGACCATATGGCTGAGCTGGCCGCGCGGCGCCTCATGGCGGCAGACCGCCTGACCCGGCTGTATCTTGATGAGCTTATTGCCGAGGTTGATGGGCGTTGCGGGCAGGTTCTCAAGCGCCTGACGGATGATCTTGATGCTCTCATAGCATTCGAGAGCGCGCACGACCACACGTGCGAATACATCTCCGCTCTCAACGACGGGCACATCGAAATCAAAATCTTCGTAAGAGGAATATGGCGCGTCCTTTCGGACATCGACCTTGACTCCGGATGCTCTCGCGTGAGGGCCGACAGCTCCCATGCGTATCGCGTCCTCCTTCGGCAGTACGCCGACGCCCTTGGTGCGCATCGCGATGGTCTTATCGGTCAGGGCGATCTCGGTGATACGGTCGAGCGGGGCCTTAAGCTTATCGCAGGCTTCAAGCAGTTCACGGCGAAGGTCGTCGTCTATATCGCGTCTTGCACCGCCGACGGTCACCATGGCATAGTTCACACGGTTGCCGGTCATCTTCTCCAGCAGGTCCATGACAAGCTCGCGCTCATCCCAGATATGCATGAACATGCTGTCATGCCCGATGATGTGGCAGGCGATGCCGAGCCACAGGAAGTGCGAATGCAGTCTCTCCAGCTCCGCAGTGATTACGCGGATATATTGGCCGCGCTTCGGCACCTCTATGCCGTTGATGCTCTCCACGCACATGGCGTATGTCAGTGCATGGGAGTGGGAGCAGATACCGCAGACGCGCTCGACAAGAACAAGAGTCTGGATAGCGTTGCGCTCGGTGGCAAGCTTCTCTATACCGCGGTGATTATAGCCTACAAAGACCTCCGCGTCCTTGATGACCTCGCCCTCGGTATAGAGCTTTGCGTGTATCGGCTCCTCAAGCGCGGGATGGTACGGGCCGATAGGGACAATGTAGCTCATTTCGTTCCCTCCTCAATGTTTTTCTGCCGAAGCTCCGAAAGCGGCATGACCATTATCTGTCCCTTGCCCTGCGTTTCGAGCATGTCCTCCGGCAGGAAGAGCCGCTGCGATACGTCAAGTCCCTCGAACTCTACAGCGAACAGCTCGTTGAGCTCGCGCTCCGGCCAGGTCGCCGCCGTGTCGTAGATCTCGCCGATCGACGGAAGCACCGTCTCGCCTATCACGTGATAGGACTCGATCGCCGGGTCTACGGCATAGTCCCATGAGACGTCCATCTGCCCATCGTTGTCGATGAAGCCGTGGATCATCACAAGGGCGTTGCCGGCCTTGCGCATTTTTTCCGCTATGGGTACGACCTGATCCTTCGTGATCACGGTCTTTTTGTACTCCTGCATCCGTTTCACCTCTCTGATTTTCCTTTTATTTTTAATTTTTTATTTTCAGCAAATTCTCGGAAGCTGCGCCCCCGTAAGCTTCTGGAGGATGCGCTTTCCCCCGAAGGCCGTGTCCATGACGAGCTTCCCGGGATACCCGGCGCCGACCCTGCCGATGATTGCAGCATCGCGCCCCTCTTCAGTTTCGCGCATCGCGTCTATCACCCGCTCCGCGTCATCCGCTGCAACGACAACAAGGAGCTTGCCCTCGTTCGCGCAGTATAGTGGGTCAAGGCCGAGCATATCGCAGGCCGAGCGGACCTGATCCCGAACCGGTATCTTATCCTCATACAGCTCTATTCCGAGCGCCGTTCCCTCAATGAACTCATTGAGCGTCGTGGCAACTCCGCCGCGCGTCGGGTCGCGCAGGACGCGTACCTCAGCGCCGGTACCGAGGATAGCTTCGCACAGGCCGTTCAGCGGTGCGCAGTCGGACATGATCTCGCCCTGCATCATCCCGCTGCGCGCGAGCATAATGGCCGTTCCGTGGTCGCCGACCATGCCGGAGACTATGACAGCGTCCCCATCCCTGAGCTTCTTCGGGCTTAACCCTGGATATTTCACAAAGCCGATACCGGCGGTGTTGATATAAATTTTATCTCCCCTGCCGCGCTCAACGACCTTTGTGTCCCCCGTCACGACCTGCACATCGGCTCTCTCCGCAGTACGGCGGATGGATTCGACTATCTTTTCCAAGTCACCCATCAGCAGCCCTTCTTCTATAATGAAGGAGCAGCTCAAATACTTCGGCACAGCGCCGCACATGGCAAGGTCGTTCACCGTGCCGCAGACGGAGAGCTTGCCGATATCCCCGCCGGGGAAAAATATAGGATCGACGACGAAGCTGTCGGCCGAGAAAGCGAGCTTCTCTGCGCCCTCTACTATTGCACCGTCTCCCAATGCATCCAGCGCCGGGTTTGACAGTGCCGGTACTATAAGCTTTTCTATCAGGCTGGCGGTCTTTTTGCCGCCGCTGCCGTAATCCAGTGTAATTAATTCATCCATATAAGAAGTTTCACACCCCCGCGTATTTATACGCCGCGGCGCAGGCTCCCTCCGAGGAGACCATGCACGGCCCCACCGCGTCCTCCGGTGTGCAGCGTCCGCCGAACATCGGGCACTGCTCAGGTGCAATGCGCCCGCAGATAACGTCACCGCAGCGGCAGGCGGTCGGCTTCGGCTTTTCCGCATAGCTTATGCCGAAGCGTCTTTCTGCATCGAGCCGCTCAAGCACAGCGGCCGGCTCAAGCCCGCTGTCCGGGATAAGCCCAAGGCCGCGCCAGTTATCTGGACGGCGGCGCAGGCAGGTGTTCATCATGTTCTGCGCAAGTGGGTTGCCGTTCTCGGTGACCGCCCTGCGGTACTCGTTCTCTATCTTCGGGCTTCGCTCGGCTATCTGCTTTGCAAGCCTGTACACCGCGCGGAGAATGTCCCCCGGTTCAAAGCCCGCGATGATCGCCGGCATTGAATATTCCTCCGGGAGAAAGCGGAAGCCCTTCGCGCCGATTATGGTGGCCACGTGCCCCGGGCAGATAAAGCCGTCGATATTGAAATCCGGCATCGCCATGAGCGCGCGCAGCGCGGGCTCCACAGTCTTGAGCATCGACCAGAGGGAAAAATTTCCCACTCTCTGTTCTGCCGCCGTCAGCGCCGCGGCGGCTGTCCCAGGCGCGGTAGTTTCAAAGCCGACACCGAGAAACACCACCTGTTTATCCGGGTTCTCCTTGGCAAGCTGCACCGCGTCCACCGGGGAGTAGACCATCTGCACCCTTGCGCCCATGGCGCGGCGGCGCTGCAGGCTGTCGCCCGGAGTGCTGCCGGGGACGCGCAGCATATCGCCGTAGGTGGTGATGATAACGTCCTTCTCCATGGCAAGTTCCAGCACCGCGTCAATGACCTCAGGCGGCGTGACGCAGACCGGACATCCGGGGCCTGACAGGAGCTTTATATTTTTCGGGAGCATAGAGCGCAGACCGGACTTTGCGATGGACATCGTATGCGTCCCGCATACCTCCATGAGCCGTATCTCGCCCAAGTCCATGCGCTCTATCGCGGAAATGATCTCACCTGCGTGCATATCAGCCGAGGGCATCCTGCACCTCTTTCCACGCGTCGATATCCTCCTGCGCCTGCTGTTCATCAAGCCGGTCTATCGCAAACCCGGCATGGACCATAACATAGTCCCCAACCTTCGGCTCCGGGATGAAGTCGACGCGAATTTCACGCGTCATTCCAAGAGCTTCGCCTATGGCGGAGTTTCCGTGTATTTCAACAAGCTTCAGCGGTACTGCCAAACACATGTCTTTTTCTCCTTATTTTCCGAGCTTCGCGGCGGCTATCATCAGCTGGCCGAGCGAAAGCCCCTCGTCATTTGTCGAAACGCGCCTGTGCCGCAGCACACGGAAGCCCTCTTTTTCCAGCCTTTCCGGAAGGCGCGACATTATATACATATTCTGGAAGCTGCCGCCTGAAAGTGCTACGACATCTATCCCGCTCGCCCTGCGCGCATCGCAGCACTGGCACACAGCCATTTCAACAAGCGTGTTCATGAACCGGGCGGCCACGCGTCCGGTGTCGACTCCCGCCTTCATATCGGCGCATACCGCGCGGATCGTTCCGCGCCAGTCATAGCGCAGCGGCTCTCCCTCAAGGCCAAATGGGTAGACTTCTCCGTCCTCCGCTGCGGCAGCTTCAAGCAGGACAGCCCCCTGCCCCTCATAGCTGCACAGCGTCTTTATCCCAAGGATCGCGGCGACGCCGTCAAACAGCCGTCCCATGCCTGACGACACAGGGCAGTTGAGTCCGGACGCAAGAACAGCTTTATAAACTTCCGCTTTTTCGATGCTGCCGGTATCGCAGTCGGACGCATCGAGCAATGCGAAGGCGACGCGGTCAGTCTCCTTGACCGCCCTGTCCCCGCCGATGAGCGGGATAGACAGAATACTGCCGAAGCGCCCAAATCCGGAATAGTCCCCGATGAGGCACTCCGCGCCCCATATCGTACCGTCCGTACCGAGTCCGGTGCCGTCCCACACAAGGCCGATCACCGGCCCGTTTTGACCATTATCGGCCATGCAGGCAGCCATATGCGCATGGTGGTGCTGCACTTTTACAAGCGGCAGGTTTTCCTCCTCGGCTATCGAGGCGGCATATTCCGTGGACATATAGTCCGGGTGCAGATCGCAGACCGCGGCCTGCGGTCTTATATCAAACAGTCGCTGAAAATGTTTTATCTGTCCGGTATAATTTTCCAGCGTCTCAAAATTCTTCAGGTCCCCTATATGCTGGCTTGGGAAAACGTAGCTCCCCTTTGACAGGCAGAAGCTCGCCTTCTGCTCCGCGCCGCATGCAAGCAGCGGCGGAAGCTCCTCCCCGACGGTTATCGGGAAAGGCACATAGCCCCTTGAACGGCGGGCAAAATATTCCGCGCCGCCCAGCACCCAGCACAGCGAATCGTCACAGCGGGTCTGGATATCCCTGTTGTGCAGCAGAAAACCGTCGGCAATTCCGCGCAGCTTTTCCACCGCTTCATCGTTGCGGTACATCATGGGAGTGTCGGAAAGATTGGCGCTCGTCATGATGAGCATGTCTATATCGTCACCGAAGAGCAGATAGTGCAGCGGGGTATACGGCAGCATAACGCCGATAAAGCCGTTTTCACTGATATGCTCCAGCCCCTGCCGCTTCTTCCTCAGCAGAACGATGGGACGGCGGAAGCCGTCAAGTATCTTCTCCTCATCCTCAGAGACGAGGCAAATTTCTCTCGCGCATTCAACATCGCGGCACATGACCGCGAAGGGTTTTTCATCGCGCTGTTTGCGGCGGCGCAGCTCACGGACAACGGAAGCGTCGTCACAGCGGCAGGCAAGGTGTATCCCGCCGAGCCCCTTGACGGCAATGATCTTCCCGGCCTTAATGCTCTGCCGGGCAAGCTCTATCGCGTCGCCCTCCACCGCTTTTCCATCAGCGTCCAGAAAGAATACCTTCGGGCCGCAGTCCGGGCAGCAGTCCGGTTGAGCATGGTAGCGCCGGTCCTCAATATCGTGATACTCACGGCCACAGTCCGGGCACATGGGAAAGGCGCTCATCGAGGTCTTTGCCCGGTCATACGGCACGTCCTTTATAATAGTGAACCTCGGGCCGCAGTTGGTGCAGTTGATGAAAGGATAGCGGTAGCGCCTGTCGCCGGGCGTTCTCAGCTCACGCAGGCAGTCGTCACAGGTACATATATCCGGGGAAATGAGCGTATTGCGGAAGGCTTCCGTTTTGCTGCTCAAAATTCTGAAATCCTCATAGCCTGCCAATTCCGGGAGATACTCCGTCTCCATCGCTTCAATGACGGCAAGCTTCGGCGCACGGCGCGGGATATCCTCAATGAAGCCCGAAAGCTCCTCTCGCTCCCCTTCCAGTTCAAGCTCGACCCCGGAGGAGGTGTTTTTTATATAGCCGCGCAGCCCGCGTTCCTTGACAAGCTTATGGATAAACGGCCGGAAGCCGACCCCCTGAACGATACCGTGAATATGGATCAAAACTCTCTGCACCGGATCAATCTCCCGACGTATTTTAAGTTAAAGTTTTAGCAATGCTATTCTACTACATGATCGTTTTTTTAGCAACAGGAAACCGCATGCCGCGTTACAGCCCTATCGTCAATTTTCTTAATACGATTATACTTCTACTTATATACAATTTGCAAGATTAGTAAATTTTTTCACAGGGATTTTTACGGTTTTATATTCAAATTACACAAAATTGTCTAAAACGGTTCTATAAGCTTAACGTGGTCTTAACTCTAATGTCCATACACTTTCTCATATCTGCACAAAAAATTTGCCCTGCGGATATTACCGCAGGGCAAACCGACAGATATATGCGGGGGATGTGCTGCCCGCATATCTGCTGTCTGTAAAAATATGTTCCGGATTTATTTCCGGTTGTTCCGGTAATATTACCGGAATTTTTTGGTGCATTACAAGCGTATATTGAAGTTCTTTTTTAAATTATACTAACTTTTTGGTCATTTTGCAAGGCTTTTACATATAATAACATTTCACTTGCAATTCGCAAAATTCCATATTATTATATGTGCAATCAGTTTTCTTCATAGATACCGCATAAGGACAGTGAATCACAGAAATGGACAGCAAAAAAGTAACCGCACTTCTTACCGCGATAGACCGCGGCAGTCTCACCGCCGCCGCTGCGGAGCTTGGCTACACCCAGTCCGGGCTCACGCACATGATGAACTCTCTCGAGGATGAGCTCGGCGTATCGCTGCTGATACGCAGCAAGGGCGGAGTGCGGCTCTCCCCCACCGGGCAGGAACTGCTGCTGAAGCTAAAGGGCTTTGCCGACGCTGCGGCGGCGCTCGAACGCGAGGCGGACCAGCTTCGGCTCAAGACCGGCTCGACCCTGCGGCTCGGTTCGTTTTCGAGCATCGCGCGCCACTGGATCCCGGATATTCTCTCCGCGTTCAGGCTGCTCTGCCCGGACACGCAGGTCTCTCTCACGGTCAACGACATGAACGAGATGGCCACGGCAGTGCGGAACGAGGAGCTTGACTGCGCAATGGTGAGCTATCAGCCTGAGCTGTGCCAGGGGCTTACATGGATACCGCTGATGGAGGACGAGCTTGTCGCCATCCTGCCAGCCGACTGCGATTTTGACGGAGAAGCGTACCCGGTAGAGCTCTTCGAGGGGACAGACTTTCTCATGCCCTCCCTTGGCTTTGAGCTGGATATACTGCCGATCTTCACGGCAAACGGAATGAAGGTCGCGCCGAACATACTGCGCACGAATCTTGATGACGCGTCCATTGCGTCGATGGTCGAACACGGGCTTGGCGTGAGCGTCCTGTCAAGACTCGTGACGAAGGACATGCAGTTCAATATCAAGACCCTTCCGCTTGAGCCGCGCTGTAACCGCTCGCTCGGTATACTCATAAATGAGCGCAGCACGAACGACCGCAGCATCCGCCGTCTCGTCTCATGCAGCAAGGAGCTTGCGGAGAAAAAATACGGAACGCAATAATAAGCATAGGCGCGCCGCAGCGA